>JAGLJF010000009.1 GCA_023142595.1 Minisyncoccota bacterium | reverse complement strand
TTGATCCCATACTTTTGAATATTAATTCCTTGATTTTTCGGATAAACAATATAACTTGTCACAACCGCCAAAATAATAATCAACAAAAAATTCAATAAAGTTTTTCTTTTACTAGACATACTGAAATATTAAAAAATTAAATTACACTGATTTCCCCTCGATAAGGAGGTTTTTAATATGGATAGTATTATAAAAACCTCTAAAAACTAAGTCTTTGTCATCTCGAAATGAGTGGAACGATTGAGAGATCTATAAGCTAAACAAATCTCATCTAAACTTTTCTTATGTTTAGAGCATAACATAGTTCACAGATTTCTCACCCTAATGGGATTCGAAATGACAGTTAAAAAAGATTCTTCTATACTTTAAGTTTAAACTTTATAACAAACCAAGAGACTATCCTTAATTATCTTTACAAGGTTAAATTTATATTAGAATTGCTTGATTGTCAAATACTATTTTTTCAACTACAATACAAATAGGTGATAAATTATGAGCGATCTAACTGATGCAGTCGACCCTTTTAGCCCAAAAAAAAGTCTTTCCTCTTGTGTTGATCCGTTCGATTTAGAAAAAGAGAGGGAAGAAAATGAAAAAGAAGAGTAATTTTTACAAGTTCTAGACAAAAAATAAATCTAGACTTGTTTTTTTATTTTCAAGACATCAAAAACGGATTACAAATCCGTTCCCGCCTAAAATATTGTCATCCTGAACTTGATTCAGGATCTTCCGTATTTTAGGTTTTATCTGTCACTAAAAACAAAACCTTGTTATTCTTGCACTAAATTAAATTCAATTTATTTCGAATGAATAGTATTTTTTCTAATACTTCATATAATCAAATTTTGCGGATGTCCTTTTATCCACGCTTCAATATTATCAATAACCATTTCATTTCCATTGTACATAGAGCTATCAGTACTCCACGCAATATGTGGAGTTACTAGAATCTTTTCATGCTTTAATAATTTTTGATAATAATCATTATGAATATCCCCTACTATCTCACTTGCGCAATCGTCAGCAATACCACCTAAAATATTTTTATTCAAAGCTTCTATCATCGCGTCAGAATCATATATTTCCTTCTTTGTAAAAGTAATAAAATAAGAATTCTTTTTTAAAGAGAAAAAGAAATCTCTATTTAGTAAATTGACTGTGTCTTTGTTCGGACTCAAGCAATTAATCGTCACATCCGCATTTTTAATCTTTTCTGATAAATTATCCCCTCTTTCAAAAAATACAACATTCATTCCAAAAGCTTCACATAATTTACCAACCTTTAATCCAATATTTCCTTTTCCCAGAATAGTTACATTTTTATTTTTAATACTCTGTGTTATTTCTGGCATTTCGCCTTTTGGTAAATTATTATTCCTAATAAATTGAGGAAATTTCCTAAACAAATTCAAAATCATAGACATAACCCATTCTGACACAGCATCTTTATTACAACCAGGACTATTTGATAGCGTAATATTATTTTTTTTCAATTGTTCGATATCAATACCATCGAGAGCAACGAAAGGATATGTTATAAAAACATCTTTTAACTTATTCAAATTGTCCCTTAAGCCAAAATTTCCGCTACAGATGATATCAGCGTCTTTCGCTCTATTCAACCACTCTTCTTTAGTCACTGGAAAATTATTATAAAATTTAACATCACCTAATTTTTTTAGGCGACCTGTTTGTTCTGAAGTAAAGTCAAAATTTCGTATTACTATTATTTTTTTCATAATATTCATAAATATTATTTATTAATATCTATATAAATTCCCAATGAAGTTTGTATTGAATCAGGTTTAGTGCAGAAATAACAAATGCGTAAATCTAATGAAACAAATCACAAATAAAATCCGTCAAACAATAGATTCTGAATCAAGTTCAGAATGACAAGTTAGTCTTTTTGTTAAAATGTTAAAATACCTATTCCCTCCCACAACACTTTTTATACTTTTTCCCACTCCCGCAAGGGCAAGGTTCGTTGCGACCTATTTTTTTGACAATTTCAGGAGCTGATTCATTTGATTCTTCTCCCCCGCCACTTATTTTGATATTCTGATTTTCCATTGGAGATTTCACTTTTTTCACAACTTGAATTTTAAAAATCGAAGAAATTACATTTTCTTCAATTGCGCCAATCAAAGACTGGAACATTCGATAACTTTCTTTTTTATATTCCACAAGAGGATCTTTTTGACCATAGCCCTGAAGACCGATGCTGTCCCTGAGACTGTCCATTGAATCAAGATGTTCCATCCAAAGAATATCGATACTTCGAAGTAAAACCATTTTTTCAATTTGCCTGATAGCCTCAAAACCAACTTCCTCTTCTCGCTTATTATAAGCATCGGATAAAACTGAAAAAACCAAATCGGTCAGCAAGCTCCTTGCTTCTTCATCAGACTTATCTGAAAAAATTATATCTTTGATTTTTTTCTCAAAATCACCATTGACAGAAACAGCTTTGTGAACGGCTTCCAAAATTCCTTTGACATCCCAAGCACTTCGCTTGTCAACGCTATGAACTGAAACAATATATTGAGATTGATTTTCAAACATCTCTAAAACTTTTTCCTTTAATTGTAAAAGTTCTGAAAAATTATCTTTATTAACCTCCTTTTCACCTTTTTCCAAATTTTCTGTAATTCCAAGAATTTCTCTACGCCTTTTATAAATTACTTCTCTTTGACGATTCATAACATCATCATAATCAAGCACATGTTTTCTGATATCGAAATTATATCCTTCAATTTTAGTTTGAGCATTCTCAATTGACTTTGAAATAAAAGCATTTTCAATAGGCATATCTTCTGCGATACCCAATTTATCCATTACCATTTTCATTTTGTCTGACCCAAAAACGCGCATCAGATGATCTTCCATTGATACATAAAATTGAGTTTTCCCCGACTCCCCTTGTCTTCCTGACCTTCCTCGAAGCTGATTATCAATTCTTCTTGCCTCATGCCTTTCAGTTCCAAAAACGCAAAGCCCTCCCAATCCTTCAACTCCTTCGTCAAGCTTGATGTCGGTTCCCCTTCCTGCCATATTCGTCGCAATCGTCACCGCTCCTTTTTGTCCAGCTTCAGAAATAATCAAAGCCTCTTTTTCGTGAAATTTCGCATTCAAAACCTTATGTTCAACTCCTTCAGCTGTGAGCATTTGACTCAATATTTCAGATTTTTCAATTGAGATTGTACCGACCAAAACAGGCTGTCCTTTTTCATGACGCTCTTTGATTTCTCGAATCAACGCCAAAAATTTCCCGTTTTCCGTCTTAAATATAGAATCGTTTGAATCTATTCTTGTAATCGTTTTATTCGGTGGAATTGACAAAACATCAAGCTCATATACACGAGAAAATTCTTCGGCATTCGTCACAGCCGTTCCCGTCATTCCTGAAAGCTTGTCATAGAGTCTGAAATAGTTTTGAAAAGTAATCGTTGCCAAAGTTCGACTTTCTTTTTGAACCTTCACATTTTCCTTAGCTTCAATCGCCTGATGAAGTCCTTCACTGAATCTTCTACCAGGCATTGGTCTTCCAGTGAATTCGTCAATAATCACAACCTCGCCTTCCTTCACGACATAATCTTTATCATTTTTAAACAATATTTCTGCCTTCAAAGCCTGCTCAAGATGATGAACAAACATAATTCCCCCTTCATTATAAATATTATCCATACCCAAAATTCCTTCAACTTTTTCAATTCCTTCATCCGTCAAACTAACTGCTCTCATTTTCTCATCAATCGTATAATCTTTTTCTCCTTCCAATTTTGGAACGATACGAGAAAAAGTTTGATACATAACATTTGATTCTGTATCAGGAGCAGAAATAATCAAAGGTGTTCTGGCTTCATCAATCAAAATGCTATCCACCTCATCCACAACTGCAAAATTCAATTCTCTTTGCACAATCTGAGCCTTGCTCACTGCCATATTATCACGCAAATAATCAAAACCAAATTCATTATTCGTTCCGTATGTAATGTCACAAGCATAAGCTTCTTTCCTTGTAATTTCTCGCAAATTTTCCATTTCAACTGTCACTTCATTTTCGTCTGGCTCCGCTTTTGGATCAAAAACAAAAGACTTATCGTGCTGTAAAATTCCAACGCTAAGTCCTAGAAAATGATAAATTGGACCCATCCATGTTGCATCTCTTTTTGAAAGATAATCATTAACTGTGATAAGATGTGAACCTTTTTTTGCGATTGCATTGAGATAGATCGCCAAAGTTGAAACCAAAGTTTTTCCTTCTCCAGTTTTCATTTCTGAAATATTCCCTTGATGCAAAACAATTCCTCCAATTAACTGCACATCATAATGCCTTTGTTTAAGTATTCTCTTCGAAGCTTCTCTGACAACCGCAAATGCCTCGGGCAAAATTTGATCAATCGTTTCTCCCTTTTCCATTCTCACACGAAATATTTCCGTCTGAGATTTCAACTGCTCATCAGACATTTCTTGAAACTTGCTTTCCAACTTATTAATTTCATCAACGATCGGATAAATTTTCTTCAAAGCCTTTTCGTTCGGATCACCGAATATCTTGTTTATAATTGACATAACGATTAATATTTATAATTTAATAATTTACCTAAAATTCAATAATAATAAAAAATTTAAGTTTTGTCTTAAAGCCAAGAGAAGATCAAAATTTTCTTTTTTTGATGTGGATAACAATCTTGCTTAATTGCTGATTTTGAGCTATAAAACTATAAAGAAAGTAAGGAGAGATTTTTATGGACAAAATCGAAGAATTTAAAAGAATATGGTACAAAGGAGAGGTTTCTAAGTACTTTTCATGGGGAACCAGAGAACAAATTAGATACGAAGTTATTATATTATTGAGCTCGAAAGAAAGCAATCTTTCAATCTCAGATACAATCTATAAGGCCCATCTTATCGTATACGAAAGAAAGGGGTATCAGAAAATGACCAAGAAAACAATCAGAGAGATTGTTTCAAAAAGCAAAAAAAGATAACTACTTCTTTTGCTCTTTTTTTATTTCTCTTTTTTTATTCCTCTCTTCTATTTTTGTATTTTTTGAACTCACCCTTCGCCCAAGCAAGTGGTGAAATATTTTTCAACTTCTTGATAATCCTTGCGCCCTTTCTGATTTTCGTATTCTTTTCATCTTTATAATCCGTGATAGCTACTTTCAATTTATCTTTCACTTCATCAATCGCCTTATAAATATCATCGCTTTCAACAACTACACGCAACATTTTTTTTGTCATTTGTAAATTCACTTCAGCTTTATAAATATCCCCTTGTTGATGATGCTGTGTAGTTTTTGCCAGTTCAACTCTAGCCATAATCGCGCTTTTATCTATATTTTCATTTTCAATAAACTTCTTCAATCCGCCAATTTTCTCATTAACATAAGCCTTCAAATCCTCATGAAGTTCCAAGTTTGTACCTTTTATAATAACATTCATTAGTTTTTTATTATGCTGATTATAAGGTAATAATAGCATAGATTTATAATTTATCAAGGACGGTAATCATATAAACATTTTAACATAAATGAAAATTAGAAAATATTTAAATGTCATTCCCGAGAAGTCGGGAATCTAGGATTTAAGGCGAGAAATAAACTCTAAAATAAAAATTTATTAGTTCATCAAAGCTACATAATAATTCTAGTAAAACAAGACAAGCTGGATCCCAGATATTTATTCTCAAGCTATCACTTAATAATAAATTCTGGGATGACAAAGATTTTTTCAAAATAAAAAAATATATTGAAGTTAAAAAAACAGGTTTCAAACCTATTTTCAAATACAATCAAAAAGAAAAAGGCACCCTATGATAAAGATGCCTGGTGCTACGTTCGGACCGGGATTCGAACCCGAGTCGCAGCCTCGACAGGGCTACGTGATGGGCCACTACACTAACCGAACAATTAAATTACGCCGCCGACAGGAATTTAGCCTGCAATATTACCTGTGACCTCATGACGAACAGTCATGCACTCTATTTCTGAGTTACGGCGGCACTTTGATTGTTTGTTTTTTTGTAATGAAATGGATCCGCTGAGATTTGAACTCAGGACCTGCTCCTTGTAAGGGAACCGCTCCACCACTAAGCTACGGACCCACTATCAATAAATACATCTTACATATTAAAAAATATTTGTCAATCATCTGCCTGTGGATAACTATCAAAACATTTTCAAAGAAATTACAAATCCAATTTCAAGTCCTCACTTTTATAAACCACGAGATAATCCCAAACACAAAAACTACCGCACCTGCGAATAAAAATGTTTTTTCAAAACCAATACTCGAAATCGCCAATCCACCAATGAAAGCGCCGAGAGCTGGACCAAGAGTTACTAGGATTGTATCAATAACAGAAGCCTCTTCTTTATATTCCTTAAGCCTTTTGGAAAGCAAAGCGCTTTTTCCACTACCAACTGCCAAAGCGCCAAGCGAATCAACAGTCATCACAATAAACAATCCAAACAAACTCATCACACTTGCAAACATTCCAAACACAATTGTCACAAAACCTTCGGCAACAATTCCACTGCTAATTATTTTCTTGTTTTTTAATTTTCCAATTATTTTGATTACAATCACTGAAAGTGGTAGATAGGCAACTGAAGCGATGGCGATAAACTTGATAATATCACTTTGAGAAAAGGATAAATTTTCCAAAAACAACACAAAAAATGCTCGATAGATTCCTCCCAGAATCAATGCAGAAAAAACTGAAATTAAAACAAACATCAACACGCCATCTTCTTTGATATGATTATAAATTTTT
>JAGLJF010000008.1 GCA_023142595.1 Minisyncoccota bacterium | reverse complement strand
TCAAATATTTCTGCCATTTTTATGATTCTCCTTTTAAAAAACCAAAGTGAAGTTATTGAAAACTTAGACTTTAAAACTTCAGTTTTATAAGATTAATTTTTAAAATAAAATAATAAAATTATTTTCAAACAATGTTTCTATATTATCACATATAAATAAGATTGACAATAGCCAATATTCATTTCTGTGACTTGTGAAGTATAACACGCACTTAATACTTTTGTCAACTGTTTAACCTAGAGAGTTTCAATCGTAATATCATTTTCATTTTCTTCTTTATCTGAGCCACTTTTCACGTCTAATTGCTTTAGCTTTCTTTCATCTTGTTTCATCTTCCAAACATCTATATCTTTGTTAATTTTATCTCTAGAGTCTTTCAAATTTCCAAAAGTCTTTTTTTCTACATCCTTAAAATCAACATATTCATCAACATTTATAATTACAAAAGCCGGTTTATCATCTTCAATTATAATTGCCTTACCACCAACAATCTTCATAAGTTTTTTAATTTTATCAAAACTGCTTTCATTCATATTTATAAATTAAATAAATAAGATTTACTACCTGATTAGATTAACATAAATATTTTTTTTGTCAATACTCATTATAATTTATATTTCTTTAATATCATTTTTTCCACAAAATGGACAAATATATATACTATTTACACTTTTTCTTTGGAATATGTAAATAATTTTTCTCTTAATTTTTTTTAAATTTGATTGTTTTGCAAAATAATAGAAAGCTTCATGTTCACTGATGAGCATTCCTTCTCTTTCGCACTGAGGATTTTGGCACTGCACGGCTTCTTTTTTATATCTTTGAAAATGCTTTATTCCAGAAGGAGGATTAAAGACATCCCAATCTTTATATGACTTGAAATGATTTTTAAATAATTCTCTTTTATACCAAATTTTATGTCGCTGCATAAATTTGAAAATTTGTTTATATTTATATAAATTATATCATTACGATAATTATCAATCAAATAAAATACAGATGCCATAATTGACACCTGTATTTAAACTCTGTAAAAAGGTAACTTTTATTTCTTATCTTTTTCTCCAATGATTTCTGCGGCAACATTTTTTGGAACTTCTTGATAATGATCAAATTCCATTGAATAATTTCCACGACCTTGAGTCATAGACCTGATTTGTGTCGCATAACCAAACATAGATGAAAGTGGGACCAAAGCAGTAATAACCTTGACTTGTCCTCTCTCTCCCATATTTTCAATTTGACCTCTCTTGGAACTTAAATCCCCTACAACATCTCCCATAAATTGTTCAGGAGTTGTAGATTCTACTTTCATAATTGGTTCAAGAATAATCGGGGTTGCATTTCGAAAAGCCTCTTTAAAAGCCATTGAACCTGCAATCTTGAAAGAACCTTCTGAAGAGTCAACTTCATGATATGAACCATCATAAAGAGTTGCCTTCACATCAATAACTGGATACCCAGCAATTACACCTCCGACCAATGCCTCTTCTATGCCTTTTTGGGTAGGTTTAATATATTCCTGAGGAACAACTCCACCTTTAATTTCATTTACAAACTCAAATCCTGCGCCAGTTTCTTGTGCTTCCAATTTAATCCAAACATGACCATATTGACCTCTTCCTCCAGATTGTTTTACATATTTTCCTTCAGCATTAGCGCTACTCTTAATTGTTTCTCTATAAGCAACCCTTGGCTGACCTATATTTGCCTCAACTCCCATTTCACGCATCATTCTGTCAATCAAGACTTCCAAATGAAGCTCACCCATTCCCGAAAGAATAGTCTGTCCTGTTTCATCATCTGTATGCACTCTAAATGTTGGATCTTCGTCAGACAGCTTCTTCAAAGCCATTCCCATTTTTTCTTGATCAGCTTTTGTCTTCGGCTCTACGGCAATTGAAATCACAGGCTCAGGGAAAGTAATTTGTTCCAACAATACTTGCTTTTTTTCATCGCTCAAAGTACTTCCAGTTCCCGTGTCTTTCAATCCGATTGTCGCTGCAATCTCACCAGCATAAACTTCTTCAACTTCTTCACGATGATTTGCATGCATTCTGAGAATTCTACTAATTCTCTCTTTTTTTCCATTCATTGGATTAATTACATATGTACCTGATTTTAATATTCCAGAATACACTCTGAAAAAAGCCAACTGACCAACAAAGGGGTCTGCTGCAACTTTGAAAACAAGCGCAGCTAAAGGCTCACTTTCATCTGCCTTAACTTCAACTTCTTCTTCGGTTTTTGGATCAATCCCAACAAGAGGCGGGACATCAATTGGAGAAGGAAGATAATCAATCACAGCATTCAACACCAACTGAACTCCCTTGTTTTTCAAAGCAGTTCCAGTCATTACTGGAAATATTTTATTTTCAATTGTAGCTTTTCGAATTCCCTTTTCTAATTCTTCTTGTGTAATTTCTTCGCTTGCCAAATATTTTTCCATCAGTTTGTCGTCATGCTCTGCAACCTTCTCAACCATCTCAGCTCTCCATTCTTCAACTTTGTCTTTCATATCCTCTGGCATTTCCTTTTCAACCACATTCTCACCATGAGCTCCTTCAAAATAATACGCCTTTCGATTTATCAAATTTATAACTCCTTCAAAATTTTCTTCTGCGCCAATTGGCAGTTGAATTGCGACTGCATTTTTGTTCAATCTATCAAGAATGGAATCAAATCCTTTATAAAAATCAGCTCCAGTTCTGTCCATTTTATTTATAAAACAAATTCTTGGTACTGCATATTTATCAGCTTGATGCCAAACAGTTTCACTTTGAGATTCAACTCCAGCTACTCCGTCAAAAACAACAACTCCACCATCAAGAACTCGAAGGCTTCTTTCAACTTCTGCAGTAAAATCAACATGACCAGGAGTATCGATGATATTAATTTGATGTTCGTCCCAGATACAAGTAGTCGCAGCTGAGGTAATTGTAATTCCTCTTTCTTG
>JAGLJF010000074.1 GCA_023142595.1 Minisyncoccota bacterium | reverse complement strand
AATGACGATTCTCTACTTCTTTCATCATTATGTATTAATTCACGTGTTCTGTCAGCTTCTTTGTCGACTTCATCTGGATCGAATCGTTCGAAATAAGGTTGTTCTCTTCTTGGCATAAATCTATTTTAGGTAATTAATCCCAATATCTTCTCAAATTCTTCTTCTGAAAAAAATTCAATAACAAGCTTTCCAGAAGTTCCTTTTTTCTTGATTTGAACTTTGGTTCCAAGCTTTTGCTGAATCTTGTCTTCGAGGTCTTGAATTTTTGGATCTGTTTGCTTGATTGTCTGTCTTTTGTGAGTGTGAACTGTAACTTCTCGAACCTTCTCCTCTGTCTCTCTGACAGTTAGTTTATTTTTCAAAATAAGTTCATAAAGAGCTCTTCTTTTTTCTGGATTTTCAAGACTCAGAATTGCTCGAGCATGACCTTCTGTTATTTTCTTTTCAATAAGTCCCCTCTGAATTTCGATTGGAAGCTCCAAAAGACGCATCATATTTGCAACAGTTGATCGATTTTTTCCAGCCTTTTGAGCAACTTCCTCTTGCGTTAAATTATATTCAACTTGAAGCTTTTTATAAGCTTTCGCCTCTTCAATCGGATTAAGGTCGTGTCTTTGAATATTTTCAATAAGAGCAAGTTCCAATTTTTCTTGATTTGAGGCAATTTTGACAATTGCTGGAATCTCTTTTTTGCCAACTAACTTTGAAGCTTGAAGTCTTCTTTCTCCTGCAATTAATTCATATTTTCCCTCGCTTAATTTTGTGACAAGAATAGGTTGAATGACCCCATGCTCTTTAATTGAATTTGACAAATCTTTTAAATTATTTCCATCAAAATAATATCTGGGTTGATTCGGATTCGGAATAATATTTTCTACTGGAATTTTTATAACCGCATTGGAATTTGAAAAATTACTTTTTGTAAAAGCAAAGTTTTCATCCTGATTTGTCTTATTCGGTATTAAAGAAGATAATCCTGTTCCTAAGCTTGTTTTTTTCATATTTTTTATTTTTATTTATTTTATATGTTATTTTGATTCAAGAGAAATCACTTCTCTTGCAAGATAATCATATGCTTTTGCACCAGTACTTTCTGGAGCATATTGAAATATATTTTTTCCAAAACTTGGAGCTTCAGCAAGAGCAACATTTCTTGGGATAATAGAACTAAAAACATGTCCTGGAAAATGTCTTCTTACTTCTTTTTCAACCTGATGCGCAAGTTGATTTCGTTTATCATACATAGTTAAAACCGCACCCATCAGCCTCAAGTCTTCTTTTAAGTTTTTTTGAATAAGATCAATTGAGCTCAGAAGTTGACTCAATCCTTCAAGCGCATAATATTCACATTGAATTGGCACAATAATTTCGTCAGCAGCTGTCAAACTGTTAACTGTCAAAAGACCTAAACTTGGTGGACAATCAATCAAAATATAATCATATTGTTCCCTAATATCTTTGATGGCGTTATAAAATTTGAATTCTCTTTCAGTTGATTCTACGAGTTCAATCGTAGCTCCAGCTAAATCCTGTGTTGCAGGTATCAGGTCATAACCTAAAAGAGTTGTTTTTATGATTGCGTCTTTGAGAAGTATTTTCCCACAAAGCGCTTGATATACATTATTTTCGATATTTTCCGGTCTAAAGCCAAGTCCTGTAGTTGCATTTGCTTGAGGATCCATATCAATTAAAAGAACTTTCTTTCCACGCACAACCAAATAAGCTCCCAAATTCATAGAAGTTGTTGACTTGCCTACTCCCCCCTTTTGATTTACTAGTGCAATTATTTTACTCATAGTTATATTATAATGTATGAAAATACAATTGACAAATTTTCTGATTGACAAATTATTTTAATGTTATATTCTTATACTATTGGAACTTGCCGAAGTGGCGGAATTGGTAGACGCGTGCGACTCAAAATCGCATTCCAGCAATGGAGTGAGGGTTCGATTCCCTCCTTCGGCACCACATCATGAATTTTATTTAAACATGCTTTTTGAACGTAGTTTTTTATTGTAGTTAAT
>JAGLJF010000073.1 GCA_023142595.1 Minisyncoccota bacterium | reverse complement strand
ATCCAATCTCTAACATGCAATCCATCTCCGTGGACTGGAAGAGATTGATTGTTCATTGCTCGAAAAATAAAATATGGAATCATTTTTTCTGGATGTTGATATGGTCCATAATTATTTGAACAATGCGTCACAATAACTGGAACTTTATATGTATTAAAATATGCTCGACACATCAAATCACCACCGGCCTTGGCAGCCGCATAAGGAACATTTGGCAAAAATGGAGAATCTTCAGTAAATTGTCTATCTTCATCTAACCCCACCGTTCCATAAACTTCGTCTGTAGAAATTTGAACAAATCGAGGAATCTTATAATTTTTCACCAATTCCAAAAGACAGTGTGTTCCAACAACATTTGAATGAATGAAATCAGCAGCCTTTCCATGAACTGAACGACCAACCGCTGTTTCTGCTGCAAAATTTACAATTGCATCAATACCTTCTTTGGCAATTTCTTCCAATTTTTCATAATCAGCAATGTCACCTTTAATAAATTTATAATTTGGATTTTTTTCGGCAATACTCATATTTTCAATATTGGCAGCATAAGTCAGAACATCATAATTTATAACCTCATAATTTGGATAATTTTCCAAAAGATGATAGATAAAATTACTTCCAATAAAACCAGCTCCTCCACCAACCAAAATTCTTTTCTTTTTGATAATTCCCTTTTGTGAAAAAATAAGATTAATTTCACTTTTATCCAATCCTAAAATCAAAGAAATTTCTTCCAAAGAAATTTTCTTTTCTGTATATAGCTTTGCCAGTAATTCAATCTTTTTTTCCAAAGCGCTAGATAGGCTTTTTTTCAGTTCAAATTCTTCCTGTGAACTGTTCTGATTTTGATTTTTATCTTGAAAAAAATCGTTCTGCATCTCTATTAATATTAAATATTTTTATTAAAATGTTACATTGTCATCCTGAATTTAGTTCAGGATCTTTTGTGATTTATATTCTTAACTGTAAGATTTTACAGCGTTGTATATACTTTTTAAAAACAGCTATATACATTACATTAAACTTATTTGTCATTCCCGCACTGAACTAAATTCAGCATAAACTCCGGCGGGAATCTAGGATTAGTATCTTTTGACTGTATCAAGCCTAAATTATCATCTATCTCGGTCTATTCTGGATCCCCAGTCAAGCTGAGGATGGCAATTAATACTGATGGCAATTATAAAAGTATATACAACGCTATTTTATCTTACAAATTACATCTTTTAACAAGCTCGGGATGACAAATAAAATGTAATTTTCAATATCCTCTAGTTCATAGTAATCTCACCCACTGTCCTTATAATATAGTGTCAAAATTTAAAATTGTCAACTGGATAAAGTGCGGATAAAAAAAGAACACCTAGGTTAATGCAACAAGTTTTTGCTAAATTAACTAGGTGACAAATTTCATCGTTTTATAAATATCCCCATGCCCGAGCAATCATTATTGCCGACAAAGATAATTGATCTATAATATTTCCATTTATTATTTCCCGATCAATTTCTTCAACAGGAATTAATGTTTCTTTTTTCGAACAAATAATCTCAGTATCGTGACATTGTGTCGTACTTTTTTCCTTCCTGCAACCAGTTGCAAATACAATAGTAGGCGACATAGCAGAAGTTCCAGTGTCTTCGTCAACAGTTTGAATTACTGTCATTTCTTCAGCGACATAGCCAGTTTCGGAAGCAAGCTCAATTCTTGCATCTTCAAGAGCTGAATGACCTTTTGGAAAGCCTCTTGGAGCCTCGCTCCGCCATCCATAACAAAGTCGATAAGAAATTGGAAAAATCAGCTCATTATTTTCTGTCAATGCGATTATGATGACTCCGCAATGCTTGTCAGATCCAAAACTAAATTTTTTTGAATACCTGATTTTTTTGGCGAACCTGATTCCTTATCTTTTACTAATGATTCAAATTTCACCATACAATATCCTCTGAAATCTGGATCTTCATTTATTTCAACAATCTCCAGTATCTCAATTTCTCCTTTAGTATGGTCGCCAATTGAATCTAATTCCATTAAACCCTTTTCTCTTAATTGTCTATTTATTTTTTCTAGACAATCGCCTTTATTTGGTTCCAATATTAAGCCTCCTTCGTAATGTAAAA
>JAGLJF010000072.1 GCA_023142595.1 Minisyncoccota bacterium | reverse complement strand
GTTGTTGGAATAACTGCTTTGGATATTATCAAGAATGCAAGAAATGCTTGTGGTTTTGAATATGAAATCAAAGAATCTAGCTGGGGCTCATATCTTGCAACCATTAATGACGATGTGGCGTCAGGAATGACAGGTTGGTTGTATATGGTAAACAGTGCTTCGCCTTCTGTCGGAGCTGCGGACTATGAATTGAAAGTTAGGGATTCTGTAATCTGGTATTATGGCGGATTTGGTTGGCAACCCGCCAAACTGTCCTTGTCATCTGAACAAATTAATACTGACCAATCTGTGACAGCTACGGTAGAATTTTTTAATGGTGATTTATGGCTTCCTCTTTCCGATGCAGTTGTATATTTTGGACTTACCAAGAAAAACACCGACAACAGTGGTCAAGTAGTTATCAATTTAGAAGACGGATTTTATAAAGTTTATGCGCAAAAACAAGAATATATCAGGAGTAATTCTATTTTGCTAAAAGTGGGACAACTAAACACTGCTTCTGTAGATATGAGCGTGACTGTTGAACAAGAAGATGTGAAAGGGGATGACACCGAAGCTGAAGATGTAATTTCTTTCGTTGTTAATCCGAATGACTTAGATTTTGGAAAATTAGATCCAGGATCTTCTGCCACGAAAAATATTGTAATTAGCAATAATGGAACCGCAGATATACATATGGAAGCTTTAGTCAGCGGAGATTCTCTTTTTATTGAGAATATAGATTTAGATAGTATATATTGGAAAAATTTTAAGGTCGAGATAGATCAAAATGATGATCAAGATATAGATGTCAAACTCTCTATCCCGGCCAGCTATTCATCTGAAAATAATACAAAATCGGCACAGCTCACTTTTTGGGCAATAGCACAATAAACAATCTTTAAGATAATTTAAAAATATAATCAATTTATGAAAAAAATATTAATTTTAGCCTTTATTCTTTTACCAACTCTAATTCAAGCAGCTGGAATTCAAGTTAGTCCATCTAAAATGGATTTCACAGTAGAGATAGGAGGTGAGGTTGTAGTCAAGGAGATAGTTGTTGTCAATCCGACCGCGGATGTGCAAGTTTTTGAAGTATATCCAGATGAATTTTCAGAAATTATAAAAGCAAATCCTGCTAGTTTTACTTTGGAAGCAGGGGCAAGAAAAACTGTTATGGTTGAAGTTGATCCCGCTGATATCGAAGGTCCTTCAAAAATTATTCAAACTAATTTTTCTGTCTTGGGAAAGCCTCTTGTGAAATCGCGCTTACAAACAAATACTGGCGTAAAGGTTCCAATGTCCATAACTATAAATAATAAACTAATAAAAATCGATTCAAATAATAAAATTTCTGCCGAACTATTTTATTTGCTTTTGATTATCGTTGCTTTTGGGTCTGGGCTTGTGACATATTTCCTCAAGCATAGAAAAAGAAAGTGATTAATCATGTATCTTACCAATTTGTTGATTCATTAATTATAATTGAAAATATTGATTGAAAGAATTTATATTTGATGTATAATTATCATTGTGAAAATTATTTTAAGCCCTCTCTCTTTACTAATTTGATTTTTTATGATAGAGTATTTATATTGTAAAAGCAAATAATTTTTATTAATAAAATACTTATATGGCAAAAAGATTGACAGGAGTTGGTAAGAAGAAAAAATCGCGTTCTCATAAAACTGCGAAAAGACTTGAAATTAAACGACTTATGCTTGAAGAAAAAGCTAATAAAAAGAACAAAAAGAAATAAAGTTATTTCAGTTACAACAACCTACTTCTAGTAGGTTGTTTTGTTTGGTAATGAATATTATCTTCAATTATGCTTTAATAGAATAAATTCCTCGTCA
>JAGLJF010000071.1 GCA_023142595.1 Minisyncoccota bacterium | reverse complement strand
ATTAAAATTTTCTTCAAAAAACTTTGATGAAATGAAATTTTTTATTAACTCTGGAATTCACTCTTTGGAGTGTGAGCTAGTCGCAATAAACACGAATTTACAGGTTGAAACCTGAACTCCAACTCCAGAAACAAAATCTATTCATGTCTCAACGCCACAATCGCATTCAAATCTGCTGCTTTTTTGGCAGGATAAATTCCAAAAGCAAGACCAATTATAACTGCAATGACAAACGAAAGAATTATCGAAAGAGGAGTAATTATCAAGTCCCAACCATATCCAAAATATTGCACACCAAAAGCAACAATTGCCGCAAAAACAGTACCACCAATAATTCCAATTAAACCACCAATAAAGGTAATAATAACCGACTCAATCAAAAATTGACTCAAAATGTTTTTTCTATTTGCGCCCAACGCTTTTCGCAAGCCAATTTCTCTCGTTCTCTCTGTCACACTTACAAACATAATATTCATAATTCCAATTCCACCAACCAAAAGAGAGATTGCAGCAATAGCACCTAAAAATACATTCAAGGCATTTGTGACAGTACCAATCATATCCAAAGCTTGACTCATACTCTGAACCGTGAAATCAATTTTTTTAGGATCCTTAATATTATGTCTTTGCAGTAAAAGTTTTTTAATTTCACTTATCACAAAAGGCGCGTTTTTTTCATCATCAATTTTCGCCCTAATTAATCCAACATGATCAACTCCCAACAAAATTTTCTGCGCTGTTTTAACAGGAATAAAAACTTCCTTATCTCGATTTGCCACCAATGACGATCCTTTTTCTTCCATTACTCCAACAACCACAAAGCTCGTTTGATCAATTTTAATCCTCTGGCCAAGTGGATTATTTTCACCAAACAAATCTTCTTTGACCTCTGAACCCAAAACAACAATTCGAGCTGTACTTTCATCTTCTTCTGGAGAAATAAATCTTCCTTGACTAATTATGTTTTCTTCAACGCCAAGATATTGTGAAGAAACTCCAACAAAGCTTGTATTTTTGATTTTATCACCAAAAGAAATATTAGCATTTCCATTAGAATAAGGAGTCACGGCCACAATATGCGGAACATCTCCAATTGCCTTTGCATCTTCATATGTCAGTGTGGTTATGACAATACCCATCAGCGCCGCTGGAGGAGCATCTTCTTCCCCTCCTCCCGGCAAAACTCCAACCAGATTTGTTCCAAAAGATGCAATTTCATTAAAAATCAAACTTTGTGCTCCAGCTCCAATAGACATAATTGCAATCACCGAACCCACCCCGATAATCATTCCTAACATCGTCAAAAAAGACCGAAACTTGTTTACGGCCAAATTTACAAAAGATAATTTAATAGTTCGAATTAAATTCATAATTTTACTTTTTAAAATCTCCATTCATTGCTAATCTCTGACTACCAACAACATCATCCTTAATAATAAGTCCGTCTTTAATATGCAAAATTCTTCTCGCACATTCTGCCGTATATTGTTCATGAGTTACCATAATAATTGTTTTGCCTTCTTTATTAAGATCCTGCAATATTTCCATAATTTCCTCACCAGACTCACTGTCTAAATTTCCAGTTGGTTCATCAGCAAGAATTAAATTCGGATTATTTATGAGCGCGCGAACAATTGCAACTCTTTGTTGCTCTCCTCCTGAAAGCTGATTTGGTCTATGTTTCATTCGATGTCCAAGACCAACTCTTTTGAGAAGTTTTATAGCCTCTGCTTCCGCTTTTTTGACATCGCAACCAAGCAAATATGTAGTTGGCAGAAGAACGTTATCTAGAACTGTTGTTCTTTGTAATAAATTATAAGATTGGAAAATAAATCCCACCTTTTCATTTCGAAATTCGGCTAACTTGTCATCATCAAGTTTTGAAGTATCATGTCCTTCAAAAAAATATTTGCCATTTGTATATTTATCCAAAAAACCCAAGATATACATCAACGTTGATTTTCCACTACCAGATGACCCCATAATCGAAACAAATTCTCCATCATTAATATCAAATGACACTCCCTTAAGAACATGCGTCACAACATCACCTAGTTGATAATCCTTAGTGATATTTTTTACTGAGATGAGTTTAGACATTGACATAAAATTATATTGTTAAATTGTTAAATCCACTGCACCTACAAATCAAAATTAAAAATTTCAGATCCAGCGTCTACTAAAATGCCAAATGCTTAAAATCATCTTACATAATAACTTTTACAGTCTTTAAACCTCTCAATAATAAATTTTGGAATAATGCCAGTTAATCCACCAAAAAAACTACACAGTCCTATTAGCAATCCATAAAAAGAAATAGGAAAAATTAAAAACAAAAAATGATAAATAGCATAAGCTTCTCTAAATTGACTATCAGAAAAAAATACAAAAATCAGAAAAAAAAGACTTAATAAAAAACCAAAAATCAACGAATTGAAAAATATTAATTTAAGATAACAGACAAGGGAATTTTCATTAGTAAAAAAACTAGCAACAAAACCAGCCGAAACAATAAAAAACATTGCATCCTCAATACCAATACGCCTTTCAATAATTAAAACAAGAGTTAAGATAGATAAAATTAAATTCAGAAAAAAAGATTGCTTTAAAAAATTGACTATCATAATTAATATGTAAGATTTTACAGCGCTTCCTATACTTTTTAAAAATAGTTATATACATTACATTAAACTTATTTGTCATTCCCGCACTGAAATTAATTCAGCATAAACTCCTGCGGGAATCTAAGATTAGTATCTTTTGGCTATATCAAGCCTAAATTAAAATTTATCTCAGTCTATTCTGGATCCCCAGTCAAGCTGAGGAT
>JAGLJF010000070.1 GCA_023142595.1 Minisyncoccota bacterium | reverse complement strand
CTAATCGTCACTTGATTATTAATCAAAAAATGCTTATCTTCAGGATTTTTAATTTCAATATAATCAGCAACATTGGCTCGAAAACTTACCTCGCCTTCATCTCCTGGAGAAAAAGATGCAAGTTTTGGAACATTAAAAGCGCTCCATGTAATTTTATTTGATTTTTTGTCATAAGAACCGTTAATAACATCAATTGAATCAAGGTCAATTTTTCCAGATAACTCACTATTTATCACAAGTCCTCTGATTTCTTCATCCCCTATATTTTTGAATTTTATTACATATTCCAAATCTTCTCCCTTAAATGCAAAATACTCAGTAGATCCATTAACTGATTGTTGAATTTCAATCGGAATTTCTTTTACAAATACTGAAATTTCTTCTTTTGCATATTCAAAATATTTTTCACCATCCTCTGATGCTTCAAGCATAGTCACTATTTTGTTTTCATCTTGATTTTGTAAACTCGCCGTAACGACGCAATCAATTAATATTTTTCCTGTCGCGTTAGCTTCAAAATCTTTTATATTAAAAATAAGTAAACTCTTCTCATTTTCACTTGCAATATTATCATTTTCCGAGCTACAAACAAAATTTTCAGAAAAATTAGATTTGATATTAAGGGATTTAAAATCATAATTAGTGATATTTTCATAATCAATAACATACTCAAAACTATCCCCTACCGTCAAAGTTTCTGGTGACTGAATAGAAAGATCGAAAGGTACTTTTTTGATTATAATCTTGATATCACTTAAACCGTCTGATGAATTAAATTCGTAATTAAAATTTTCAGGTATATAGGAAATTTTTGACTTGAAATCATATTCACTATTTTTATCTCCTAAAATTCTTCCAAACAACTTTATATTTCCAGATTTTCCAGCCAAAATATTTTCTATATTCCAAGAAATAACAGACTCTTCTACTTTATTATCTCTCTCGCTTGAAATATATATGAAATGTTTTGGAATATAAAAATTAATCTTTACATTTTTCAAATCAACGCTCGTATTGTTTGCATAGTTTATATTGAAAGCCAATTCTTCTCCGCTCATAACTTCCTTTGCGACTTCAATTTTGACTTTGACTTGAGATTCATCAAAAGACTGTTTTCCTTGATTACGCATAAAATAGAATAAACAAAATGCAATTATTATAAAAGCAAAAACAACAAAAAATATTTTTTTACTATATTCTCTTTTTTCATTTTTTTTTGCAACGCCAAAATTATCAGAAACACTAGACTGAAATTTATTAACTTTTTCTTCTGATAAATAATCTTTGATTTTTTCTTCTGTATGCTTATTAATTATATCATCTGACATATTTTTGTAGATTATTTTTTTATAATAAAAATCACTGCAAAAGCGGTTTTGTCATTTCCGAGAAATCGGGAATCTAGAATTAAAAACAAAAAATAAATTCTAAAATTGAAATTTGTTAATCTATTAAAGCTTTTAATAATACATCTATATTATACAATAATTACGCTAAATTAGTCAAAAAAGAAAAATAGCGGGTTGCAATCAGAGGTGTCGGCATAATGCCAACAACACAATAATAATGCTTCCCCGCGTCTTTGAGCTTCGTTAGCTCTTTTTTGAATTTTCTTTGTTGTGAACCTCCTTTTAAGGAGGCGTCTAGTTGACTTTCATCATTTCTCTCCTGCTGTTACCAGCTCATGATGCGAATGCGATCGCCGCTGTACGTATTGCTACCGCTGCTGTTCTGAACCCTACTGATGGAGTTCCGCCGCCTTGACAGTCTACGTCAAATCCTTGCTGTATCGTCAATTGCTGAGGATCTGTTTCGTCACAGGAAAATGAACGCTCTATACCTGGATCGCCATCTTGGTAATCTGCTTCCAATCCTTGTATCCATGCATCTCCACGTAATCCGCCACCGGAAAACTGCTCAAGTGCTTCGACCTGCTTTAAGACCATGTCTGCTGGAGTTCCGCCGCCTGGATCTGAAACTGCCTCGTAAAATTTCTCGCTTGATCTCATCACATCAAATACTGTTGGTCCTCCGCCACCGGAAAAGTCTCTTTGTACATCGAGTGTTACTTCCGTGCATATGGGCATTGTTTCTTGACTCTGGTGCATAATCATAGCATCCATGCCAAACCCACTTCTTGGTAACATACCTGCAATAGATGCTGCTAGCATACACATTGCAAACGCAGTTCCGCCAGATTGTTCTGACATCTTCTCCTCCTTAATACGTTAAACAAATCGCCACTCCTAAGCTTCAAATAAAAGCCCTTCGAAGTTGTGCAAAGCACTTAGCAAATTGCTGAGATTACTATATTACAATTATATTACTCTGTCAAATTTTTTATTCACAAATTTATAGATTTTAATAAATATATTAAAATCTATAAATTTAATTACGAGATTGCCATCTTATTAAAAATGACATTTTATAGTCCTTATCTATAAAAAACTTCAACATTAATACGAACGAAAGCAACATTATATAATGTTGCCTGCAAATAGCACTTTATACATATCAGAAGACTTAATCATCTTAAACTACAGGTTAAAACCTGTTCTCCAGTGAAAATTTCACTAAAAAATTTTCCACTATTGACATTTATAAAAAAATAGTATAAGATTGGCGTGTTATAGAAGAATTCGTGAATTAAGCTTAATTTTAAGAAGACTAAGAATGCATGTCTCAATTACACCAGAAATTGTAACTCACATATTTGGAGTTCCAGTTACTAACACTCTTATAGCATCACTTATGACTACTGTGGTTCTTGTTGTAATTGTATATTTTGCAACGAGAAAAGTTAATGAAGTTCCAAAAGGACTGCAAAATCTCTTTGAGATGATTATAGAATCTCTTTTCAAAATGATTGATGATGTGACAGGAGACCGAAAACAAACCTATCAATTTTTTCCACTTGTAGCAACAATTTTCATTTTTATTATTGTTTCCAACTGGCTAGGACTTCTTCCTGGTTTTGGATCAATTGGTTTTCACGAGACTGTCAGCGGTATGCACGGAGAAGAGCATACTGTTTTTGTTTCATTTTTTAGATCTGCAAACAGTGATTTGAACACAACTCTGGCGCTAGCAATGATCTCCGTTTTTGCAACTCAAATTTTTGGAATTCTTGCTCTTGGAGTTTTTAAATATGGAGGAAAATTTATAAATTTTAGCTCACCGATAAGTTTTTTTGTTGGAATTCTAGAACTTATTGGAGAACTTGCTAAAATAATCTCTTTTTCTTTTAGGCTATTTGGAAATGTTTTTGCTGGAGAAGTTTTATTAGTTGTGATCATGACTCTCGCTCCATTTATTGCTCCCCTACCTTTTTTCGGACTTGAACTTTTTGTCGGATTCATTCAAGCGCTAGTATTTGCAATGCTTACTCTTGTATTTTTGAAAGTAGCAGTTACAGCTCACGAAGAACATTAAAATCTTTTTGCTACTCTGAATAAATGGAGTTTAGACTTTAGTCTGTAAATCACGGAAAATATAAATCATATTTTTCTTACAGGTTGAAACCTGAACTCCAAAGAATATTTATTTTCTCAATTCAGAATAGCACTTTAAATATAAATAATTAAATTAATAAAAAAATATGGTATTAGAAACAGAATCAATCCAACTACTTGCAGTAGCTATGACTATTGCATTAGGAACAATCGCACCAGCACTAGCTATTGGAATGCTTGGTGGAAAAGCTATGGAAGCTATGGGAAGAAATCCTGAAGCAGCTGATAAGATTAAAGGTGCTATGATTTTAGCAATCGCTTTTGCAGAAGCAATCGCAATTTATGCTTTGGTTGTTGCTCTTATTATTAAATTCGTTTAATAATCATTCAATCAAAAGAGAAAGCAATTTCTCTTTTGAAGTGTGAATATTAGATTATTGATAGTATTTAATAGTAACGGACACCTTCAGGGTGCTCGTTATCTCATAGAATTTCACTAAATTAATATAAAATTATGCCAGAAATATTTGAAAAATTAGGACTTGATCCCAAATTACTCATTGCTCAAGTGGTCAACTTTGTTTTATTATTAGTAATCTTGCAAAAAATTGGATATAAACCGATTTTGAAAATGCTCAATGATCGAACTGAGAAAATTGAAAAAAGCTTGAAACAAGCCAAGAAGATTGAAGAAGAACTTCAAAATACAGAGGAAACAAAAATTGCTGAAATTAAAAAAGCAAAAATAGAATCACAAGAAATTATTAAAGAAGCCAATGAACTTGCAGAAAAAAAATCTCAAGAAATGATTGAGAAAACAAAAGTAAAAACTCAAGAAATTGTTGCCAGTGCAAAACAAGAAATTCAAGCTGAAAAGGAATCTTCTATTACTGAAGCCAAAAAAGAAATTGCTGATATATCTGTTCAAATCGCCAAGAAGATTATCGGTAATAATTTTGACGAAAATAGAGAAAAAGAAGCAGTAAGCGATATTTTGACAAAGATAAAATAAAATTATTTATTACAGTTTTGTGTATATAATAACGAGATTCTTCGTTTCACTCAGAATGACGAATAATATAACAATTATAACATATGAAAATTACGCCTAAACAATATGCAATAAGTTTGTATGAGTCAACAATTAAAATTGACAAGCTTCAAGCTGAGCAAAGAATTGGAAATTTTATAGAAATTTTGAAAAAGAATAATGACCTTTCGTTAATTGATAAGATTATCCAGCAATATTATAAGTATTACAGAGAGCAAAGAAATATTTCAAAAATTGAAGTTTCAAGCACAAAAAAAATTAATCCTGAGATTCTCAATAAGATTATTCAAAAATTCGAGAAACAAACTGAAATCGAAGAAAAAGTTGAAGAATCTTTAATTGGAGGAATTGTTCTGAGAGTGGATGACAATCTTTTGATTGATGGGAGTGTAAAGAAGAAACTTGAAAATCTTAAAAAGAGTATAATAAAAATTTAATTTTATATCCATAATTTAAATAAAATGAACAGCCATATAATCGAAAATTTGAAACAACAAATTGCTCAAACAAAACTTGAAACTCAAGTTGAAAAAATTGGAAAAGTTGTCAAAATTGCTGATGGAGTTGCAACTCTTAACGGTTTGACAGAAACTATGAGTGGAGAATTACTCGAATTTCCAAATGAAGTTTTTGGCGTTGCCTTAAATCTTGAAGAAGACAGTGTTGGAGCTATGATTTTGGGAGATTATTTGAAGATCAAAGAAGGAGATACTGTAAAAAGTACTGGTCGAATTATGGAAGTTCCTGTTGGAGAAAATATGGTTGGAAGAGTTATAAATGCTCTTGGTCAACCGATCGACGGAAAAGGAGAAATTAAAACTGATAAATTTTATCCAGTTGAAAATACCGCTCCTGGAGTTATTACTAGAAAATCAGTTGATACTCCTCTTGCAACAGGAATCAAAGCAATTGACTCAATGATTCCAATTGGAAGAGGTCAAAGAGAACTTATTATTGGAGACAGACAAACTGGAAAAACAGCGCTCGCAATCGATACAATTATCAATCAGAAAGGAAAAGGAGTGACATGTATTTATGTTGCAATTGGACAGAAAGAATCAAAGGTTGCAAAAATTGTTGCCAAGTTGAAAGAAGCTGGAGCAATGGAGCATACTGTGATCGTTCTTGCTGGCGCATCAGATCCTGCTGCAATGTCATATATCGCCCCATATACTGGATCTGCGATTGGAGAGTATTTTATGGATCAAAATAAAGATGCTTTAATTGTATTTGATGATCTGAGTAAACATGCTTGGGCATATAGACAAGTTTCATTGATTTTAAGGAGGCCACCAGGAAGAGAAGCTTATCCAGGAGATATTTTTTATCTTCATTCAAGATTACTTGAAAGATCTGCGAAGCGTGATGAAAAGTATGGCGGAGGATCAATGACTGCTTTGCCAATTATCGAAACTCAAGCTGGAGATGTTAGTGCTTATATCCCAACAAATGTGATTTCAATTACAGATGGACAAATTTTCCTTGAAACAGACTTATTCTATCAAGGAATTAGACCAGCTATTAATCCAGGAATTTCAGTTTCTCGCGTTGGATCTGCTGCTCAAACAAAGGCTATGAAAAAAGTTGCTGGAAAACTTCGACTTGAACTTGCTCAATTTCGAGAACTTGCAGCATTTGCTCAATTTTCAAGTGATCTTGACAAAGAAACAAAGGATCGAATTGAAAGAGGAAAAAGATTAACAGAAGTTCTTAAACAAGGTCAATATGAACCAATGAGCTCGGAAGATCAAGTTGTTATAATCTTTGCAACCATTAATGGTCTCCTAGATGATGTAGAAGTTGAGAAAGTAAAAGATTTTGAAAAAGATATGCTTGATTATTTGAAAGATAAAAATAATCATATATTTGAAGATATTGCAAAAGAAGGAAAGATTTCAGATGAAACTGAAAAGAATTTGAAAGAAGCTATAAAAGAATTTAAAGAAAAGCAAGTATAAATTTTAATTGTCATTTTGGAGTCCACTCTTTAAAAGAAATTTACCCTTTAGGATTTCAAAAGTTTAGCTTGAACAAGAATTTATGAAACCCTAAAGGGTAAATTCCGAAATATAATCTAATAACATAGCAATTTAGTTTATGCAATCAACGCAACAAATCAGAAGACAAATCCAATCAACACAAAATACTTCGCAAATCACAAAAGCGATGGAGATGGTTGCTGCCTCAAAGATGAAAAAATCTCAGCAAGCCGCTCTTTTAGCTCGTCCTTATGCCGAAGCTGCTCTGAATATTTTGCAAAGTGTTAGCCAATCAGTTGAGCCAACAAAGCATTGTTTACTAGAAAATAGAGAAGTTCAGAATTTATGTCTTGTTGTTGTTACATCAGATAAAGGTCTTTGTGGTGGCTTTAACGGCAATGTCCTTCGAGAAGCTCAAAAGATTATAGACAAGAATAAAGAGAAAAAAATATCCATTATCGCTATTGGGAAAAAAGCCGAAAGTTATTTCAAAAAAAGAAATGATATTTTTGCAGTTTTTAATGGAATTGGAGATACAGTTGAACTTCGTGAAACTCTTCCAATTTCAAAACTTCTAATTTACGAATTTACGAATAAAAAATATGATAAAATTGTTGCTGTTTATAATAATTTTATATCGACCATCAAACAAGATATAAAAGTTAAAAAACTTTTGCCAATAACTAGAAGAAGTTTGGAAGAAACTGTTGAAGAAATTGAAGATATGACAAAAAATGAATATATAGAAAATAATGGGATTGATTATAAATTTGAACCATCGGCTTCAAAGGTTTTATGCGCTCTACTCCCAAATCTTGTTGAAACGCAAATCTATCACGTTGTGCTTGAGTCAAATGCTTCAGAACACAGTGCCAGAATGGTTGCCATGAAGAATGCCACAGATAATGCATCGGAAATGCTTGATGATTTAAAACTCTTATATAATTATATTAGACAACAAAAAATTACTCAGGAAATCAGTGAAATTTCAGCTGGTGTTGCTGCACAGGAATAAAACTTCGTAGTAGTTCCATAGTCCTGAAAGGCTGTGGAATCTAGAATGCAATATTAAACAGAGATAATTTAATATTTCAAATAGAATAAAAATTAAAAAGATATATTTAGAGTTCACACTTCGGTGTATAAATTTTACACACTAAAACCTGAACTTTCAAACAATTTAACAATATAATAATATAAATTTATGAACACAGGAAAAATCGTACAAATTGTTGGAGCGGTAGTTGATATTGAATTTCAAGACCAACTTCCTGCTTTATATAATGCCATCAAAACAAAAACATCAGATGGAAAAGAACTTATTTTGGAAACAGTGCAGCATCTTGGTGCTAATAGAGTACGAACAGTTTCAATGGGATCGACTGACGGACTTCAGAGAGGAGCAGAAGCAGAGGATACTGGCTCCCCTATTTCCGTTCCAGTTGGAGAGGAAGTTCTAGGAAGAATGTATGATGTTCTTGGAAATCCGATTGATGGAATTGAAAATAAAAAAGAAATCAAACAAAGATCATCAATTCACAGAGATGCTCCAAGCTTTACAAGTCAGTCAACAAAAACAGAAATTTTTGAAACAGGAATCAAAGTTATTGATCTTATCGCTCCTTTTTCAAAAGGTGGAAAAGTTGGGCTTTTTGGTGGCGCTGGAGTTGGAAAAACAGTTTTAATTCAAGAGTTGATTCGAAACATTGCCACAGAACATGGTGGTTATTCAGTTTTTGCAGGTGTTGGAGAAAGAACTAGGGAAGGAAACGACCTTTATCACGAAATGAAAGACAGTGGTGTACTTGATAAGACGGCTCTTGTCTTTGGACAGATGAATGAAGTTCCTGGAGCTCGTCAAAGAGTTGCTCTTTCAGGGCTTACAATGGCAGAACATTTCAGAGACGAAATGAGTAAAGATGTTTTACTTTTTGTTGATAATATTTTCAGATTTACTCAAGCTGGTTCAGAAGTTTCAGCACTACTCGGAAGAATGCCTTCTGCTGTGGGATATCAACCAACACTTGCTCAAGAAATGGGTGAACTTCAAGAAAGAATCACTTCAACTGACAAAGGTTCAATTACATCTGTGCAGGCTGTTTATGTTCCAGCTGATGACTTGACTGATCCTGCTCCTGCAACAACTTTTTCTCATCTTGATTCAACAGTCGTTCTCTCTAGATCTCTTGTGGAACTTGGAATTTATCCAGCAGTTGATCCTCTTGAATCAACTTCAACCGTCCTTGATCCAAATATTGTTGGAGATGAACATTATCGTGTTGCAAGGGCTGTGCAAAAACTTCTTCAAAGATATAAAGATTTACAAGATATCATCGCTATTTTAGGAATGGAAGAACTTTCTGATGAGGATAAACTTATTGTTTCCAGGGCCAGAAAGATTCAAAAATTTCTTTCTCAACCATTTTTTGTTGCAGAAGTTTTTACAGGAACATCTGGGCAATATGTTTCACTTGCTGACACAATTAAAGGTTTTGGCGAGATTCTTGACGGAAAACATGATGATAAAAATGAAAATGATTTCTATATGAAAGGCTCAATTGATGAAATTGGAAAATAGTGATATTAACTCCCTCCCTGATAAGGGAGGGTTGGGGTGGGTTTGAAATTTCGTATAATAATTTGAGTGTAAATAATATATTTTTTCACTTGTCATTCCGAGTGAAGTGAAACGAAGTGGAAGAATCGCTCTTTCTCGTAATTAACAAAATAAATAGATTAAATTATATTTATTGAAAAATCTTTTTTCATGCGATAAAGAGGGATCTCTCGACTCCTACCGTCGCTCGGGATGACTGTTTTTTTCTGGAGTTCACTCTTTTAGGTATAAATCATTCATATTCAAAACCTCCTTAATCCCCCTTATCAGGGAGAAACAAAAAAACAGCCTTTTGAAAAACTGCTCTTTGAGAAATTCGAAATTAAATCTTCCTTTTTTTCATCTCATAATTTTGTATAAAAAAAGAGTGGTTAAAGCTGCTTTGAATTAACAACTTTCCACCCGTTAAAATGAAAACTTAGATGTGTAGGAGTCCTACAAACGGTTTTCAATATTTCATTTGTATCTTTCTTTTGAAGCCATTCTTCTAAATCCCCTAAATCAACATTGCTAGGATCTTCGTCAACAAAAACTTTGCTGACACGATTACTGCTATTAAGAGAATATGTTATGTTGTCAATTTTTGCAGATCCATTAGAGTGACTACCAGACATAGCTTTTCTACAGAAGTTAATTGTCGTGCCTCTTTGAGGTTCGAACAATAAATCTTCTTTCCGACTTAAATGTATCTTTGTAGTTATACCACCAATATTTAATGTCACACTTGAACTAAAAACATACTTTACGATAACGCCGCCTCCTTTTAAAAAACTTCATAATCAATCTTATTTATTCAAATAAAATAAATCACATCGGTTATGTTATTTTAAACATAACGATGCATCATATCATAATATTAAAAATATGTCAACCCCTACAAATAAAATCAATCTTCAAATCATCACTCCTGAAAAGATGGCTTTTCAAGGTGAAGCTGATGGAGTTTCAATTCCAACAAAAAGTGGCGAAATTACTGTACTGGCAAATCACATTCCAATCATTAGCACAATGAAGCATGGCGAACTTGTGATTCGAAACGGCAAAGAAGAAATTTTTATGGCAGTTTGCAATGGTTTTATTGAAGTGAAAAAAAATTGCGTTATCATTATGACTGATATTGCAGAGCGAATTGCAGAAATTGACGAAGAAAAAGCAAAAGAAGCTAAAGAAAAAGCAAAGAAGCTCCTCTCAGAAAAAGACCGCCTTTCAGATGTTGCTTTTGCTGACACCACAGCGATGCTTGAAAAATCGCTAGCAAGGATTAAAGTTGCAAGAAGAAAGAGGAGATAAAGAATAATCTCTATTTAGATTGTGCAACTGTCATTCTGAACTTGATTCAGAATCTTTTGTATATTACGATAAACATTTCTTCGAAGTGATTAACCGTCTTAACACAAATCTCCTACTAAAATTTATTGAAAAGTATACAGTTTAGATGATAAATAACAAAGATTCTGAATCAAGTTCAGGATGATAATATTTTTTATCAACAAATTGACAAGTATCAAAAATGACATTAGTTTTTTTTAATAAATACTATGAATATCAAACAGGCTCTCCAAAGCTCAACAGAAAATTTAGAATCACACAACATTCCTTCCGCCACTCTTGATGCGGAAGTTTTGTTATTGGAAGTATTGAATGAAAATAAATTAAACCTCAAAAATACTAAAGAAAATGACGAAGAGATTCTATCACCTACGCTCCAGAACGACAATAAGAAATTAAATAGAAGTTGGCTTTATACTCACGATTATTATAAGTTGTCTGCAAAAGAAAAAGAATTATTTAATAATTTTATAAATCAAAGAATTAAAAATAAACCAGTAGCATATATTATTAACCGAAAAGAGTTTTTTGGTTATGATTTTTTTGTGAATGAAAATGTCCTCATCCCCCGCCCCGAAACAGAATTAATTGTTGAAGAAGTTTTGAAAATTATAAATAATAAAAAAGATTTAAAAAATAAATTTAATCTAATTGACGTTGGTACTGGTTCAGGTTGCATTGTAATAAGCATTTTAAATGAATTGCAAAAAAATAAAAAAAGAAAAACCTTGAATCAATCTGTTGCAATTGACATTTCAAGTAAAGCGATTGAAGTTGCCAAGATTAATGCAACAAAATATAATATAGAAAAAAATATAAAGTTTATTAATGAAGATTTGAAAAAAGAAATAAACCAAAAGTCATTTCTAGATTCAAATAATTTTATTATCACTGCAAATCTTCCCTATATTTCAAACAGTAATTACAAAAATTTATCTAGTAATGTTAAAGATTATGAACCAGAGCTTGCTCTAGTTTCTGGAAAAGATGGACTCGATGATATAAAAAATTTACTAAGTTCTATTTCTAACATAAAATTAAAACTCAATCAAAAAATATATCTTCTTCTCGAAGCGGATCCGCATCAAATCATTGATATTAAAAAGAGAACTAAAGAATATTTTAAAGATGCAAAGATCAAAATTATCAATGATTTCAGCGAAAAAGAAAGAATAATCATTGTAGAAATAAAGCAATAACACAAATTAAAACACAGTCTTTAAAAACCGTGTTTTAATTTATGCGCAAAGCTTATTTTTTTCTTTTTACAGTCTTCCTTTTTGCAGGTTTCTTCGCAACTTTCTTTTTTACAACTTTTTTCTTAGCTGGTTTTCTCTTTACAGCTTTTTTTACAACCTTTCTCTTCGCAACTTTCTTTTTTACAACCTTTCTCTTCGCAACTTTCTTTTTTACAACCTTTTTCTTAGCTGGTTTTCTCTTTACAGATTTTTTAGCAGTTACCATTTAAATACACCTCCTTTCTTTTTTAGATATTTAATTAATTTGCCTTAAAAAATAATGCGTTATATTTTTTTGTAAAATGTGTTTATTTTTTATTAGGCTATTTAAAATTTTATTTATAATTTAATTATATAGTAAAAAAAAATATTTACAATAGTTTGTCAACTATCTTTATATAAAAAATATTTAAAAAATAAATTAAATAGATTTTTATATATTTTTCATTTTCAAAAATATAAAAATCTATAATTTAATTTAAATAAACAAATTATAGATAATAATTCTATTATCTTTAAATAATTTTTCTTAATAATTTTAAAATCACTGTTTTTTGCCTAAAACTTGCCAATATATTATACTTATGTTAATATTTATACATTGAGATCTTTAACAATTTAATCAAAAGAAAGGGGGTGAAATAAATATATGGAGACTGAAATAGAAATAACTGGAACCAATGAAAAAGGATGGCTTGGTAAAATCAAAGACTGGAGTTATGAAAATTGGCAGACAGTTTTAGTTGTATTAATTGTTCTTATTGTTGGGATGAGTGCTTATAATTATAATCAAGAAACTGATGATTCTTCTGAAGCAATTGTTGTTACAGAAAATGAATCAGTAGAGAATACTGTTCAAAAATCTATTGATAATCAAGAGGCTGTCGTAGAAATTCAAGATCAGGAAATTGCAGATCAAGAAGACGCTACTATCGAAAACAACGAAAAAGAAGTTGAGGTTATTCAAGAAGTTATGAAAGAAGAAGTAATCATTTCCAACAGTGATAATTCTGGTCAAAAATATACAATATCTGCTGTCGAAGGAGAAGGAATTACTCATTTAGCAAGACATGCTCTGGATAAATACATGCAAGAAACCGGAGACGGGGAAGACCTATCTCAAGAACATAAAATTTATATTGAAGACTATTTGCAAAACAGAACTGGAGATGAAGGAATAGAGAAAGGCCATCAAGAATCTTTTTCAGAAGATTTAATCAAAGAAGCAATTTTAAATGCACGAAATTTATCACCAGAATCAATAGAAAATCTATCAAAATACATCAAAAACTAAAATCAATTATATTTTAAAATAAAACTAACAATATAATAAACGCATTATATCAATAGGAATTATTAAACACATTTATTTACCTTTCGTACAAAAAAAGAGATTGAAATTGATTCAATCTCTTTTTTTATTAATTGCTTTTATTGACTTCTTAAAATAAGCATTTAATCTTTTCCTGCGCTGTCGCCAGCTACATAACCAGTGCTCCAACAAACTTGTAAATTATATCCCCCAGTTGGTCCATCAAGATCAAGTATTTCCCCAGCTAAATATAAATTATCAACTAATTTTGATTTCATTGTCTTTGGATCAATTTCGTTCAACTTAGCCCCTCCTAACGTAACAATTGCTTTGTTATATCCAGACAATTCTTTCAGTTCTAGTTTAAATTCTTTTATAAGGCCCAACAATCTCATTCTTTCCTCGTGTGTAATCAAATTCACCTTCTTATCAATATCAATTTCTGACAACCTAATAATAACAGGAATAAGTTTCTGTGGTAATAATTTTTCAAGACTATTCTTAAACATTTTATTATTCCCTTGCATAAAATCTCTTTGAATTCTTTTATCTAGTTTTTGATAATCTAGTGCTGGTTTAAAATCAATTTTTATTTGAACATTTTCTGGTGAAACTTTAGTTAACTTTCTGCTTAATTCGAGAATAATTGGTCCGCTCATTCCATCAGATGTAAATATTGCTTCTCCAAACTTTGAATCGATTACTTTATTATTTTTATACGCAGTTATTTTAACATTCTTCAAGCTAAGACCTTCAAGTTCTTTTATTATTTTATTTTTCAGTATAATTGGCGTAAGTGACGGATATAGTTTGGTCACAGTATGACCCAACCGAGAAAGCCAATCATATCCATCACCAGACGAACCAGTCGTAGGACAAGACTTACCACCTGTACATAAAATAAATTTATTTCCCTCAATCTCTTTTCCATTAGTCAATTTCACTTTTTGAATATTATTGTCCTTAATTATAAAATCTTTTACTTGTGAATTTTTTCTAATCTCAACTTTAGAATCTTTCATATAATTAACTAGCACGTTAAGAACGTCTATTGACTTGTCACTTAAGGGAAATACTCTATTCCCTCTTTCTACCTTTGTTTTAATCCCATGATTATTAAAAAAATCTATTGCATCTTCAATTCCAAATTTAAAAAGTGACGAAAAAATAAATTTTCCATTTCTTCCAAATTCAGAAACAAATTCTCTAGTATTATTGACTTTATTTGTAATATTACATCTCCCCTTACCTGTAATTAAAAGCTTTGCCCCTAATTTTCTGTTTTTTTCAATCAAAAGAACTCGAGATCCAAGCTCGCCTGCTCTACCTGCTGCTATCATTCCTGCAGGCCCTCCTCCGATTATTATAATATCATATTTCATATACTTACTATTATCTCAAAAATAAAAACCCTTGTACAGGGTTTTTATTTTTTTAAACCAGAAAGATTTATACGCGTGCTACTTGAGTAGCGTTCAAACCTTTTGGAGATTCTGTTACTTCAAAAGTAACGTCATCACCTTCTCTAAGTTCATCATATGTTACACCAACAAGTTCATTTGAGTGAAAGAAAAGATCTTTTCCTCCTTCTTCTTGTGTGATGAATCCAAATCCCTTATCTGTAAGTTTTTTGATTTTACCATTCATAATTGAAAATAAAATGCGAATTAAAATGCAAGACAACATGCTTTGCAGAATTCGACTTATGTTCTACTTTATAACGCACAGCTTACTCAAGTAGATTAGCATAAATATCATATGATGTCAATACTTATAAAAATTAAGATATAATTTATGATATCAAACAATTTATTGCATAAAACTAGTTTATTTCTTGATTTTCTTAACTTCAGATATTATTTTTCCGTTTGCTAATTTTATATCAACTAAATCCCCCTTCTTGATTTGTTGAACACTTCTCACTATCTTTCCATTAAGTGATGTAATACTATAACCTAACTTTAATTGTCTTTCTGGATTATGAATTTTGAGAGAATTTTCAAAATACTTGATCTTTTCTTTTACTAGAAAAATATTTTTCTCATATTCATTAATTATTTTCTTTTTTAAGAATACAATATCTTCATTCTTATTTTTCATTGAAAATTCAATTTTTTCAAAATTAAGAAATATTTTATTCTTAATTTCATAAAATCTATAAAATATTTTTTCTAATTTATCCTTTAGATGATGAGAAATTTCTTGAATATTATATTTTTTTGTTTGCAACTGTTTTTCAAATAAATTTATAATCATTGTTTGATTATGATTTAATTTATCCTGTGCCTTGTCCCACGATTCCCTGATAACGCTTGCCGCTGCCGTTGGCGTTGAAACAGCAATGTCAGAAATCATCGCAAGTAACGAAATGTCTTTTTCATGACCCACGCCACAAACAATCGGAATTTTTAATTTCACTATTTCTCTTATCAACGCCTCATTATTAAAAGCCTGCAAGCTCTCAAGACTCCCTCCTCCTCGAATAATTACCAAAGCATCAATATCTTTCATTTTTCTAAATCGTTTTACGGCAGAAATTAAATCAAAAACAGCTTGCTTTCCTTCAACACTTGAATCAATAAACTTAATTTGAAAACCATAATTTCCCAAATTACTACGAAAATCTCCAATCGCCGCTCCTTGAGAAGATGTAATCAGCCCAATTGACATTGGAAGATCTGGAAGATTTTTTTTTCTTTCAATTGCAAATAGACCTTCTTTTTCTAGTTTTGTTTTCAGTTCATCATAAATTTTCTTCAACGCTCCTTCTCCGGCAACTTCAATTAAATTTGCTTTCAGACTTAATTTTCCCATCGGTTTATAAATTTCTGGATATCCCGTTACAACAATTTCATCCCCTATTTCAAATTTCACAGCAGATATATCATATTGATATCGAAAAATTAAGCAATTAATAACACTTTCATCATCTTTATCCTTTAGGCTAAAATATATAACTCTTTCCCTGATGTCAACGCTCGTCACCTCTCCCTTAATCTTCACTTCAGAAATCATTATTTTTTCGTTCAGAAAATCCAAAAATTCGCTTATTGAATAAATTACACTTTCCTGCTGACCCTCTTCCTGCAAATCAACATTTTCTTTTTCTGGTTTTGAAAAGCTAGAATTAATCTGTCTATTATCTCTCATAATATTCAGGCCTTTTTCCTGCCAAGTTAATGGTTTTTGTGAAATATTTTTTGAAGAATTATCTATATCTCTTACATTACTAACACTTTCTATAATATTAATAATTTCTTTTCCGTATTTGTAATATTTTTTATCTTTTATACCTTTAATGCTTGTCATTTCTGCTTTTGTCCTCGGTTCAACCTTCGCAACATCTTCAATAGTTTTATTTGAAAGTACACGAAAAGATTCCACTCCTTCCTTTCGAGCAGTCTGATCACGCCAAGATTTTAATTTTCTCAAAATTTCTATATTCATTTTTTGATTTTACAAATAGACGAGAATATTCAATTAATATATAATATGAATAAGAACAAAATACGTAACAATTTTAAATTCAAGAGGTGGAGTATGAAGTGGATGGAAAAAAGAATATTACTTTTAACTGGTTATTTTGTTATTGTGATAACAGTTATAAAAACCACTATTATGATATTGTGTAACAAAAATAAATTAAAAGAAGAAGAAAATAAACAAAAAAGAAAACTTAAAAAAATATAATGCCTTCAACGAAGGCTGTTTTTTTATAAAACAATTTGCAATTTCAAATTTAGTTTCTGTTATAATTTTATTTATTAAACTTTAATTGTTCTTCTAGAATTTCTAAATATTTAAAATTTTCTCCTAGAGATAAATTTATTTCTAATTTTAAAAGCTTCTTTTTTATTTTTTTATACTGATTGCGCGATACAATTCTTGGAATTAATTTATTATTTCTGATTTCTAATATTCCTCTTCCAATCCAAAAATCAACAGCTGAACTGGAAACAGAACCAAGTGTTAACCAACGATCAAAATTTTCATCAGACAATCCCCATGACAAAACTAAGGGGATATGCGTTCCTTCATGATAATAACCATTAATTAATTCATCTTCAATTTCATAGAATAAATTTTCAATTTGCTTAGATTTTTCAATAAGCTTATTTTTTTCAGCTTCATCTAAATCAGAATAGTCAATTTCTCCCTTAAACATAAATGACCTATTGCTTCTTTTTAAATTAACTTTCTTTTCTGTATTGGTTAATTTATTCCATTCTTTTTTGCTATCAGTAAGTTTCTCATTAATTTTATCAAAAAGAAGCTTTGAATCATATTTTTCCCCAGTTCTAATATAATTAATTTGAAAATTTTTTGGTATTTTTTTTGAATAATAATTAATCAAATTTTGAAAACTATCTGCGTATTCATCCAATGATTGCTTTGGATAATTATTCATTTTAGTTATAATTATATCTTCTGAAGCATAATCCAAGATGACTCCTGGCTTGTGAACTGCAAGGATTGGAGCAACAAATTCAGACATAAATTTTAGATTAAATAGCTCTGCCCAATCTATGTTCGGATATGAACAATTCCAAAAATGTTTATACCCACCAAACAGAATCGTAAAATAAACTGGGGTATTCTGTTTCACGGACAATTCAACTTTACTTAAAATATCAACATATGTATTTTTATATATTTTAGTCTTTCTAAATTTTTTTCTAAATAATTTATTAGTTATCCATTGAATTTTATTTTTTTCAATTAATTTTTTATCTATTTCAGAAATTTCATATTTTGAAAAATTTAAATAATCATTTAATAATTTAGGATATTTTTTATTTTGCATAATTTATATGTTATTTCAATTTAACAATATTTTTCGCTATTACTTTTGCTACTTCTTTGTCAAGTGGGTCTGGGAGGATATTTTCAGGTGTTGGATTTTTGACATAATCTGCGAGAGTTCTGGCGACATTGATTTTGATCTCACTTGTTACTTTTGTCATACCTCTATCCAAAAGTCCTCGAAATATTCCTGGGAAAGCAAGAACGTTGTTGATTTGATTTGGAAAATCACTTCTACCTGTTCCGACGATTGCAGCTCCACCTACCTTTGCAAGATCTGGCATAATTTCTGGAATCGGATTTGCCATGGCAAAAACAATTGAATCTTGATTCATTGTCTTGATCATTTCGGAATTTAAAATATCTCCCGTAGAAACTCCAATAAAAACATCAGCCCCAACCAATGCTTCTTGCATCGTACCGCTAATATTATTTTTATTCGTTGTCAGTAATAATTTTTTCTTCACAGAATTCAAATCATTTCGATTTTTGCTAATTATTCCTTTGCTGTCACAAACAACAATATCCTGAACATCTAATTCGCTTGAAATCATTTTAGTGATGGCGATTCCAGCAGCACCAGCTCCAACAATAACAACCTTTGTTTTTTTAACATCCTTTCCCAAAACTTTCAAAGCATTTAACAAGGCTGCCACAACCACAATTGCTGTGCCGTGCTGATCATCGTGCATCACAGGAATGCCGATTTCTTGCAATTTATCTTCAATATAAAAACAGTTCGGAGCTGATATATCTTCAAGATTAATCCCACCAAAAACTGGAGCAATGTTTTTTACAATGGAAATAATTTCATCAGGATCTTGAGTTGAAAGACACACAGGAAACGCATCAACATCAGCGAGTTCTTTGAATAAAATCGCTTTTCCTTCCATAACTGGAATTGAAGCTTCTGCGCCAATATTACCAAGACCCAAAACAGCGCTTCCGTCAGAAACAACCGCAACTGTGTTTTTTTTGATTGTATATTCTTTCGCTAACTTTTTATCCTTTGCTATCAGAGAACAAACTTCAGCAACATATGGAGTATAAGCTAAGCTTAAGTCCTCTTTTGTCTTAATTTTAATTTTACTTTTAACTTCTAATTTCCCACCAAATTTTTTGTGTAAATCTAATGATCTTTTGCAATTCATAATTTTAAGATTAAATATTAATATTTTTCGATTATATATCTTTAGTAATATTATTTAACAATGTTTATTTATAAATTTTAAACATTCAATCAGCATAATCAAAGTTATCTAAAATAGTGTCTTTCTCACGGCCGTGAAAAAGATGCTATTTTTTTATTTCTTCTATTAAAAACAATTTTACGTATGGATCAAGGGAATATTTTCTTAAGATAAATTCTGTTTCTTTTGCAACATCATAAGGACAAATCCAAATGCTTTGTTGAAGCATTTTATAATTTAAGAGATAAAGTTTACTACGCAATAAATCTCTTAAGTGTCTTTTTTTCTCAGGAATGTCAAAAATTATCATTTGCCATTTTTTATCTGCCCTTCCTTTTTTCTTTTTGGTTTTTAATTTTATTCTTAAGATTTTTTCTTCCCCTTTTTTGGTCAGAATAACTCCTTTATTTTGTTCTAAATTTTTAATCTTAATATATCCATTTTTTTTCAAGTAATAAATCAATTGATTAAATTTCTGTCTTTCTTCTTGTTTCTCATATTTATTTCTTAATTTATAAAGATCAGGATAAAAAGCATCTTTCATCGTTCGAGGAGCAATAAAATTATAAGTTTCATTTAACTTTTCAATATGACTATAGACATCCAATAAAAATTTTTCAGTAATTGGTAATTTCATAGTAGTCTTGATTAGTTTTACAACTCACGACAAGATAATAATTTTTTAATTGCTATAAAAACAACTTCTTTGTTTGGTTTTAAGGACCTCTGAAAAACGCAGTTTTTGTCATTCCCTTGAAGAAGGGAATCCAGGATTTAAGGCGAAAAGTAAACTATAAAAGAAAAATTTCTAAGTTTATCAGACCTTTCTTAAGGTTTATAAATGTAATATCTTAATTTCTTAAATTATAGAAAATACTATCCTCAACTCGTTATAGAAATCTCTATAATTTTAATTATACATCTGTTTTCAAAATAAAAGTAGTGTCTTTTTCACGGCCGTGAGAAAGATGCTATTTTTTATATCTATATCTTTTTGTGTTTTTAGTGGCCTTTTGTGATTTTAGCAGTCTTCTGTTATTTTAATAGTCTTTCGTATTTTTGGCAGTCTTTTATAATTTCTTATTTTACTGGAGGTTTTTTTGATTTTGATAAGTAGTCTCTAATATTCGTTTGTAATGTGGTGATTTATTGAAGTTCGTCTATTGTTATATATCGCCCATTTTCTCCTAGAAAAGACAGTGTTTTTGCATTTGAGTTGGATAAATTCCACTTGCCATCAGAATAAACTTCTTCATCAGCATACGCATCAATTATTTTTCCAATAAACAAAACATGATCACCAATGTCACACTTATTCACAACTTCACACTCAACATAAGCAATCGCATCGTCAAGAATAATTCCATTATTTTCTGAAACAGAAAATTTCAGATCTCTTTCTTTGAACTTATCTTTTTCTTTTGCTGAAACATTTCCGCAATAAATCACATCTTTAAGCATTTTGATATTTGGAATATTGATGACATACTTTCCACTTTGTTCAATAAGTGGAAATGATCTCCTCTTTTTATCAACGCTAATCATTGCCATTGATGGGTTGTTCGAAACAGAACAAAGCCACGATACCGTAAAAACGTTTTTTGTTCCATTGTGATTTGAAGTAATTAAGGATACTGGATTATGGTAAATTAAGCGGGTTGGATTTTTAGAAATTTTCTTTTTCATGTAATTATCTTTCTTTATTATAATTATATTTTACATTAAAAATCAGTTTTTGTTAAATATCGATTTATTTAATTTACCGTGAGCAAAACCAAAGCCTCTTAGAGCCTAAATAGGCTCTAAGAGGCTGAGAACGTCTCGTTTTGTCATTCCGATCGTAGTGGAAAAATCCCTTTGACTTTTTTATAATATGCTTTTTTAGAGTGTACTAAGGAACGTTAGGATAAATCGCCTTAATGCCTGCAATATCTCCAAGAGTCAATGTATCTTTTTTCACCTCACCGGGTGCACCATAACCATACATCGTATGATTTACAAAATCTTCAGTGTAAAAATCCTCTAATCCCAACCAGTGTCCAAATTCGTGAGTCATAATGTTTTGTGCATCATAGGAATCTGAATAGGCACAACCAGAATACTCAGCTTGATCTGCCCAGCTCCACGGATATTGATTATTCATAATCGTATCAACATCAACAACTTCTCCAGAGCTTACATAATATGTCGTGTATGTTGTTGCCAAGGCACCAGCTGAAGTTGCTCCCCAGGCAATGATATTCTTTCCATCATAGCGAGCCCGATTTAGAGTTGTTTTATTTTTGGTTCTCGTAAAATTGACACCACTATCTTCAGAGAAAACGCTAAATGCTCTCTCAACAATTGTCTTTAAATTTTCTGAACCAACAGAAGAAGGTACACTGTTTAGATTCAATGTATATTCCCAATTAGCTGGTAATATTGTACCCATAGGACCGACAAATGCACTTGAGCTATTTTCATCTGACAATTCACAAACATCTGGTTCTTTCGTTGGAGTAGGAGTTGGCTTACCTGGTTTTCCACCTTTTGCTTTATGGACAAATACTTTCACTTTCATATTTGGATGACCTGGAACATCATGAATTCCATTTTCCTCGTGAATTTTATACTCCTTGTCAATTTTCTTGTCATTTTTTGATTGGTCCTGCTTGGCTTGAACCAAGGCAAAGCCAGAAAAAAGAACAACTAAGACCATTGCCATAGCAATAATTTTTTTCATAGTTTTGTCTTAATTTATTAATAATAAAATTCTGAAAGTAAAAAAACTTTATACTATAATTATAGGCTGAAAATTAACTTCTGGCAATTTCATCAATATCTCTGAAAAATTATCTAGATTTATTATATATTTTTTTATGAAAAATGATAGAGAAAATAAACATAAAAGTAAATAATAAAATAATCATAACCCAAGGATGCAAAGCTCGATATTTGCTATCCAAAACAATGTTTTCAATTCTATCCTCTTCTGAATTTTTGTTCACTACAATTTCTGCTTCATTCGAATTTCGCTTAATAATTTCAGGAATATTCTTTTTTGCGTTATCTGTAGATAAATTTTCCATTTCAACTGGCAAAGAGTTATCATACTGCATTTCATATGCGGTATCCGCAACAGAACCATCATCTAATATAATTAGCTCCCCTACTGTTTCGTTGTGAATTAAGTCTTCTTTCTCTGATTGTTCTTTTTTTGATTCTTGCAAGTCCTTTATTTCAGCTGCTTTTACACTAAGTGTAGTGAATTCATGCTTGCGACTAATAGTTGGAGGTGATGCATGAGAAATTGATCGATATTCATATGTAATTCTAGGCTCAAGACCAGTCAAAACCATTTCATGATATGTCACACCATTCACATTGGCAGGAGTATCAATTTCTAAAGTTGTGTACTCATATCCATACAATGGCGGATTTCCGATATTATCATTTAAGTCCAAAAAACAACTATCGCTTTGCCTGCAAAAAACAACTTGACTCGTTGCATTATAGCTTGTAAACCAATTAATTACTACTGTTGTATCTGTGATACTTAAAACCTCTGTGTATTGAATTATTAAGCCTGATGGCAAGCTTCCGCCCGAATCTCCGCTTTGTTCTGTTGGTTCAAATTGTCCTTCTTCTCCCTGAAAACCAACGAGAATATCAAATCTCGTAGTTTTTTCTTGCCATTCATTTTGTTTGTCGAGAGGAAATGAAATTTTAAATTTATATTTCTTTGTTTCATTAACAAGAATGTCAGAAAGATAGATTTGCCCGCCTTTATAAAAATCAAAAAGAGTTTTTTCACCAGTTGCGCTTGCTCCGCCATACAAATCATCACCATTTTTTTCTTGAATTATAATCGTAAGAGCTCTTGATAGATCATCGCTTGGAATTGTATTCAAGATACCGCTCGTCGGATAATTAATCGCTTCTGCTGCAATTTTTTTCATCTCTACTGTATTATTTATAACCACAACTTCTCCAGTTTGACTGTCTCCTGGCAGAAAAGTGTTTTCACTAAATAACGGATTTGGAACAAATTCAACAATTAAACCTTCCGCTTCTTGATCTGGAAGATTTACAGCAAGCGTGTAATTAGGCAAGCCAAAACCACTCATCAAAATTACTACTAAAAAAATGAGTAAATAAGTTATTTTATTAAATTTTTTAATATAATTATTCATCTTCATCTTCATCTTCATTATGATTTATATCATTTTCCTTTGATTCAACAGATGGCAAATCTTCTATTTTTATTTCTTCTTCATCCGATGAAATTTCAATGGATACTTCTTCAGGAACAATTGATTGATTTTCAATTATAACTTCTTTATCTGGAATAACTTCTGTAATAATCTCTTCTTCTGGTTCAGCTGAAACTTCTTCAATAACAGACTCCTCAACTATTAACTCATCAACTTCAATAGCTAAATCATTAGATATATCTTCTTCCATCTCTTCTGGAATAACCTCTGGTATAATTTCATCTTCTGATTCAGTCGATGCTTCAATTTCAATATCTTCTTCGTGTAATTCATCATCATCCGTCAAATCGTCGATTACTGCTGTTTCATCTGTCATCTCGTCAGACAAAAGCTCTTCCGTTTTTTCCGCAACAACGAAATCATCAGATAAATTTTCTTCCACTATTTCTTCCAAAACAACTTCTGTTTCAGTTTCTTCTTCTGGTTCGACTGGAACTTCTTTAACAAATAATTCCTCAATTTCATTCGTTGCAACTTCAGAAACTACAACTGGTTCTTGCATGACCATTTCCTCAAGATCAAGCGTAACTATAATTTCTTCAAATAATGGTTCTTCGACGCATATTTCATTATCTTGCGACATAAATAAATCCTGAGTAACATTCCATAGTCCTGACGGAATTGGATCATATATCTTTCCACTTATCATCGCGTCATTAAGCATAGGATTTTCAACTCCAGTACTTACAATTTTAATCCATATATATCCAAGAAATCCACTTGGAACTTCCCAAAGATATGAACCACTATTAGCAATATTTGTCGCAATGATATGCTCTGTATCTTCATCGCTAATAACTTGATTTTGATCAATATCTTTTATATAGTAAAGATCAACAGAAAGTTCGTCGTTACTTCCGTTAAAATTATCAGCTGTCCATTGAATCGTATAATCATATGTCCAATACCAAACCAACTGACCACTTTGATCGGGATAAATCAAATCAACAATAGGAGGACCAAATTCAATGAAATCGGCTCTTTGATTTGTATCATCATCAACAGTTATTCTTCCAATAATATTTCCTTCTGCAACATCAATAGCACCTGGATTCCAAACATCTCCATTATAATTTGACCATTCCGAATCAGGAGCTCCCCAATTCATTTGATCAACAATATCGCCATTAGAATTTTTCAATATCAACATATCAGCATTATTGTGAAGTCCATTGCCGATTGAACTGCTTGGTACAACAATCTTTACTATATTATTTGGAGTTTCCCAATAGTTCCAAGTTGAATCAGAAGCAGTAATTATTCCAAAACTATTCGCAGGAATAACACTTGAAGATGGAATTGTATCACAAGAATTGTTATCACAAATCTCCCAATCAGAAATATCAAAAACATCGTTGGTTTGATTATAAATTTCAATCCATTCATTTCCGCCCTCATTTCCACGATCAGACGCCACATCATAATAAACTTTATTAATTCGAATACCCCACTCACCACTTTCTATTGAATCAGAAACTTCTTCAACATCAGAAAATCCACCGACAAGAATGCCACCACTCTCTTGTTGTCCAGAAACAATATAATTCAATTTGCAGGTTTTATTTTTCAGTAAAGACGGAGCGCCAGAAGGCAACCCTATATCCAATCTCCATTTGTTTGCTGAGTCTGAAAATACTTGAAAATCATAATCAAAATTTAACAAATTACCTGAATATGCCGCAACTCCATTGAGATAAGAATCTACGACCAAGGCATTACAAAAATCAACATCACCAGAAGTCTGCTCGATTTGCATATTGTGTCGAAAATTTATGCCATCATGTTTAATAATCGTAATTTCTCTCCAAACAGATTTAATTGGAGTGATTTTTTTTACTAAACCATCATTAAATTTTTCGTTTATTTCAGAAACACATTCGTTACTCTCAGAAGGAGTTAAAGTAGTTACTGGCTGCTGTGATAAAATCAAATTTGCTTCTGCCAGAACCTCGCCAACTGTCATATTCTCACATAAGCTTCCAGCTGAATTTGCATAAAAATCTTGAAACTTACTTTCGTTAAGACTGAAATCTGAGTCAAAATTATCAAAACCGACATTCAAGCTCAAAGCAACAACTTGTCCAGCTAAAATTCCAGCCTCTGTTTTTTTTATTGAATTAAGATAGTTTCCTTCAAAAAAACCTGCAGTTCCTCCTGATGGCAAAAAATTTTCAACATCAAGACTTGATGAAAAATGCGCATAATATTCAGTTGCATTATCGCCGATTGTCATTCCGCTCGGAAAAGCGTCTTCAAAATTTGCATTTCGATAAACGCCTGGATTTTGTCCGTTTCCTCTAGTCCCCCAACCACCTTGAGTTTGAGTCCTAAAGCCATCAGATGCCAAAAAATCAAGAGAAAAGTCTAATATTCCAGCGCTAAATAAATTGTTTTGTGATAATTCTGTATCGTGAAAATATGCTCTTGTCCCACCAATCAAGGAAATTGCTGAAAAATTCAAACTAATAATCAAAAGAAGAGCAGTTGTTTTCACTAGGCTTTTGTGTAAAAAAGAAATATTAATTTTTCTTGCCTTCCAAGCGAAAAAGATTCGAGATTTGACCTTCTTTTTTGGAAGTTTTTTCAAATTCAAAACTGAAGAACATTTTGTTGATCTTCTTTTGACTGAATCAATTGATTTTTTTGAAATCCTTTTTTTCATTTGTGTTATTGTTTTTGAAGTTTGGCTTATCGCGAGAGCGGGTTTGAAACCCGGTCTATGTGTTTTGAAGTTTCAACTAGTTTTGTGAAATTAAGAAACATTTTGAAATTGGTTGCAAACCCGCTCCCGCAACAGAATATTCTTCGAGCGATAGCGAAGTCGAGAAAAATCTCGCTGGTTCCATAGTCCTGTAAGGCTGTGGAACCTTTATGTATTTGCATTTGTAGCTCCACAGCCCTAACGGGACTATGCAGGCTGTCTAATAATTGGAATTTACCCTTTAGGGTTTCAAAAACGTCGCTTGTCTTAGCCATTCAAATGAAATCCTAAAGGATAAATTCCGTGTATTTGGGAGTTTTTAGACAGCCTGTATGGAGCTAACAAAACAAGTTGACGATTTATTTGTCTATTTGATTTCTTCGTTTTTTCTTTTCCCTTTTGACACGAATAGAAAATAATATGCGACTGCTCCAAGAACAATCAGAATTAGTAGCCATGTCCAAAGACTAAAGTTCTTGAATG
>JAGLJF010000007.1 GCA_023142595.1 Minisyncoccota bacterium | reverse complement strand
TCTTGCTCCATCCAATCCATAGTAGCTTCTCCATTGTGAACTTCACCAATCTTATGACTCATTCCTGTATAAAACAAAATTCGCTCGGAAACAGTTGTTTTTCCGGCATCAATGTGCGCAATAATTCCGATATTTCGGACTTTATTAATGGGATACTTTCTGGGCATATTTTTTATTTAATTTATTTAATTTATACATTAAAATAACACAAACAAAGTCCACTTGGACTTTATCTATTTATAAAGTATTTTTATTACTTTGATAGTATATTATTTATTTCAGTATATGTCAATGTCAGAATATTTTGATTTATAAAAATGATATCAATTAAATATATTTATGTTGTTTTCAATCAAAGCAGTCAGTAATTTATAAGCTCGTTTAAGCGTAGGAGAACGAATATCCTGAATCAAATTCAAAGTAACAGCTTTATAAATATTTATACTAAAACATTGCTAACAAAAAAAATACCGAAGAAGAGATTGACACATGCAACATATTATGATACCTTATTTAAGTTATAAAATTTATAAATATCAAGCAACAAGGAGAAAATAATGCAACTAAAAGCACGAAAAATAAACTATGTACCGCATTACAGAATTAATGTAAGTGACATAAAGCAACAAGAAGGATCAGTAAAAGGTGTCGTAATTTGCTCTGACGAAGAAATAGAGGTTAGTACAGAATCTAATCAAATAATAGTCAAGCTTATTGACGAAGATTCTACTTCTAACTTGAGAACAGCACCAGAAATTATTGCAGTTAATGCAAATAAATCGCTTATAGTTACAAAAACAGTCTTAAGCGAAACAGAAATGGCAATAACCATTTCTGGAAAATAAATCAATAGCTGAAACTAGTTCAGCTATATTTTTTTGTTTAAATTTTATAAGCGAAGCTCTCAAAAAAGCTCATTCTAAAATTGCTTTAATTCTTCTGACTCCTGCACTTGAAGATTGTTCTTTTTTGATTTTGAACTTTCCAAGCTCACTTGTGTTTTGCACATGCGGTCCGCCACAAATCTCTCTTGAAAATATTTCAGCATCTTTATTGCCTATTGTATAAACCTTCACTTTCTCGCCGTACTTTGATTCAAAAACTCCCATTGCGCCAATTTTTTTGGCATCATCTAAGCTCATCTCTTCTACTTCCACAGGAAGATTTTTTTGAATTTGCTCATTAACCAAATCTTCGACTTTCTGTTTTTGCTCATCTGTTAACTTTTCACCATGAGAATAATCAAAGCGCAATCTTTCGGCTGTAATATTACTCCCCTTTTGAAAAATATGTTCACCAACAACTCTTCTAAGTGATTCTAAAAGAAGATGCGCAGCTGTATGCAGTCTTGTTGTTTCCTTGCTTAAATCTGCCAAACCACCCTTAAACTTCCCAGCTGATGCCGTTCGAGAAAGTTCTTGGTGTTTTTTAAATTCTTCATTAAATTCCTGAATAATTTTTTCTTTATTTTCAAGTTCTTTTTTAGGATTTAATTTTAATTCGGGAATAATAACATTCTCAATTTCTTCAAAGCTTAATTCCAATGGAAAGCCAAATGTAGAAAATATATAAAATAAATATTTCCCTGTTATTTTTTCAAATGCACACTTTGATAATTCTTTTGCTCCTTGTTTAATTGTCTTTCCGAATTTCTCCTCTTCTTTCTTTATTTCATCTAAAATTATAGCTTTATTATTTTCAAGTTCTGGATAAAATTCTTGATAAATTTCAATTACAGTTTCGACAAGTGGTGACAAAAATCCGTTTGGCAATTTCAACAAATTTCCGTGACGAATGGCTCGACGCAATAATCTTCTCACAATATATCCCCTGTCCAAATTTGAAGGCACAACCCCATCTGAAATCATAAAAACAGATGTGCGAATATGATCAGCGATAATCTTAACTGATTTAATTTTTTCACTGTCATTCTGGAGCGATAACGATAGAATCCCGTCATCAGACTCCTCGCTCTGACTATTTTGAATCAAGTTTTCAACTTCTTTCACAATCGGCGTCAAAACATCCGTATCGTAAATATTATCAAAACCATTCAAAATCGCCAAAGTTCTTTCCATTCCCATTCCCGTATCAACATTTTTCTTTTCAAGTGGAATATATTCTCCTTTCTCATTTTTATTATATTCCATAAAAACATTATTCCAAATTTCAACATATCTTCCGCAATGACAGCCAGGTTTGCAATCATCTCCATTCGGACATTTTTCAAAATTTACCGATTTTCCTAAATCAATGAAAATCTCCGTGTCTGGTCCACAAGGTCCCGTCTCTCCTGCTGGACCCCACCAATTATCATCTTTTGGAAGAGGGAAAATTCTGGAAGTTTCATTGTTCTTTTTTTCTTTATCAAAAACTTCTGTGCTCGTTCCAAGACTTTCAAAACATTCTTGCCAAATTTTGATTGACTCTTCATCGCGTGGCGCATCATCATCACCTTCAAAAACGGTCACTTTGATTTTTTCAGGATCAATTCCTAACCATTTTTTATCTGTCAAGAATTCAAAGCTCCAACGGATTGAATCATCTTTGAAATAATCACCCAAGGACCAGTTCCCAAGCATTTCAAAAAAAGTGTTATGCGTGCTGTCTCCTACATCATCAATGTCCCCCGTTCTCACACATTTTTGCACATTCACGAGTCTCTTTCCTTCTGGATGAACTTCACCAAGTAAATATGGCACAAGTGGATGCATTCCAGCTGTTGTGAAAAGCACAGTTGGATCATTTTCAGGCACAAGCGAAGCAGAAGGAATTTCCTGATGACCCTTTTCTTTGAAAAATTGAATATATTTTTTTCGCAATTCTTTTGAAGATATCATTTTATATTTTGTAAATTTATTATTTATGCGATATAGTTCTCTTTCAATGACGGACACCAAATTCTGTTAACCGTCATCTAATATTTCAATTGTATCTTAAATATAAAAAAAAATAAAGAGAAGACTATTGCCCTCTCTTTTTGTTGCTTTAAGCCTTTCTGCTTTTGCAATTCTGTTAACATCTCCTGCCACTAACATTAAATAATATCTAATGCCGTCTTTTCTCGTTATACTATTCTTTATCCTTGTAAAATTTAATCTTGTCACATTACCACCTATTTAATTTGTCAGTTCGTTGACTGAACTTTAAATTATACACAAAATATCTAATATGTCAATCCAAATAAATCGAATAAAACTTCAAAATAAAAGAAACTGATTTAGAACCAGTCTCTACAATAATATATAAAAATCTAAATGAAATTCTATTCTATTAACCATTCGCCAATTGACTAATTTTTTTATCTTTTCTTGCCAAGCTCCATTTCAAAAGCGGTGGAGTAACGAGAGTCGTCAAAATCACCATAATCACAATTGCTCCGAAAAGAGAATCGTCAATAACTCCAAGCTCTCTTCCAACTCCTGCAAAAATTAGTCCAACTTCTCCTCTAGAAATCATTCCAATCCCAACCACCAACTTGCTTGCATTTTGACATTTCACTCCAAGTCCACAAACCAATTTTCCAATAACTGCAACAGCGGTTATACCTAGAGCAATAGCAATGATTTTTGGATCAAGAAAAACATCAAGCTTTACCTGAATTCCCATAAGCACAAAAAAGATTGGAACAAAAATGCAATAAAGAGGTTTTACCAGAACTTCAATATGATGTTCTTTTTTATTCACGAATGAAACATCATCCAAAACAAGTCCAGCAGCAAAAGCACCAACAATCGTTGCAAGACCCATCATATCTGCAATATATGCCATTGTGAACAAAAACAAAAATGCAGTGACGATTTTCATTCCTTCAACTTTCATTCCTGAAACTTTTCTACCAATCATTGGCGCAGCTTTTAATCCGATAATTACTGAGAGAAATAAAAAGGCAAAAGATGTAACACTCGTATAAACTATTGTACTAGCACTCACAGAGCCAGAAACAATTATTCCACTAACAATTGAAAGAATAATCAAACCCAAAATATCATCTATAACAGCGGCACCGAGAATAATTTTTGCCTCAGCAGTTTTCAATTTATTTAAATCTTTCAAAACTCTAGCAGTAATTCCCACAGAAGTTGCAGTCAGTGTTGCGCCAACAAAAAGATGCGCGTTAAATCCAGCTTCTGGAATAATTAAAACGCAGACATAATATCCCAAAATCATCGGAGCAACCACTCCGATGATTGCAACTGTCACAGAAGAAATTCCAACTTTCAATAATTCCTTTACATTTGATTCTAGTCCAACTTGAAAAAGAAGAATCATCACACCAAGTCTTGCAAAAATGTCAATTGATTCACTTTCAAACATTTGTCCAAAATCAAAAAATCCTCCCGAAAGAAGAGCAAAATTACCAATTATCATTCCAAAAATAAGTTCACCTAAAACAGCTGGCTGATTTAATTTTTCAAAAATTTCTCCTCCAAGTTTTGCTGCAAGTAAAATTACCATAAGACCTAAAATTACAGGAGCAATTGGATCAGAGTGTCCAGCACTACTTACCGTCGATCCTTCTTGCGAACTAGCGAAAGAAACTATAGGAATTAATACTAAAAATAGAACTGACATTAAAGAGAAAAATTTATTTGTGATTTTCATTTTCGTAATTATTTTTTAGATTTATAAAACATAAGATTTATATTACTACTCTAATAATACTTGTCAAGAGTAAATAAATATTTGTTCCCAAATTACAAAGAAATGTCTTGTTTCCCATCTTTGTTAATATAAAAAGGTAACAATAGAACAGCAATATGAGACAATAACAAGAAAATAGAAATAAATATGAAAATTGGATATTGTACATAAAGGCTCTTAGTAAGAATACTTATCAGAAAAAAGCTATGCAGCAGAACTATTATTGCAAAAGAGAAGCTATCGATTTTCAAAATAATTTTATCACGATTTTTATTAATTTCTCTTACAAAGTATAAAATTAATATAGCTACAATAATCCATAGAAAATAAGCTTTAACAGTTTGTACTTCTGGATAATAGGCATAACTATAATCATGATTATTAAATAAAGTCAAAACTTCACCTAAAGAAAATCTTCCAGAAACTATTGCTGAGATAATTGTAAAACTGATTATCTGAAATGCCAAAATAAATGGAGAAAGAATCACTGAAAAATATTTTATAATTTTCGATATTTTCTTATTGAAATAATTTTGTTTGCTCAGATTTATAAAAAAGGCAAAAGTCCAAACAACCGCCAGCCAGCCAAAAAAATTATCATATGGTACGCCAAACCACTCTTGATCAAATGGAATTAACCACTGCCAAAAACCTAATCTGATTGCAACTGCGTCTATAGCCAGATCAATACTCAAAGCAATTAATGCCATAAAGAATGGAACTTGCCACCATTTCAGATTATAATTTTCAACACTTTTTTCCGACACATAATATATAATTGCCCATCCAACGCCAATCGCCAATGGAATATTATAAATTTGCAACAAAAACTCTTTTCCATATGAATAAGTTTCTGAATTATGAACATTTAATACTTCTAAAATCAATCCATATAAAATTGCCAAAATAAGAATTTCACAAAGTTCTTTGTTTTTACGCTCCTTTAAAAATATAGCAAGAACTGTCAAAATAGCACCAAATTCAAATAAGTAAAAATAAAGATTATCCATAAATTATTTAATAACTTTTTTAATCACGCCCCCGCCAACAACTTCATTTTTTTTATAAAAAACTACCGATTGACCAGGCATAACCGCGCGCTCTGGTTTTAAAAATTCAACAATATATTTTCCATTTTTTTTATCAACAACAGCCGATGATTCTTCCATTCTATATCTGATTTTTGCTTTCATTTTGAAAGGTAAATCTGGAATTTCTCCCACAATCCAAACTATTTTTTCGGCAATAAACTTTTTAGACAATAACTCTTGATCATCCTTTTGATTACTGACGATAAGTTGATTTTTCTTTCGATTCATCCCA
>JAGLJF010000069.1 GCA_023142595.1 Minisyncoccota bacterium | reverse complement strand
AATCGTCTCCTCCGAGGTGAGTATCCCCATTTGTTGATTTCACTTCAACTGTATCATCACCAACTTCCAAAACTGAGACATCAAAAGTTCCACCACCTAAATCATAAACCACAATTTTCTCATCTTTCTTCTTGTTAAATCCATAAGCAAGAGCCGCTGCTGTTGGCTCATTAATAATTCTCTTCACATCAAGTCCTGCAATTTTTCCAGCATCTTTTGTTGCTTGTCTTTGAGAATCGTTGAAATAAGCTGGTACCGTAATCACAGCCTCTGTAATCTTTTCTCCCAATTTTTCTTCTGCATCAGCTTTCAATTTCTGTAAAATCATTGCTGATACTTCCTGAGGAGTATGCTCCTTATCTCCCATCTTCACTTTCACTCCTTCACCTGATTTAACAATTTTATACGGTAAAAGTTTTGCGTCTTTTTGAATTTCTTCATCCTCAAAACTTCTTCCAATCAATCTTTTAATCGAAAACACTGTGTTTTCAGGATTTGTCACTGATTGTCTTTTAGCAAGTAAACCAACAAGCCTTTCCCCTGTTTTATTGATAGCTACCACAGAAGGAGTAGTTCTGTTTCCTTCTTTATTTTCTAAAACTCTTGGATCACCTGCTTCGACAACTGCCATTGCAGAATTTGTTGTTCCAAGATCAATACCTAAAATTTTTCCCATATTTTTTTCCTTTCTTAATTATTATTAAATTATTTATTATTGGATTAAACTCTCCGAACGATAAAACTATTTTAATAATTTTATCATCTGGAGATTCGATAATTAATCAGATCTCTGCTTATAACATCCACATTTATCATCTCCCTTTAAATCAAGGATTAAAAAACATAGAATTAATAATGTAATTTTATTTTTCTTCTTCAGAACTCCCACAGCCTGTATCACATCTGCCACAACAGCCAGCACACCCGAAAAGTTCTTCTTCTTTTATTTCAATCATTTTTTCATTACAGCAAACTGGAGCTTCTCCGTCGTTCTCTTCAATACTTCCGCATCCTTTTGCACATTTATATAATTTTGACATATTTTTTTGTTAATTTATTAATTATATTCGGAATTCACTCTTTAGAGTGTAAAATAATTGTAATAAATATGTATTTTTACAGACTAAAGTCTGAACTCCAAAAATAACGATATTTCACTATTTAAAATAATTTAGTTTTTCATTTCCACTTTTTCCTTTCCTTTTGCAATTCTCACCTTAGCCGGTCTAATAATTTTCCCTAACATCTTATATCCTTTTTGAAGTTCAACAGTCACAGTTCCATCTTCTTTATCTGATTCTTCCTCTCCGACTGATTCAAATAAATTCGGGTCAAACTTTTCTCCGACAGATTTAATTTCTTCAACTCCGGCTTCTTTCAAAAATCCATCAAACTGTCCCTTAATACATAGAATCCCTTTCACCCAGTCAGAATCTTTCAAGTCTTCCGGCAGATAATTCGTCGCTAAAGAAAAACTATCAACCGTCGGAAGTAAATTCATAATTATATCTTCATTCGCATATTTTCGAAATTCAATTAAACTCTTTTCTTGATCTTTTTTATAATTTACCATATCTGCCTGCGCTCTTTGCCAACCAATCAAATTCTCTTCTGCTTGCTTTTTATAATTTTCAACTTCTTTTGAAACTTTTTTTGAAGAAACTTTATGTTTTTCCTTTTTAACTTTTTCTTTTTTTTCGTTTGACATATTTTAATCTATTAACAATTATTAAACCAAAATTACCAAGAAGAAATTTTTAATAAGATGAAAAGTGAAACATAAAACTTTTCGTCTTTTTTTTATCTCAAATCTATCATGTCATTCCCTTGCAGAAGGGAATCTAAGTTTTATCTCTCTGTGCCAAGGAATGTCATTATAATTTTAAAAAGCGCCTTAACATTGGTATTTGTATTTTAGAGAATTTTATTCAAATTAATATCTAATTAGACTAATCCTAGATTCCCGCCGGAGTTTATGCTGAATTTAATTCAGTGCGAGAATGACAAAATTTTTAATATCCTAAACCAAAATCACCAAAATCACAACTACTCCACCACCGCTCAACAATTTTTTCAAATAATCAATCAATGAAACATTTCGAGAATATTTCATTCTCTTTGGACCAATGATTGCCAAGAGTCCTTCTTCACCACCTTCAAGATTATATTTTGAAACAACCATACTACATTCATCAACTGCGCAGATTGGATTTTCTTTTCCGATATAAACTTCCACTTCTGATTTATTTTCCAGTTCCTTCGAAAGCGAATCGATACTCTCATCGATATAATCAATCACTTCTGCAACTCTGCAAACACTGTCTGAATTTTGAAATTCTGGTTTTGAAAAAAGTCTTTGCAGTCCCGCTTTTTGAAAATCATCCGAACCAATCACACCACTCACAGCAAGATTATCTGACATTTCGGAAAGCAATTTTGCTGTCGTTCTAGCAAGCATTCTGTTTTGAGCTTTCAATTTCAAAACTTCAACTTGCAAAGAGTTCTGTTCTTTTTGAGTCAGCTTTTTGTCTCTCATTAATTCATCAACAAAATATCGAAATCCTTTGTCAGTTGGAATTCTTCCAGCAGATGTATATGGCTGATATAAATATCCATCGTTTTCCAGTTCCAACATTTCCGATCGAATTGTTGCCGAACTGACATTCAGATTATACTTTTCAAATATCAATGACGATCCAACTGGCACAGCAGAACTTACATATTCCTTGATAATCGCAGCCAAAATTTTCTCTTGCCGACTTTCCATAATCAATTTTATCGATTAGCACTTGCACTACGAGAGTGCTAATTTCATTATAATGATTTTAAAAAATGCGTCAAGGGATTCAAAAACAAAAAAAATTGACCTATTAAATTATAGGTCTTTTTAAAATTAATTCAATTCTTCTGAAAAATCTTACTATTTTTTTAATCCTTCTACGGATTTAGTAGTACTTTCCCTCTTATCGCTTATGAAACTTTCCTTGTCAAGGTCTCCATTTCCAGGATTTCCACATCCCGTCCTTCCATCTGCAAAAATATCACCAGTATCGCTCATTTGTTTCTCTCCTCCAAAAAAACATTAATATCCCCATTATTAACAAAATAAAACAATTTGTCAATAATCAGAAAAAACTGTATAATAAAATTAATAAATTTAAATTTTATATTCAAACCAATCTATGAAACAAGAAATTCAAAACGGTCAAATCAAATGGATAAATATTACCAATCCAAATAAGCAAAGTGTCGCATTTTTGAAAAAGGATTTTGACATTTGCCCTTCAATTTTAAAAGAATACATTCCCCTAATCAAAAGACCAAAAGTCGAAGAATACAAAGATTATCTGTTTGTTGTTATTCATTTTCCTATTTTTGACCCGAAACAAAGAAAAACAATTTCAGCCGAGCTAGATATAATTCTTTTTGAAAATACTCTAATTACCAGTCACAATGGATTGCTTCCTGAGCTGAAAAAAATTATCAATAAATGCCTTTCCGATAAATTTGTAAAAGGCTACTATATGAATAATAATGCGATTGAATTAATCCTAAAAGTTCTCGATAAACTCATCGACACTAGAATGCCGATGCTTGATCATCTCGACGACAATATAAATCATATCGAAGAAGAAATTTTCAACGGCAATGAAAGAAAAATGGTTGCTGAAATTGCCATAATCAAACATGATATGATTAGTTTTCGCCGAATTGTGAAACCTCAAAGAATGGTCTTGGAAAGTTTATCTCGAAATATTTGTAAATTAACAAATAAAAATTTTTCCCGACTTTCAACTGAAGTAATTGGCTCAAACATCAAAATTTGGAACACGCTTGAAAATCACAAGGAAATGATTGAAGCTTTGGAACAAACAAACGAATCATTGCTTTCGTATAAATTGAACAATACTATGAAAATTCTGACCGCCTTTTCTGTTATCGTCCTTCCTCTTTCTTTGATGGCAAATGCTTTTGGAATGAATGTCACAAACGGAATGCCCCTTCAAGAATCACCAATCGGATTTTGGATTGTAATTGCCATGATGACCATCACAACTTTTATCTCGTTTCTATTCTTCAAATATAAAAAGTGGATATAATTAG
>JAGLJF010000068.1 GCA_023142595.1 Minisyncoccota bacterium | reverse complement strand
ATGAAAGAAGTAGAGAATCGTCATTTAAAGGTATTAATAAATTATTAGAAGAATATTATGAAAAAATTTACAAAGAGTATGAATCCGATATTATCGATGAAGATTGTGCTATAAAAGGAAAAATTGATTCGAAAGAAAGAGAAAAACAGGATAAGTTAATGTTTGAGAGAAAAAGGCCAGATGAATCTAATATTGAATATGAATTAAGGGCTGAAAAGAGGGATGGTATGGTTTGGGAAAAGGTAATAACAATTATTTTTAATAAAATTTTAGGAGAAAATTATCTCATCGTTCATTCTTCAAAAAGAGATGACAATCGTGGTTTTGATACTCTTATCGTTGATAAAAAAACAGGAGAAGTAATTTGTACATTTGACGAAGTAGAAACTAATCTTCAAAGTAGTCGACATTTAGAAAAAGTTGCTAAAGTAGATAAAATAAATAAAATTGGATCAGTTATAAAGGATGGATTAATTCTTAAAAATGGGAAACTTGAACAAAAACTTCTTACAGATATTCCTTTTTTCTTATTGCAAATTACAAAAGAAGATTTTATAAAAATTTTATCAGGAATGGATTTAAATTCAATGGATAATGTTTCTGATATCGAGTTTGAAATATTTGATAAAATGATAATTTCACTGGAAACTCAAATCGAGAACCTAAAGAAGCCAGGATATACTAAAGAAAATTTATTAGAGAAAGTAGATAAGTTTTCAGATTCTCTAGAAAAAATGAAAGAAATTAGGAATAAAAAATTATAGAGAATGAATAGTTGTACAATTTATTAATAGACAGATAATGGCTAATATTAGCCATTATACATACTATTGACATAAAATTATGATGTGGTATTATGAGTCTAATAAATTTTGCCCACCTTAATAGGGGCCTTTTTAATTGATAAAATATAAAAATAATGACTAAGCATTATATAACCGCAGAAGGTTTAGAAAAATTAAAAGAAGAATTAACCTTTTTGAAAACAGAAAAAAGACAAAGTATTTCCAGAAGAATTCAAGCCGCAAAAGAGCTTGGAGATTTGAGTGAAAATGCAGAATACTCTGAAGCCAAAGAGCAACAAGCTCTTAACGAAGGAAAAGTCGCTGAAATCGAAGAGATGGTAAAAAATGCTGAAACAATTGATAACAAACATTTGAATTCTAGCGTAGTAAATATTGGATCAACTATAAAAATTAAGAATGACAAAGGAGAAAAAACCTTTACAATAGTTGGCTCAAATGAAGCAAACCCTTCTGAGGGGAAAATCTCAAATGAAACTCCATTAGCAAGTTCGTTCTTAGGTCATAAAGTTAATGACGATGTCAAAGTTGAAACTCCAAGAGGCTTAGTGTCTTATACTATATTGGCAATTTCTTAAAATATTTTTTTATAATTTTAGTTAAAAATAGACACTTTGCAGTGTCTGTTTTTGCAGTTATCTTGAATTATGAAATATAAATAAAATTTTCACCGAAGTTCGAGTTTCAACCTGTATATCTTATACTCTAAAGAGTGAACTCCAGAAGCTGTATTTGTAATTCAAAGTGTTAAAAATAATTTGATTATCCTAAAAAATCCTTAATCAATTTATCCGACTCTTGATAATTTTTGACCCAGACTATTCTCTCATCTCTTTTGAACCATGTTATTTGTCGACGAGCATATTGATGTGTGCGGAATTTAATTCTTTGTATTGCATCTTCAAGGCTTGTTTCTTTTTTAAGATAGGAATCAATTTCAAAATATCCAATTCCGCTCATAGCTGGCAAATCTGATTTATATTTTCTTGAAAGTTTTTTTGTTTCTTCTATCAATCCTTGTTTTATCATCTCATTAACTCTATCATCTATTTTTTTATATAATTCTTCTCTGTCAGTTTTGATTCCAATTTGCAAAATATTAAAAAGTGATTTCCCTTTTGTTTTCTGAGATGAAAAAGGTTTTCCAGTCAACTCAAAAACTTCAAGAGCTCTGATTAATTTTCTTTTATTAGTTGGTCCGATAGTTTCTGCAGATTTTATATCGATTTTTTCAAGTCGTTTATATAAATATTTTTCAGTGTGTTTCTCAAGTTTTTTTCTAATACTATTATTCGGTGATGCCTTTGGAATTAAAAGATTATCAGTAATGGAACTTATATATAGTCCAGTTCCGCCAACAAGAATAGGAGTCTTATTCTTGTTATGAATATTATTAATTGTTTTTATGGCAAGTTTTTTATATTGAGAAAGTGAAAATTTTTGATTAGGTTTTTTGATGTTAAATAAGTGATGGGGGATGCTTTTAATTAAATAGGTTGAATCTTTTTGTGTCGCATTTTGATTCCACAGCCCTTCGGGACTATGGAACCATCGGCTGATTATTGGTGATCCTGTTCCAACGTTCATTTCTTGATAAATTTGCCTTGAGTCAGCATTAACAATTTCACTATTATATTTTTTTGCCAACTTCAAAGACATCTCAGTTTTTCCTGAAGAAGTAGGTCCGAGAATGACGATTAGTGGTCTGAGATTTGACATATTTAATGAATGATTTAGAATAATGGAGGTGTGCTTATGAGAATAAAAACGAAACCAAAAACAACAAAAGGCAAAACAAAAAAATTGCTAATTAAATATAAAGTGCCCAGAGAAATTGACAGTTCTGATAGAAAAGATTATTTGATGAAGTTAGAAAAAAGAGGCTTTGTTAAAATAACAAATCGAAATTGTCAAGAGATTATTGAAATCACATTTAAAGGAAGAAAAGAATTGGAGAAAAAATTCAAACCCTGGACAATATCATTTGCTCAGGGTCTATTTTTTTACTTTTCCCTCAAGTCCCCATGCATTTGCTTGAGTTATTTTTATTTTGGAAAATTTACCAACCTTAACAGTTTTTTTTCTTTTAGAAATTCCTTCAACAAGATCAGGATAACAGGAGTAGGAAATTTTTACATTCTTAAAACTTCGAGTTTTGCCATATGCATAACTTTTATCTTTTTTTTCAATCAAAACGTCAATCGTTTTTCCAATATATTCTTGATTATTTTCTAACGCTGTTTTTTCTAAAATTGTGTTTAAGACATCTTCTCTTCTCTTTTTTTCTTTCCAACTAACATCATCATTCATCTTTGCCGAAACTGTGCCCGTACGAGGCGAATATTTGTTAATATAAACCATATCGAACTTAACCTCTTTCATTATTTTTGATGTATTTTGAAATTGTTTTTCGGTTTCTCCTGGAAAACCAATAATAATATCAGTAGTAATTGAAACATTGAGAATGTTTTTTCTAATCATTTTTGTAAGAGCGAGAAAATGTTTTGCACTATATTTTCGATTCATTTTTTCGAGAATTTCGTCATCTCCAGATTGAAGTGCAAGGTGAATATGTTCTGTGCATTTTTTACACTGTGCGACAGTTTTGATAAGTTCTTCTGAGATGTCTTTTGGGTGACTTGTCAAAAATCTAATCCAAAAATCTCCCGGAACATTATTTATTAATCGTAATAATTTGGGAAAGTCTGTATTTCCATCTGGTTTATATGAGTTCACATTTTGTCCCAAAAGAATAATTTCCTTATATCCATTTTTCACTAAATTTGTAATCTCATCTAATATTTCATCAACAGGCCTTGATTTCTCTCTTCCTCTTGTATATGGAACGACGCAATATGAACAAAAATTGTTACATCCAGTCATAATTGGCACATAGGCAGTTATTTTGCTTTCATATTGAGGATTAATACTAAAATAGTCGTTTATGTCGTTATCTTGAGTTTTTACGAAGGATTTAGATTTTTTTGGCATAGTATCGTGACTCTTCATTTCGCTATCGCTACATTCAGAATAACAATAATTTTTGTCATCCTGAACTTGATTCAGGATCTTTTGACTTTGACCTTTGTATTTTTTCATTTCATCTATGACTGGCTCTGGGGACATAGGAACAGTTAAGTCGTTATCGAAAGAAGATTCTGAACTAAATTCAGAATGACAGTCTTTTTTAGAGTGACAATTTTTCAATCTCTCTGGCAACTGTTCAATTTCTTTGATATCAATTACTAAGTCAAACAATTTATCAAACTTATTTTTATCAGTAGGTAATATACATCCCGTTATAACTGTTTTGAAATTTGAATTTGAGATTTTATATTTTTTATATTTATGAAAATTTCCTGAAATTCGATTAACCGCAGCTTCTCTAACGCTACACATATTAATCACAACCAAATCAGCGTCGATTTCTTCGACTGATTTTTTGTAATTTGCCAACTCTAAAACCCCCGCAATTCTCTCCGAATCAGAATGATTCATCTGACATCCATATGTTTTGATGAAATATTTCATATGTTATCTTTAGTCATTATAAGCTTGCGTATTCAATTTATATTAATATGATTAATAATTTTAAAAAAAGAAAGGGCTTTACAGTAAGCCCATGCCTGGAATAGAAATTAACGTATCTGGCCCGAACGATCTCGTTCTGGAAGATTCATTCTCTATTACATTTAGATGCGGATTTAATTCTAAGGTCTTTTCAGTCATCGCAGATGTTATTATAACATCACCTTTTCGAGTTTTCCCTCCATTTGTACTTACGCGCTGTTTGCGAGTTCCTGGTTTATTTCCCTTTCGAATTATTGTAATTTCGCCTCTCCTAAATTCAAATATTTTCCCACGTTTTGTTCTAACGATTATTTCATTAAGACAAAAAAAGCCTTCCCTCTCCAATTTTTTACCAACATTGTATATAGCTGCAATTTCAGCTATTGTTCTAAATCCAGTACTTTGGTTTTCTATGCAAATTCCTCCTTACTTGTAATATTTGTTAAGATTATGATATTACATATTTTAAAAATTGTCAAAAATGATTATCTGAAATTGAATATTTATTTTTTTTCTTCAATTTCCTTTATTATTTTTTTGATAAATTTATCAATTGCCATGTTTTTAATATCTCTTGATCCTTTGGAGCGGACAGCGACTGAATCGCTTTGTGATTCTTTTTCACCAACAACGAGCATATATGGAATTTTTTGCTTTTCTGCCTCGCGAATTTTTTTGTTAATACTTTCATTATTATCATCAATTTCAACTCGAATGTTATTTTCAAGAAGTAGTTTTTCAATTTTCTGAGCATAAGCAAGATGTTTTTCAGAAGAAACTGGCAAGATTTTCACTTGAACAGGGGAGAGCCAGAGAGGAAAATTACCAGCAAAATGTTCAATCATCAGAGCAAGGAATCTTTCATATGAACCTAAAATTGCACGATGGACCATCACCACAAATTCATCTTTCCCTTCTTCATTTGTACAAACTAGATCAAATCGTTTTGGAGTTGCAAAATCAAGTTGAACAGTAGGAATTTGAACTTCCTTTCCTAGTGAATCTTTGAACATAAAATCAAGTTTTGGACCATAAAGAGCTGCCTCTCCTTCAATCTTTTTTGCATCTAACTTCATTTCTTTTGCCACTTCCTCGAGCATTTTTTCACATTTATCCCAATCTTTTTCATCACCAATATATTTTTCTGGATGAGCATAATCTCTTACAGAAAGTGAAACCCAATGATTACCCCAAAGACCAATTGCGCTATAAAAATTTTTAATGATTTCAACCATATTTTTTACTTCTTGTTTTACTTGCTCTACACGACAAAAAGAATGACCATCCTCAACGGTAATTGCATAAACCCTATTCAGTCCGCCAACTTCACCAGACTTTTCAGCTCTGTACTGTTTTTCTGATTCCATGTATCTGATTGGTAAATCTCGATAGGATCGTTTTTTTGAAGCATAAATCTGAGTTTGGTGTGGACATTGAACAGGCTTCATTACAAAGTCGTGTTTTTGATCTGACGAAACATGAAAGAGTTCTTTTGAGAATTTTTGTGCATGTCCTGATTTCTCATATAAATCAATTTTTGCCAAATGTGGTGTCATAACTTTTTGAAATCCATATCCCTTACAAACATTTTCAATATGTTTTTTAAGTTCCTCAATAATTATAACTCCTTTTGGAGAAAACAGTGGAAGGCCTGGACCAACTAAATCGGAAAAACAAAATAAATCAAGCTCTTTACCGAGTTTTCGATGATCTCTTTTTGCTGCTTCTTCAAGTTTATGTTGATATTCTTTCAGCTCTTTTTTGTTATTAAAAGCTACGCCATAAATTCTTTGAAGCATTTTATTTTTTTCATCTCCACGCCAATAAGCACCAGCAATTTTTGTTAGCTTGAAGCTTGTGGCATCAAGTTCACCAGTTGAATCAATATGTGGACCTTTGCACAAATCGACAAATTCTCCAGTTCGATAGAGTGAGACTTCAGAATCTTTTGCCTCATCATTTAAAATTTCAATCTTATATTCTTGTCTTGCTTTTTGAAAAAGTTCAATTGCTTTTTCATGAGTTACGACAGATTTCTCAAAGGCAAAATTTTTGTTGATAATTTTTATCATCTTTTTTTGCAAAATTGGCAAGTCTTCAGGAATCAAAGTTCGCGGAAGGTCAAAGTCGTAATAAAATCCATTTTCGATATTTGGACCAACTCCAAATTTTGCTTCTGGAAACATTTCTAGTACTGCACTAGCAAGAATATGAGCAAATGAATGTCTTTTAACTTCTAACTCTATTTCTTTTTTCATATTTTTGATTTTATAATTAAATTTTTGATAAATAAAAAAGCCCAAGAAAACTTGTGCTTTGGGACCCAATAAAGGGCGGTTCCACCCAAATTCTGTAAAAAGTTGCACTTATTTTAGGAATTCAGCCTTCAGGCTGTTTTTTGTACTTAAAACGAAGTGAAACCCTAAAGGGTTAATTCCTAAATTATATATTTACAGCATCTTTCAAATTGTTTCGAAGTTTAGTTCCGATTAAATCGAAATGAAAAATTAGTTGTTATGGAGTTCACTCTTTAGAGTGTAAGATAGTCTTTACAGGCTAAAGCCTGAACTCCAGCAATATTTCCAAAAACGGTTGGTAGCCATTTCAATCACTTCTGAATATAGTTTAGAGGATTTTGAGACTATTGTCAAAAAAAATTGCCACGCTTTGCGTAGCAGTTGCTTTGATGTGTTGTATTATTCTACTGATACATACTGACCAGCCCAGAAAAATATAATTCCGTCATCATTGCGCTCAGCAATGAATAGTGGCCATTCATTATCAGTTACATTTTTACCTCTCCACAGCTCAACTCTTCCTCCAACTTTTACTCCCCAAGTGTTGCCGATAGATTCTGATGCTATAGCTATGCCATGACTGGAAATATGAAAATTTTCGTATGTGGAGTTTGTCAAATCAGTCACCGGGTCAGAATTTCTGACTATCTCTACGACTGGATTCCTTTCGTCGTTTACTTCTTTCCATAACTTCCATCCTTTATCCGTTGGCTCGAGCCAACATTTATTGTTGTCTATTCTAACGGAGTATTCTGGCACTGGACCAGAATATTTTACTCTTCCCAGCACCTTCGTTTTTTCTCCATTCACCTCAATTTCTTGTCCAACTTCAAACATATTGCTTCCTCTTTTTAATATGCAACAGATTTCAAATTTCATATGTTATACTTCTGTATAACATTAAGGAATTATTGCGTCAAGAGCTTTATTAATTTAAATTATCTTTCCCAACTATTGCTCTAATTTTTTCAATAATACCTTCGCTTTCTTCAATATCTTTCAGAGTTTTGATTTTTTTATAATTTCCATCAGCAGAGGGGATTGAGATGTAAACTTGGCTATCTCCCTCTGGGGCAGATTTGAGAATTTCAGAAATTTTTTGCATAATTTCTTTTGAGTCTTTTTGCGGAATTTTGATCTGAATTGAGTTGGCGAGTTTTTCTTCTTTCTCCTTATGCCTCCGAGAATAAGACTTCGCATCGTTCATGTTAATATTTTTAATTTCCTCGGCAAGCATTTTGAAAACCCCATCTTTGTCAGACAATTTTCCTTTAATTGATACAATATTTCCTTCGGACCATATTTCTTGGTTTTGATCGAGAAGACGAGGGAAAACTAATGCTTCGATTTTTCCAGTCAGGTCTTCTAAAATAGCAAAAACCATCGTTTGTCCTCTTTTGGTAATAATTTTCTGAACCTTGGTAATAATTCCTCCGACTTTGACAATTTGGTTGACATCTTCACCAGACAAATCATTAATTCCTTTAAACTCACTTCGCAGATAAGAAGAATATTCTTTCAAGGGATGATCAGAAACATAAAGCCCAAGCAGCTCTTTCTCCCAAGCCATTTTTTCTGATTTATCAATTGGAGAAACATCATTCAATTGAAGTTGATTAGTGCTATTTGTTGAATCTTCTGCGTTACCAAATAAACTAACTTGACCACTATTTTTTGCTTTTTGATGCTCTTTGGCAAAACTTATAATTCGTTCCATATTAAAAAGCAATTTATTTGCTTCTTCCATAGAGTCGAATGAACCAGAACGAGTCAGAGATTCCATTGACTTTTTGTTCAAATCTTTTGACTCAACGCGCAGAACAAAATCTTCAATTCCCTTGAATTTTCCATTTTCTTTTCTTTCTTCAACTATAGTCTCAACAATATTTTGTCCGACATTTTTAATCGCCGAAAGTCCAAATCGAATTTCTTCTTTTCCATTTTCATTTATAACTCCAAAATTCACAAAGCTCATATTTACGTCAGGAGGGAGTACTTCAATTCCCATTTGCCTACATTCATCAACTTCAATAGCGATGCGGTCAATATTTTCTCGATCTGCCGTAAGAAGAGACGCCATAAATTCTGCTGGATAGTGAGCTTTAAGATATGCAGTTTGATATCCAATTAAGGCATAACAAACTGCGTGTGATCTGTTAAAGCCATACTCGGCAAATTTTTCCATATCGGAAAATGTTTCTTCGGCAATTTTCTTGGAAATATCGTTTTTAATACATCCTTCGATGAATTCTACTTTCATTTTTTCCATAAGTTCGGCAATTTTCTTTCCCATAGCTTTTCGAAGAGTATCTGCCTGCCCACCCGTAAAATTTGCCATATCTTTAGACAATCTCATTACTTGCTCCTGATAAATAATAACACCATAAGTGTTTTTGAGAGCATTTTCCATTACAGGATGTTTATAAACAACCTCTTTTCTGCCATGCTTTCTGTCGATAAATTCATCAACCATACCAGAGTTAAGTGGTCCTGGTCGATACATTGCAACCATTGCCACAACATCTTCGAAGTCAGTCGGAGCTAGTTTTTTCAGATATCTTTTCATTCCGCTTGATTCAAATTGAAAAACCCCAGTTGTTTTTCCTTGCTGAAATAATTTCAATGTTTTTTCATCATCAAGAGGAATATTTGGCAAATCAATTTTATCACGCTTTGTTTTGGAAATAATCTTCAAAGTATTTTCAATGATAGTAAGATTTTTCAATCCCAAAAAATCCATTTTCAAAAGTCCAAGGTCTTCAATATTATGCATTTCATATTGTGTTACATATCCTGAATTTCCTTGTGGAGGATATTGACAAGGGGTATATTGGTCAAGAGCATTCTTGCTAATCACAACTCCACAAGCATGAGTTGAGCTATGCCTAGCAACTCCTTCCAACTTCAAAGCATTGTCAACAAGATTTTTTATATCTGATTCGTTGTTATACATATCTTTCAATTCTTTCACATTTTCAACCGCATCTGGTAGTTTCGTGAACATTGGAATTGCTTTTGAAACTCTGTCACAAAGTGAATAGGGGAGCCCAAGAGCCCTTCCTGTGTCACGAATTGCAGCTCTGGCCGCCATTGTTCCAAAAGTGATAATTTGCGCCACATGATCTTGTCCATATTGTTTGGCAACATATTTCAAAACCTCGTCTCGGCGATTATCTGCAAAATCAAGATCAATATCAGGCATACTAATTCTGTCGGGATTAAGAAATCTTTCGAAAAGAAGATCGTATTTAATTGGATCAATATCAGTAATTCCAATCAAATAAGAAACTATTGATCCAGCCGCTGACCCTCTTCCAGGACCAACAACAATGCCCTGATTTTTTGACCAATTTACAAAATCCTGAACAATCAGAAAATATGAAGCAAATCCCATCTTTGTAATCGTGTCTAATTCGAATCTTAGTCTTTCTTCAATTGTGTCGTTTGACTTTCCATATCTTTTTTCAATTCCACCTCTACAAAGTTTCTCAAGATATTTTTCAGGACTTAGTCCACCAGGAACTTCATAATGAGGGAGTAGAATTTTTCCAAGATCAAGTTCTACATTACACTCTGCAACAATTTTCTGAGTATTATCAATCGCCTCGGGAACATGTTTGAAATTTCGAATCATTTCCTCTGTGCTTTTCATAGAATAGTCCTCACCGATCATAGTCATTCTGTTTTTTTCATCAACCGTTCTATTCATTTGAATACATAATAAAATATCCTGAGCCTTATCATCTTCTTTGTTGATGTAATGAATATCGTTTGCCGCTACAAGAGGAGCTTGAGTTTTTTTAGAAAGTTTAATTAAAGCATCGTTAATCATGCTTTGTCCTTGAAGTGTCGGATGGTCTTGAAGTTCAAGATAAAAATTTTCTTTTCCAAAAATGTCTTGAAACTCGTTAATTACTTTTTCAGCTTTTTCAAGATCATCCGCCAAAATTGCTTGTGAAATTTCTCCCCCCATACATGCGCTTGTTCCAATGAGCCCTTCTGAATTTTCCCTGAGAAGTTCTTTATCAATTCTTGGCTTATAATAAAATCCTTCAATATGAGCTGAAGTTGTCAATTTTATCAAATTTTTGTAACCAATTTCATTTTTTGCAAGAAGAATTAAATGATTTCTTCGATCGTTTGAACCAAGTGTTTTGTCATGCCTAGAAACTGTTGAAACATATGCTTCAACTCCAAGAATTGGTTTAATGTTATTTTTTTTTGCTTTTTGGTAAAATTCAACAGCACCATACATAACCCCATGATCAGTAAGAGCAAGTGAGTCCATTTCCAATTCTTGCGCGCGCTTTAGCAAGTCATCAATCTTTGCTAAACCATCAAGAAGACTGTAATGGCTATGAGTATGAAGATGGGTAAATTTCATATTGTTTAATTCTGAAGTAATAAATTAAGTTATTTATTTCTTTCTACTTTGCCAGAGATATAGCAATCCAATTATAACAGCTAAAACAGCTAGTATTTTTAAAATACTAAACATAACTGTATAAAAAAGAAATCTAGTAAAATCTGTAAGTGCTTGTGTTATTGCGATTCCTGTTGAAGTGTCTGTCAAAAATAATATTAATAAAAACGAAAACGCAACAAATAATATTATTCCTTTGGCTTTTCTAGGAAAATTTCCAAAATATCTTTGCAGAAATAATCCAAGCCTTTCTTTTTTCGAAACATCTTTCTTTTGAGTTTTTACAAGATCTGCAACAGAATTATAATAACCAGTTAATATTTCTTTCGTATCATCTTCAGAAACATCAAATCCAGGCTCTTGAATTATTTTTTTATACATTGACCGTGAATATTTCAACTTTTCAGGATTTTTAAGTACGATTTTTGCACTATCAATTTTTTCCTCGATATCTTTTCCAGGAAAATTTTTGTCTGTCAAAGCCATTAATAAAATTTTTTCAGTTTCAATTATCGCCATTTTGTATCCCGAATAACCTCCTTCGCTTAAATTTCCATCAACTCGATCCCAAAATTCTTGATATTTTTTTGTTGATAAATTTTCTTCTTCCATATATTTGAAGTTATGATTATTATTGACTTAATTATATATCATAGTTGATAAATTGCAATTTTTTCACACAGCTTCAAGATTATTACCAAAAAAACAGTGTTTACTAACATATTTCATTTAGTATTCAATAACAAACCTTTATTGACAAAAAATATAAAAAAACTATAATGAATATACTAAATTGCATCAAGTATAAGATGCTTTTAGTAGGAGGCTCTAATAGATAAAGTAAAAGGAGCTTTTTATATTGTTTTATTTTTTAACAGGAGGAACGAAAAGGATGAAAAATGATTATTCCTGATTTTACAAGAGAAGAAAAATTATTTCAAAAAGGATATAAATATATTGCTGGAATTGATGAGGCTGGTCGTGGTCCATTGGCAGGTCCTGTGGTTGCTGCAGCGGTTGTTTTTCCTGATGCAAAAATTTTCAAAAAACTAACCGACAAAGGGATAAGAGATTCCAAAACTATATCCGAGAAAAAAAGAGAATACTTCTATGAAATAATAGTTGAAAATTCTTTAGATTGGTCTGCTGGAATCGTTTCAGAAACAACTATTGATAAAATAAATATACTCGAAGCGACCAAACTTGCAATGAAAAGAGCGATTGAAAAGTTAAACAATAAACCAGATTTTTTATTAATCGACGGCATAAACGTTCTTGATAATTTCCCTGCAAGCCAAATGGCAATTCCAAAGGCAGATCAAACCATTTTTTCTGTCAGCGCCGCTTCAATTATCGCAAAAGTAACTAGAGACAGGATATTACTCAATCTTGATAAAGAATATCCTGGCTATGGATTTGCAAAACACAAAGGCTATGGAACTAAATTTCATATGGAAATGCTCGGTAAAAAAGGTCCTTGCAAAATTCACAGAAAGTCTTTTGGTCCTATTGAGAAATTACTTTTTAAATTGCACCTAGATAAAAGATAAAGATACTTGCAAAATAAAATAAGCTAGTGTAGTATAAGAATAAATAATAAAATTAAATAAGAATAAATTATATGCCACATCCAAAGAAAAAACTAACTAAAGCAGCAAAAGGTCAGAGAAGGTCACATCACGCACTCAAGGCAATTAATCTGTCTAAGTGTGAAAATTGCGGAAAACCTATAAAACCACATCGTGTATGCTTAGCTTGTGGTCAATATAAAAAAAGAGAAGTGATTGATGTTACAAAAAAACTTCCAAAAAAAGAACAAGCAAAAATTATCAAGAAGAAAGCCAAAGAGGAAAATAAAGACTTGAAAAAAATTCAAAAAGAAGCTGTAAAGCTGAAAAAGACTGAGAGTAAAAAAGAAGACAAAAAAGAAGGAATGAAAAGTGTTGTTCGCGGCGACAAATAAAATCAGTTTAAATAACGAGATATTATGTCTAACAGACACTTGTCTAGATCTATAACAATGCAGAGCTTGTATGAATGGGATTTTCAAATCTCCGTTCTTGAAGGTGAAGACACAAAGAAGAAAGAAAAGCTTGATATTATCGTAAAAAATAATATCAAAGAATATGGAGTTGACGCAGAAAAAGATGATTTTGTTTTTGATGTAATAAATGGAGTTTTTGATAATTTGAAAAAAATAGATGAAATTATCAAAAGATTAGCTCCAGAATGGCCCATCGAACAAGTAACAATAATTGACAGAAATATACTTCGTATTGGAATTTACGAATTAGTGTTCAGTAAAAGAACGGATGTTCCTCCACGAGTTGCGATTAATGAAGCGATTGAACTTGCCAAATCATTTGGAGGAAATTCCAGTGGGAAATTTATAAATGGAGTGCTGGGAAGTTTATATAAAGAAAAAACTGAGAAAAAAGAAAATGCAGATAAAAATAAAAAATAACATTTAAATTTAATTATGGATAGTTTAGAAAAACTTGAAAAAATAATAGAAGTAAAATTTAAAAATAAAGATCTTTTACAACAAGCCCTAGTTCATCGTTCGTATATAAATGAGCATAAGAATTTTGAACTTGATCAAAACGAGAGATTGGAATTTTTGGGCGATGCAGTTTTGGAGCTTGTTACGACAGAATTTTTATATAATACATTTTCAAATCCTGAAGGAGAATTGACGAATTATCGAGCGGCTCTGGTAAATCGTAAGATGCTTGCCAAAATTTCAGTTGAAATTGGTCTGGAAGATTATTTATTAATGAGCAAGGGAGAGTCGAAAGACACTGGAAGAGCTCGACAATATATCATTGCCAATGCGCTTGAAGCAGTTATTGGTGCAATTTATCTTGATCAAGGATATGACCAATCAAAGAAATTTATCGAAAAGTATTTCCTGAGCAAAATGGATGATGTTTTGGAGGAAAAATTATATCAAGATCCAAAAAGCACTTTTCAAGAAATTGCTCAGGACAAAGTTGGAGTTACTCCTGCTTACAAAGTTATCAGAGAGTGGGGGCCTGATCACGATAAACATTTTCTGATTGGAGTTTTTCTTGGCGAAGAAAAAATTGCCGAGGGAGAAGGAATTTCAAAGCAAGCAGCACAAAGAAAAGCAGCTGAAAATGGTTTGGAAGCGAAAGAGTGGTAAGATGTGTTCTTTGAAAATATAAATCTGAAAAACGCAGTTTTTGTCATTCCCGAGAAGTCGGGAATCTAGGATTTAAGGCAAAAAATAAATTATAAAATTGAAATTTATTAGTTTATCAGAGTCTCCTAAATATATTAAGAATTATTTTCGCGATATTCTTTTTGAAAAGATTGTTGTAAAAATGGTTCTTAATTTTATAAAAAACCAGACGGATACAGGAGGATAAAAAGATGAAAGTGTCTATTAATGATGGAATAGAAGAAATCGAGGCAATACTAAATGAATTGCAGTCTGAGGAAATAATTCATGTAGTTGTTGCAGGAGATGGAATATTCATCGAATCAGAAGGTGTGTTAAATAAATCTCGAATTACTAGTGAATTGAGTATAGCGTTTCTTTCTGTAGAAGATTCTGTAAATAAAGTTTTATTAAAAGATGCAGCTGTAAACATGCGAACGACAAGACATATTAGAAATCTAGGTAACTTATTTATTACAATAAAACGGGCTGGTCCGACAGTATATATAATTGTTCTATCTAAGAGCATCGTTGCAGGAAGTTATTCAGGACTACTTTGTGGAGATAGAAACATAGGAGGAACTTATAAAAAAATAGATGATGCTGCAAATAGAATTGCAGGACTACTATAAAATCCAAACCAGTTTGATACTAAAAAATCTGGAATCTCAACAGAACCGTAGAATAAAAAATTTCATGAATAGATAGCCTATAAGGGCAATAATATCTATTCTTTTTTCTTTTTTATTTGACCATTTCCCTTTCCTAAACTAAAATGAAAGAAGTTGTGTGTAAGATTTCACGGTGCTTCCTATACTTTTTAAAAACAATTATATACATTATATTAAACTTGTTTGTCATTCCCGCACTGAATTAAACTTGTCCTGAGCTTTTGTCGAATGGATTCAGCATAAACTCCGACGGGAATCCAGGATTAGTATCTTTTTGCTATATCAAGCCTAAATTAAAATTTATCTCAGTCTATTTTAGATCCCCAGTCAAGCTGAGGATGACAATTGCTAATAAGAATAATTACAAAAGTATAAACAACGCTAGAGAATCTAATAAGTTATATAATATAGTAATATTTACAATATGTGTGGGATTGCAGGTTACATTGGAAAAAATCAAGCAAATGAATTTTTGTTAAGTGCTTTGAAAAAACTTGAATACAGAGGTTATGATTCAGCGGGTATGACCATCTTAGATTCGGATGGCTCTTTGGGTTATGTTAGGTCTGTGGGAAAAATTTGTGATTTAGAAAAGAAAATGAGAAATGAAAAAAAAATAACTGGTTTTGTTGGAATTGCTCACACAAGATGGGCAACTCATGGATGTCCATCTGAAAAAAATACACACCCTCATCATGATTGTAAAAAAGATATATTCATTGTTCATAATGGAATAATTGAAAATTACAAATCATTGAAAAAAAGTCTTGAAAAATCTGGGCATAAGTTTGAATCAGAAACAGACACAGAAATCATCGCACATTTAATTGAAAGTCATTTTGATGGAAATTTGCAACAAGCAGTGTTTAATTGCCTCAGACACATTGAAGGAGCTTATGCAATTGCTGTTGTTTCAAAAAGTGATCCGGATAAGATTATTGTTGCCAAAAAGGGGAGTCCTCTTGTGATTGGTGTCGGGGATGGTGAATATTTTGTAGCATCTGACGCATCGGCTCTTGTCGGATACACTGACAGAGTTATTTATCTTGATGATGATGAAATGGGCATAATTGAAAAAGATAAATACAAAATCGTTTCCACTACTAATAACAATCAAATTCACAAAGAGCATTGCAAAATTGATTCTAATGTTTGTGAGATTCAAAAATGTGGTCACGAGTTCTTTCTATTAAAAGAAATTTTTGAAGGACCAGAAGTTGTTGAAAATTCAATTAGAGGTAGAATTATTTCTGAAAAAGGTTTGACTAAATTGGGTGGTTTGGAAGTTATTGATCAAGATAAATTACGAAATATAAATCGTATTATCATTATTGCTTGTGGAACTGCAAATTATGCTGGAATGATTGGGGAATATATGCTTGAAGAATATGCCGGAATTCCCGTTGAAGTTGAAATTGGCAGTGAATTTCGATATCGAAAGCCAATTATTGATGAAAAAACAGCTGTTCTTGTTGTAAGTCAATCAGGAGAAACTGCAGATACAATTGCATCGTTGCAAGAAGCAAAGAGAAAAGGAGCATTATCATTGGGAATTGTGAATACTGTTGGAAGTACAATTGCCAGAGAAACAGATGCAGGAGTTTATAATCATGCGGGTCCTGAAATTTCTGTTGCTTCGACAAAAGCTTTAATGTCGCAAATCACAGTACTTGCGCTTTTAACTGTGTATATCGGAAGGTCTCGTGAAATGTCTTTGGTGACAGGAAAAAGAATTACTGATGAATTAAAAAAAATACCGAAGTTAATGAATCAAGTATTAGACACTAATGAAGATATAAAAAGAATAGCGCAAAAATATTCAAAATATAGAAATTTTCTTTATCTAGGAAGAAAATATAACTATCCAATTGCTTGCGAAGGTGCGTTAAAACTTAAAGAAGTTGCTTATAAAATTCATGCTGAGGGTTATGCAGGAGGAGAAATGAAGCATGGTCCAATTGCAATGATTGATGAAAATTTTCCTTGTTTTTTCATCGCTCCATCTGATAGTGTCTATGAAAAAATGTGGAGTAATATGGAAGAAGTAAAAGCAAGAAATGGAAAAATTATCGCAATTGCAACTGAGGGAAATGAGGATATTAAAGATCTAGCTGATGATGTCATTTATATTCCAAAAACATTGGAAATGTTAACTCCAATCTTGACTGCAATCCCACTACATCTTTTTGCAGCATATATGGGAATTGAGTTTGGTTTTGATGTTGATAAACCAAGGAACTTGGCAAAAAGCGTGACGGTGGAATAGAGGCGTATTGATTAATAAAACATTTTTTAGAATATATTCTATTGACAAGATTTTTTATTTAGTATATTGTATTATTGTCGGTTAATCATTTATTGATTAATTGCTTATTAGCTAGTATATAAAAAGATTTTGGGGAGTTATTCTTTTTCTCTTTCTTTAGCACAAGACAGAGATAAAAAAAGATGCATATTGGGTCTTATTATATACTTGCTTTGAATAAGTAACAGCAATTTTTTGTTTAAAATGCGCGCAAAACAAGAAATAATCTGCCGGGATGAAAACAGCCCCTCGTTGTGCTACTTTAACCTCGTTGAGTCTTATTAAAAGACAATGAAGCGAGGTTTTCTTAATATATAGTTTTTTATAAAGTATTATTAAAAATAAAAAAATGCGTTATCATCACATTGGAATTCCGACTAAAAAATCAATTCCAGGAGAAGTGTATCTAAAAGATTACAAACTTTATCATTTTGGATTTGATAAAAGTGAATTTGGTATTGAATGGATGAGATATGAAAATGATTGTCCCTTACCTGAAATTGTAAAAACTGTTCCTCACATAGCATTTGAAGTTGATGATATACACGAAGCTATAAAAGGCAAAAAAGTTATTATAAAGCCAAATAGTCCGTCTGAAGGTAATGTTGTTGCATTTATTGAAGAAAATGGAGCTCCAATAGAATTTATCCAAACTGAGAATTTATAAATATAGATTTTGTTTTTATAGTATAAAGCAAAAAACAGTCCTTGATACAAAGACTGTTTTTTTATAAATATTAAAATTTTTATTTCTCAACCCTCTGTATGTCAGCGCCGAGTTTTTGTAACCTTTCTTCAATGTTTTCATATCCTCGATCAACTTGTTCAATTTTATCAATCGTACTTTTTCCTTCAGCAAGTAGGGCGGCGATAATGAGTGTTGCACCAGCACGAAGATCAAAACTGGTGATATCCTGACCATAAAGGGGAGTTGGCCCAGTGATCAGTGCTCTATGTGGGTCGCAGATGATAGCATTTGCACCCATTTTATTCAGCTCATTTATATATGCAAGTCTTCCTTCATACATTGTGTCGTGAATAAGAGTTGTTCCTTCTGCTTGTGTTGCCAAAATTGCAAAAGGGGCTTGAAGGTCGGTTGGAATTCCAGGATATGTTCTAGTTTCAATTTTCTTAATTGCGTTGAATTTTGACGATGGTTTAATAAGCAATTTATTATTTTTTACTTCAATATTCGTTCCAATTTCTCTAAGCTTTTCGATGACCAGATCAAGTTCGTGAGGATTAACATTATTTATTTCAACAGTACCCTTTGTGGCAGCAGCGGCAATTGCAAAGGTTCCCGCTTCAATCGGATCAGGAATAATTTTATGCTCAGCTCCATGAAGCTTTTTAACTCCTTGAATTTCAATTGTGTGAACACCCATACCTTTAATTCTTGCTCCCATTTTATTCAAAAAACGAGCCAAATCTTGAACATGTGGTTCAATGGCGGCAATTTTGATTGTTGTTGTTCCTTGTGCAAGCGTAGCAGCCATCATTAAATTTTCTGTTGCAGTGACAGAAAATTCTTTCAAAATAATTTTTTTGCCAATTAATTTATCAGACTCAAAACAATAAAATCCATTTTCTGATGTGATTTTTGCTCCAAGCGCTTCAAGCGCTTCGAAGTGAACTCCAACGGGTCGCGCTCCAATAATACATCCACCCGGCTGTTGAATCTTAAATTTTCCAAACCTAGCAAGCATGCTTCCAAGGAGCAGAATCGATGATCTCATATGTCCTACAATATCAAAATTCATTTTTTCAGGATCAACATTGTCCCCAGCTTTAATTCTTAATTTTCTTTTTTCAATCCATTCAGTTTCAACTCCCATGCTTTCAAGAAGTTCAATCATTTTCAAGACATCGTTGATTAAAGGAATATTATCAATAATACATTCTTCTTTTGTAAGAAGACACGCTGAAAGAATTGGTGTGGCGGCATTTTTTGATCCCATAACATCAATTTGACCATTAAGAGATTTGCCACCATTTATAATAAATTTTTGCATTAAATTTGAAGTTATAGCTTAATTATGATTTAATGTTATAATATATTTAACTAATTGGCAAGGACAAAATATTGATGTATATTAATCAATAATATCGTAATTTCAATACTTTATTTTTTTAACTCATTACTTTATATTTTATGAAAATATTGCTTACAGGAGGAGGAACAGGCGGTCACATTATCCCTCTTCTAACGATAGTTTCGGAAATAAAAAAGATGGAAGAAGAAAAAAATCTGAAAAAATCAGAATATTTGTTTATTGGTCCAAAAAGCGATTTTAATAATAGTATTTCAGATATTGGAATGAAAATCAAAATAATTCAAGCTGGAAAGCTTCGCCGGTATTTTTCATTTGAAAATTTTACAGACATTTTCAAAATTGTTATTGGCACAATTCAGTCTTTGTATTTTATTCATAAATTTAAACCAACTATAGTTTTTAGTAAAGGAGGATTTGCTAGCGTTCCACCAGTTGTTGCAGCATGGCTTTTAAAAATTCCAATTTTGACTCACGAGTCAGATACGATACCAGGTCTAGCAAACAGGATAATCGCAAAATTTTCCAAAAAAATATTAGTATCTTTTTATTTTTCAAAAAAATATTTTCCAGAAAAAAAAGTAATTCTTACTGGCAATCCAATTAGAGAAGAAATTTTACAAGGAAATAAAAACAGTGCGAGAAAATTTTTTAACTTAAATGAGAATATTCCCACAATTTTAGTTTTTGGCGGATCTCAAGGAGCTAAAAAAATAAACAGTGTAATTGTCAAATCACTACCGAAAATATTAGAAAAATTTCAAATAATTCATTTATGTGGAAAAAGAAATTATGAGGAACTGAAAATTAAAACAGAAAAAATGAAATTAAAAAATAATTCTCGCTATCGAATTTATCCATTTTTATCAAATGAACTCAAAGATGCCTTTGCTCTATATGATGTTATAATTTCTAGAGCAGGAGCCAGTAGTCTTTTCGAAATTATTGCCCTAGAAAAACCAAGTATTATTATTCCATTGCCAAGTTCTGCTAATAATCATCAAGCCGAAAATGCAAAATTTTTTCAAGACAGAAATATGATAATTAATATCAAAGAAAAAGATTTTAAAAAAGAGATTTTCACAGAAAAGTTATTTGAGTTATTTGAGGAAAACAATCTTAGGAAAAATATGATAGAGAAAATGCATGAATATAATAATTTTATAGGTCAAAAACCTGTTTATAATATTATTGAAGAAATTTTTGATTTTAGCGATTTAAATTGTAACAAGAAGAAAAAATAATTATAATTTAAGGAATTAATAACTTATATTTTTATGAAAGAAAAAAATGTTGTTTGTTTTGGAGGTGGCAGTGCGATGCCAAAAGCAATTTTAAGTTCACTAGTTAATTATCCTGTCAAAATTACTGCCATAACTTCAATGGTTGATAATGGGGGATCAACTGGTCAGCTTCGCGAAGACTTTGGAATCTTACCTTCGGGAGACATTCGACGACATATTTTGGCTTTGTCTAGCGCTCCGCAGTGGAAGAAAGATTTGTGGAATTTTCGATTTGGCAGAGAGGTTTTTGACGGTGGACATAGGGGTCATAATTTTGCTAATGTCTTTCTGGCAGGGCTTGAAAAAAATCTTGATGATTACGAAAAAGTTTTGGAATTTGTGTATGAATTTATGGAAGTGAAAGGAAATGCATTACCAGCCACTATTGAACAAACTCAGATTTATGCAGAACTTGAAAATGGCAAAATAATTAAGGGCGAAGATGAAATTGATGTTCCAAAAACTCATAATCCAAATTTGAAAATCAAGAAAGTTTATCTTAGTCCAGAAGTGGAAGGCTATAAACCTTCCATAGATGCGATTACTAATGCCGATTTAATTATTATGGGTCCTGGAGATTTATATTCTTCAATCATACCTTGCTTTTTATCAAGAGGAATGACGCAAGCTTTTCAAAAATCAAAAGCGAAGAAAATTTATGTTTGCAATACGATGACAAAACTTGGCGAAACAAATGATTTTTCCGTTTCAGATTTTTCTAATGAAGTGGAAAAATATATTGAGACAAAATTAGACTTTGTAATTTATAATACCAAAATTCCTTCTACAAATATAATTGAAGAATATAAAAAACAACAACCAGCTGTTTTGGAAGTTGTAAAATCTGACACAAAAACAGATAAAAGAAAATTTATTGGAAGAGACCTTTTGGAAGATAATGGTGCAATAGTTTATGATTCAAGAAAATTAGTTGAGTTGATTATGTCTCTATAAAATATATGGTATTTATTTTTTAATAAACATCAATTTGACCTGAATTGTTTTAAATGCTAATCTTATATCAAGATAATTGGCTTATCTCTAATTTTATGTTGGACTCTCAGACTGATGAAATAAAGTCAAAATTAAGCGTTGAAGAAGTCCTCTCAGGTTATATGCAAATGCAACGAGCGGGAAGAAATTTCAAAGCCAAATGTCCTTTTCATAATGAAAAAACACCATCGTTTATGATTAGCCCCGAAAGGCAAACTTGGCATTGTTTTGGTTGCAATGAAGGCGGGGATATTTTTACTTTTATTATGAAAATTGAAGGAATTGAATTTTATGATGCACTAAAATTACTTGCCGAAAGGGCTGGGGTGCAAATCAAAAGCCACAACCCTACCAATGATAGTAAAAAGAAAAATGTATTTGAGATTATTGAAATTTCCAGAAACTTTTTTCAAGAATGTTTAAAGATTAAAAATGGAAAATTAGCTTTGAAATATTTGCAAGATAGAGGACTGACAAAAGATATAATTGAAAAATTTCAACTCGGTTATGCTCCAGATTCTTGGGACTTGCTTAGCAATTTTTTAGAAAAGAAGGGGTTTAGCAAAGTTGATATTGCGGCAACTGGAATGACAGTTAAAAAAGATCGTGGAGGATACTATGACAGATTTCGAAACAGAATAATGTTTCCGATAAATAATATAGGAGGACAAACAATTGGTTTTAGCTCGCGCGTAATGCCTGGTGCAGATGAATCTCAGGCAAAATATATCAACACCCCCGAAACTTTGATTTATAATAAAAGTAGAGTTTTATATGGACTCGACAAGGCGAAGACTCAAATCAGGCAAAAAGATTTATGTATTATGGTTGAGGGAAATATGGATGTAATTGCCTCATTTCAAGCCGAAGTTGAAAATGTAGTGGCAACATCTGGAACAGCATTAACTTCAGAACAGATCAAAATAATAAAAAGATATACAAAAAATATTGCATTTTCTTTTGATATGGATTCTGCTGGAATAAAAGCCGCCAACAGGGGCATTGAGATGGCTTTAGCAGAAGATATGAGCGTCAACATAATTACAATTCCCGAAGGCAAAGATCCAGCTGATTGTGTTAAGAATAATCCAGAATTATGGGAAAAGACTGTACAAAATCCAAAATTGATTATGGAATTTTATTTCGATAGCGTATTTTCGAAATATAATAGTGATAATATTGATGGCAAGAAAAAGATTGCCGAAGAATTATTGAAAATTATTGGAAATATTTCAAATGACATAGACAGAGGATATTATCGTAATATGTTGTCAGATAAATTAGATCTTGATGAAAAAATCATTTTTGAATATGAAAACAAAATCAAGAGAGAAAAGTCTGGATTCGTTAATAAAAATATTACAAACGATACAAAAAAAATTGAAACGACTACACGAGAAAATCGACTTCAACAAAGAATACTAGGTTTCATAATCTTATATCCTCAATTTTTTCAAGACTTATTTTTAGATTTAGAAAAATATTTATCAAATAAAAAAATAAATAATATATACAATTTGATTAAAAGTTTATATACAAAAGAAGGAAAGCTAAACAACAGAGTTCTTCTTGAATTGAAAAACAAAATTTCAATTCAGAATAATACTGAGAATCAAAACAAATCATTATCCCATACTTGGGATGTCGCTGCTCTTTCGGTTGAAGAAAAAATAGATGAAATTAGCGATACACACAAAGAGGCAAAGACTTGCGTTATAAATTTAAAAAGAATACTTTTGAAAAAAGAAGTGAAAGAGCTCGAGATAAAAATGAAAAGTAAAGCCACTCAAGAAAATATCGAAAAATTTGACAAACTTCACAAAGAATTAAACAACTTAGATATTGAATAACAAATAATAAAAACTTTATAAAATATTTAAATAATCAAAATATGAAAACAAAAAAAACAACTAAAAAAATTGTTAAGAAAAAAAAAGCTGTCGTAAAAAAGAAAGTTATAAAAAAAACTAGTCCCGTGAAGAAAAAGACTAGTACGGTAGTAAAAGGTAAAAAAGTTGCGAAAAAGAAAGCGGTTGCGAAAAAAGTTAAAGTAGCAACGAAAGATAAAAAAAATGTGAAAAAGAAAACTGGCGCAGTAGTAAAAGGTAAAAAAGTTGTGAAGGAAAAATTACCAACAAAAAAGAAAACGATAAAAAAACCTGAGTCAAAAGAATCTTCAAAGCCTCTTGCAGAAAAAGAAATTGATTTAGATGGTCAAATTCTTGACTTGATTCAAAGGGGAAAATCAAGAGGGTTTGTCACAGAAGAAGAGATCATTCATATTATTCCTGACATTGAAAATGATATTGAACGCCTCGAGTCACTTTATGACGAACTTGAACAAAAAAACATAAAAATTGAAAACGCGGTTGACATAATTGATCTTTCCGGGACAAATGAAGATGAAAGTAAAAAAAGTAAAAAGGAAGTTGAGAAGGAAATGAAAAATTTGTCTCTTGATAATATTTCCAGTGATTCCGTGCAAATGTATCTTCGGGAAATTGGAAGAGTTCCTCTTTTGACAGGAGAGGAGGAGGTTTCTTTGTCAAAAAGGAAAGAAAAAGGGGAAGTAGCGGCAAAACAAAACCTAGCAGAAGCTAATCTTCGTCTGGTTGTTAGTATAGCAAAAAAATATGTTGGTAGAAGCGCAAATTTGACCTTGTTAGATTTGATTCAAGAGGGGAATATTGGGCTTTTTCGAGCAGTTGAAAAATTTGATTATCGAAAAGGATATAAATTTTCTACATATGCAACCTGGTGGATTAGACAGGCAATCACAAGAGCCATAGCCGATCAATCTCGAACAATCAGAATTCCTGTTCATATGGTTGAAACTATTAACAAATTTTCCCAAATTACCAGACGCCTTGTTCAAGATTTAGGTCGCGAACCTATGCCCGAAGAGATTGCTTCTGAAATGGAAATTGAAGTTGAAAAAGTTCGACACATTATGAAAATTTCTCAAGATACTGTTTCACTTGAAACATCAGTTGGTGAAGATGACGACGAAAGTACATTGCGTGATTTCATTGAAGATACAGATGCAGTGCTTCCATCACAATCTGCTGGAAGACAATTGCTTAAAGAATATGTTAAAGAAATCCTAGTCGAGCTTTCACCGAGAGAGCAAAAGATTTTGAAATTACGCTTTGGTCTTGAAGATGGCGTAACACATACCCTTGAAGAGATTGGGCAAGAATTTGGCGTAACTAGAGAAAGAATTCGTCAAATTGAAGCCAAGGCTCTAGAAAAAATCAAGAAACATAAAGAGTCAAAAAAATTGCTCGATTACTAATTTATTTTAAGTGTTGACGAATAGTGAAATCAGTAGTATATTATTAAAGTGATTTTAAATTACTTAGACCTGTTTAAGCCTGTGTTGAAACGCAACAAAAAATCACTTTTTTTATTCCGCGATAGCTCAGTGGTAGAGCAGTTGGCTGTTAACCAATTGGTCGGGGGTTCGAGTCCCTCTCGCGGAGCTAGTTAAATAATCGCTTACACAAGCGGTTATTTTTATACCCCTGGAAAGATAGTTAATTAATTTTGCTATTTTTTACAGGATGCACATTTTATTGATTTTTCCAATAGAGCGTGGTAGAATAAATTAAGTTTATTATTTTTTTTACTTATATATAGTTCTCATATAAAATTCTTAATAATTTTTATTTAAAATGACTCATATCGAAAATCTTATTTTACCTGGCAATCCTCGTTATCAACCTAAGGAAATGTTTCCTGTTTTTGGATATGATAATTTATATCAAAAAGTATCTGAAGTTGAAGTTGCTACTTTGGAAACATTAGGGGAGATTGGAATTATTCCAAAAGAAGATTTGGAAAAATTAACCAAAGAGATAAAGAAAAAATTATATAATATAAAGACTACAGACATTGATAAAATTGAAAAAGAAATAACCAGACATGACATTAGGGCGTGGGTGAGATGTGCGCAAGATATATTAGACCCAAAGCTAGCAAGATGGGTTCATGTTCCTTTGACAAGTTATGATGTCATTGACACTGCCAGAATATTACAATATCGACAGGCTTATGAAGAGGCTTTAAAACCAACAATTTCACGGCTCATTATTATATTTATTAAGTTAGTAGAAGAAAATATAAATCAAATTCAAATCGGAAGAACCCATGGTCAGCATGCTTTACCTATAACTATGGGTTTTTGGTTAGCTACAATATTAAATCGCATTGTTGATAATTGGGAGAGTTTAGATTATTATAGCAACAACCTAAAAGGAAAGATTTCAGGAGCAGTGGGGGCTCATAATGCTCAAATTGGCTTGGGATTTTCTCAAAAAGGACACGATGATAATTTTGAAATAAAGGTCTTGCAGAAATTAAATCTAAAGCCAGCAAGAATTAGTACTCAAATTCTACCGCCAGAAAATTTGGCACATTTTCTTTTTTCCGCAATCAACTTATCGTCTTCTTTTGGACAATTTGGTCGTGACTCGCGAAACTTGATGAGAAGTGAAATCGAAGAGATGACAGAATCATTCGAAAGCGGTCAAGTCGGTTCTTCGACCATGGCTCATAAAAGAAATCCTATCAATTTTGAAAACCTAGAAGGTATGTGGCTTCGTAATAAAAATGAATTTGGAAAAGTTCTTGATAATTTTATAAGTGATCATCAAAGAGATCTGGTTGGAAGTTCTATTGCCAGGGACTATCCTATTATTCTGATAAACTTGCAGCAACAAATGAATACGCTATTAAAAGAAGATAAGGAAGGAAATACATTTTTAGAGAGATTAAAATTTAACAGAGAAGCCTGTCAGATAAATTTTCAAAAAAGTTCAAATGTTATTTTAGCTGAGCCATTATATATCGCATTACAAATGGCAGGCTACTGTGGTGATGCGCATGAGCTTGTAAACAGACAACTTGTTCCAGAGGCACAAAAAAGTTCCAAAATGCTTACTGATGTTTTGCTCGATTTATCGAAAAAAGATGAAAATTTGAAAGCGATTTTTAATAATATTCCAAGTGAAATTATGGAATTATTAAAAAAGCCAGAAAATTATATTGGAGATGCGAAGGAAAAGTCATTTGAAATTGTAAATTATGCGAAATTAATCTTAAATAAACTAAGTAAAAAAACATGGACAATCAAAAAGATAAAAAAATAATTGAAGGAAAAACCAAAATTGTTTGGAGTGTAAAAGGTAATAAAGAAAGCGTGATAATTGAAAATAAAGACGACATTACAGCTTTTGATGACTCGTCATTTACAAAACAATTTAAGTCTAAGGCAGAATATGCAACAACTGTCACTTGCGGTGTTTTTAAATTATTAAAAAGTGCTGGAATTCCAGTAGCATATAATAAGCAGTTATCATCTACTGAATTTTCAGCTCCAAATTGCATTATGATTCCACTCGAAGCGGTTTCCAGAAGATTTGCAGTTGGCAGTTTCCTAAAAAGACACCCAGAATTGACAATGAAGGAAGAGGATAATCCTCATAGATTTCATAAATTAGTCACAGAATTTTTTCTAAAAACAACAGAAGGGAAAATGGTAAATCCTGAAGGAAAAAATTTGCTTGATGGTCCAAATCTTCAAAAAGGGGAGGACGATCCGTTTATTTCTAATATATTTGAGGATAAGTGGAAAATTTTTCATTCAAAAAAACCCGACTGGGATGAGAACGCAAGTTTAGGTAGAGAAATTGAAGCTGATAAAATATTGCCTAAAAATTCAAAAGAAATGATTGAAAATATGGACAAAACATTGAGAAAAGTATTTTTGACATTAGAGGGAGCTTGGAACAATTTAGGCTATAGGTTCATAGATTTAAAAATTGAATTTGGGATTGATCAAAAAGGAAATTTATTGGTCGCAGATGTCATTGACAATGATAGTTGGAGACTCAAAGATGCAGATTGGAAAGAACTTAGCAAGGAGGCATTTCGACAAGGAGAAGAATTAGATGAAGTTGAAAAAAAATATGGATTTGTTGCTGGCTTGTCAAAAAATCTGAGAATTCCAAGACAAGTTCTTGTTTTATGGAGAGGCTCTGATGGTGATAGTTTTCCAGAGTTAGGATTATTCGAAAAATCAAAAGAGATTGCAATTGAAGAAGTCACTATATCTGGTCATAAATCACCGCAATCGTGTTTAAATAAATTGGAAGAGATATTGGGAAGATATCCTGATGGAGGAGTTGTGATTGCGAAAGTTGGACGAAGCAATGGTTTGGGTCCAATTTTAGCCGCACGGACATCGTGGCCCGTGATTGCCGTTCCTGCTACGATGGATTCATCTCCTGAAGACATTTGGAGTAGCGTGAGGATGCCTTCAAAGGTGCCTTTGGCAACAGTGTGGCCAGAAACAAATGCAATTCTTTTGGCTTCAGAAATTTTAGCACAAAAAAATCCCGTCTTATATCAAAAAAGACAATTTGCAATTGAGAGGCAAGATATATAACACAATTACGCTTTGAAATAAAAACAATGAAAAAATTAATTATATTTGATTGGAATGGAACTTTATTATCAGATACGCTGGCTTGTATGGATGCAGATAATCATGTCATCAAGGAATTTGGAGGCACACCTGTAAATTTAAGTACTTTCAGGAACACAATTATAATTCCAGCAATAAACTTTTATATCCAACATGGATGCTGTGAAAATAAATTGAAGAAATATCCAAAAAAATTAGGATTAACATTCCATTCCTTCTATGAACTAAGAGCAAATAAATGTAGATCAAGACGAAATTCAAAATTGCTTTTAAGGTGGCTCAAAAAAAATTCAATTAAATCAATAATTTCCAGTAATCATACAATTGAGGGCATAAACAGCCAACTACATCGTTTGAAAATGATTGATTATATAGCTAAAGTTCTAGCTAATTCATTCCTAGATAGTTCAATGAAAAAACGTAATAAAAGAGAGAAGATCAGGGATTATCTAGCTAACCATAAATATAAATTAAATGAGGTTTTGATAGTTGGTGATACTTCGGAAGAAATTGAAATTGGGAAAGCGCTTGGAATTGAAACAGTTGCCATTACAGATGGTTATTATTCAACGAAAAGGATTAAGCAGTCAAACCCAGATTATCTTATTAATAATTTGGAAGAATTAATTGAAATTATTAAAGAAAACAAAAAAAAATAGGGTAATGTTAAACATTACCCAGATATTTGTTGTTTTTCGAGCAAAGAGATAATTGTTTTCCAATCATCAAAAAAGGATTGATGACTATCTTCAAACTTTTTATCATTTCCGCAAAACAACATAAATGGAATTCTTGCGTTTTTAGCAAGTTCTCCATCTTTTTCCAGATCGTCTCCAATATATAATGTATTTTTTGTATTTAAGGGTTGTTCTTGACTTTTGTTTTCATTTGTTTTCTTTCTCAAGATATCAAAAAGAGCAGCTGAAGGTTTTGCTACCGTTTCTTTAAGGCTTGAATCTCTTAAATCGTCATCGGTGAGCATGTCTGGCAATGGCGAAATGCCCCAAGACCTGAATACCTTTTTGATAAAAAACTCGTGTCCTGAAGACAAAATGACTACACGGAAAGTACCTTCTTTTTTTTCATTCATTTTATGTATGAATTTAAAAAAGTCAATAAATCCTCGACACGGCTCAGGCCAAGTCTTTCCGTTTTTTTGCATAGTTCCAATTTCCTTCATTAAAAACGAAAGCTTGATGCGAACAACCATTTTAGATATCGTACGTAGCGTAATTTCGTCAAGGTTTATCGCCTCTGTTGGCCATTCCAGTAAAAAACCTTTTTCTTCTGGAACTAAATTTTCAAACAACCCTTTCATTTCATAAAAAAAATTACGAGCTTTGTCAAAAAGCGAGGAATTGTTGTCTTCTTTAAGCAGTTCTTTAACCAGTTCAGTCGGAGCTCTATTTTTGAGTCCTCCAATTTTTCTATATGCGGTTAGACCTTCTTCTCCAAAAATTATTCTAATCGCATATTCATACCCTTCATCAACTCCAATGCTATTTGGATTTCGTGTTAAAGTATCAGCGATAGTTCCGTCAAAATCAATAACAAAATTCGAAATCATTATAATTTTCCTCCTATAATTTTCAAATAACTAATATTAATATACACAATTTTAATTAAATAAGCAAATATTTAATGCATTTATAGTAAAAAACTTGAAATATTTTTAAAAAAATGATAAAGTAATTCTATAATTATCAAACATATGAATTCAAATAACTGGTATATAATAACAGGAGCTCCAAATTCTGGAAAATCAACTCTAATCAAATTATTAGCTAGCAATGGATATAGAACCATAGACGAAGCTGCAAGGATCTATATTGATAAAGAAATAGCAAGAGGAAAAGAGCTAAAAAATATTAGAAACAACGAAATTAGCTTTCAAAAAAAGATTCTAGAAATTAAGATAGAGCTTGAAAGAAAAATACCTAAAGAAGATATTGTTTTTTGGGACAGAGGCATTCCTGATAGCGATGCTTATTATAAATTACAAGGAATAGCATCAGATGTTAATTTAAAAAAAGCTATAGAAAATTCAGTGTATAAAAAAGTCTTTTTGCTTGACTACTTGCCATATAAGAAGGATTATTCACGCACTGAAAGTAAAGGAGAGCAGATTAAGCTTCATGGATTATTGAAGGATGTTTATGAAAAAATAAATATTCCAATGGTCGAAGTTTCAAAAATGAATTCAGTAGAAGAAAGACTAAAATTTATTTTAAATAATTTGTAATAATTATAAATCTATGTATCAATTCTATAGTCCTAAGGATAAAAAAAATGAGATTTGTTACAATATAGAAGCCAGTGAACCATTGGACCAAAGTGAGATTGAGATTTTGTCCAAATTGCTTGCGGAAGGATTCGAAGAAGAAAAAATAAGTAAAGACACCAACCTTGATTCTGAAAATATAATTGAAATTGGTCCTAACCTGAGTTTTGCCACTTCTTTTTCAACGAATGCTGTTTCAGTTTGCCATAATTGTGGTTTAGATAAAATTACCAGAATTGAAAAGTCTCAGAGAACTATCTTAAACAACACCGAAAATGAGAAAGAGTTTCTTTCCAAGCATTGCGACAAGATGACAGAAACCAGATATGATAAAACGTTAGAAAGCTTTAAGAGTAATAAAAAGCCAGACTCTGTCTATGAAGTACAAATCATTGAAAGTGGAATTGGTGCATTAAAAAAAATCAACAAAGATATGGGACTTGGCATGGATGACTGGGATGAACATTATTATTATGATTTATTTCTTAATGATATTAAAAGAAATCCAACCAGTGTTGAATGTTTTCAATTAGGACAAGCAAATAGTGAACATTCTAGGCATTGGTTTTTTCGAGGTAAAATTATAATTGACGGACAAGAAATGAAAGAAACTTTGTTTCAAGCTGTGCAATATCCATTGAAAAAAAATATTTCAAATAGTCTAATTGCTTTCAAAGATAATTCGAGTGCAATAAAAGGATTTGATGTTGAGACGATTGTACCTGATAGTGCAGTTGCGTCTTCTGCTTTTCAGAATAAAAAGTGCAAATATCATTTTATTTTTACCGCAGAGACTCATAATTTTCCAACTGGAGTGTCTCCATTCCCAGGTGCTGCCACTGGCGGAGGTGGACGAATCAGAGATGTGCAGGCAACTGGAAAAGGTGCTTTGGTGATTGCTGGCACGACTGGCTATGCAGTTGGTAATTTGAATATTCCGAATTACAAAATTGCAGGAGAAAATTATGATTTCAAATATCCAGAAGACAAGGCTAGTCCATTGAAGATTCAAATTGAGGCAAGTGATGGAGTCTCTGATTATGGTAATAAATTTGGAGAACCTCTGATTCAAGGATTTAATCGTTCTTTTGGAGTAAATTTACCTGATGGCAGTAGGCAAGAATGGATTAAGCCGATTTTGTTTTCTGGTGGAATCGGACAAATTGATGATGCTCATATTAAAAAAGATAAACCTCAAGTTGGTATGCTAATTATTCAAGTTGGAGGACCCGTATATCGAATTGGCATGGGTGGAGGTTCAGCATCGAGCATGATTCAGGGGGAAAATAAGGCGGAACTTGATTTTAATGCTGTACAAAGAGGAGATGCTGAAATTGAACAAAAAATGAATCGCGTCATTCGGGCTTGTGTGGAAATGGGGAATGATAATCCAATTATCAGCATTCATGATCAGGGGGCTGGGGGACCATGCAATGTTCTTACTGAATTAATCGAACCGATTGGCGGCAGAGTAGAAATTAGAAATATTCAATTAGGAGACCAGACGATGTCTGTTTTGGAAATTTGGGGAAATGAATCTCAGGAAAGAAATGCGCTTTTAATTGAACCTGCCAAGCTAGAACTATTTAAAGAAATTTGTAAAAGAGAAAGATCTGATTATGAACTATTAGGAGAGGTGACGGGGGATAGAAAAATTGTGGTTCATGACAGTAGTGATGATTCAACTCCTGTTAATTTAGAGCTTTCAAAGATACTCGGGAAAATGCCACAAAAAGAATTTCATGATAAGAGGATGAATTTGAAACTTAGTCCACTTAAAATTCCTTCGCAACTGACATTTCAAAATGCGTTGAATAATGTTTTAAAACTACCTTCCGTATGTTCAAAAAGATTTTTGGTCACAAAAGTTGACCGAAGTGTAACTGGATTGATTGCAAGACAGCAATGTTGTGGACCACTACAGCTTCCCGTTTCAGATGTCGCGATTATTGCACAAACTCATTTTGATAAAAGTGGAGCGGCAATTTCGATTGGAGAACAGCCAATCAAAATATTAGTCAATCCAAAAGCAGGAAGTAGAATGTCTGTAGGAGAGGCAATAACAAATATTGTTTCAGCAAAAATTAGTTCTCTTTCTGACATCAAATGTTCGGGGAACTGGATGTGGCCTGCTAAATTACCTGGTGAGGGATCTCGAATTTATGATGCTGCAATTGCGATGAGAGACATTATGGTTGAACTTGGTATTGCTATTGATGGAGGAAAGGACAGCATCTCTATGGCCAATAGGGTAGGCGAGGAAATTGTAAAATCTCCAGGAGAACTTACTGTTTCTGCTTATGCTCCAATGAGTGACATTGAAAAAGCGATTACCCCTGATTTAAAAGAGCCAGGTAATAGTGAAATTTGGTTGATAGACCTTGGTAATTCAAAAAATAGATTAGGTGGGTCAGCATTAGCTCAAACATTGTCTCAAATTGGAAATGAATCCCCAGATGTAGATGACACCCAACAGCTGAAAAATTTATTTTTAGCTGTTCAAGAATTAATCCAGAAAAATCTAGTGTTATCAGGACATGATCGTTCGGACGGTGGTTTAGTGACAACTTTATTAGAAATGACTTTTGCAGGAAATTGTGGGTTGGAAATTAACAGTGAAGCAAAAGCAGACGAACTTTCTTATTATTTTAACGAAGAGCTTGGTTATGCAATGGAAATTGATCAGTTGAAAATAGATGAGTTTTTGAAAATAATTAAAAAATATAATTTAGAAAATGTAATTTTTAAATTGGGAATTTCATCAAAAGAAGACATAATAAAAATTTCTCATAATGGAAAAGAAATATTGAACTCAGAGATGATTAGTCTTAGACAAACATGGGAAGAAACAAGTCATCAGCTGAATCTCTTGCAAACAAATTCAAAAAGTGCAATTTGTGAAAAGGAAAATATTTATAAGCAAAAGAATCCATTTTATAAAGTCACTTTTAAACCAGCTAACACATCTGCTAGTATATTAGCCAAAAGAGACAAACCGAAAGTTGCTATTATTCGTGAAGAGGGAAGTAATGGCGACAGAGAAATGGCAAGTGCATTTCATCTCGCCGGTTTTGAAGCGTGGGATGTTAAAATGTCTGATTTAATTGATGGTAATATAGCACTTGATAAATTTAGAGGTTTGGCATTTGTGGGAGGTTTTTCTTATGCAGACGCTCTTGGTTCGGCGAAGGGCTGGGCTGGAGGAATTAAATTTAATCAAAAACTAAAAGAAATATTTGATGAATTCTATGACAGGAAAAATACTTTTTCCTTAGGGGTATGTAATGGTTGTCAATTAATGTCATTAATTGGATGGTTGCCTTGGAAAAATATTAATATTGAAAAACAGCCTAGATTTATGACCAATGAATCAAATAGATTTGAGTCACGCTGGGTAAATGTCAATATCAAAGAAAGTCCATCTATAATGCTCAAGAGGATGGAAGGTTCTATACTTGGGATTTGGGTTGCTCATGGAGAGGGAAGGTTGCACTTTTCTGATTCAGAAATTTATAATAAAGTGATTGCTCAAAAATTGAATCCTTTAGTTTATGCTGATAATGAAGGAAAAGAAACGGAAGAATACCCATTTAATCCAAATGGCTCTGTAGGTGGTATTGCTTCGCTCTGTTCTCCTGACGGTCGTCACTTGGCAATGATGCCTCATCCCGAAAGAATATTTTTAAAATGGCAATGGCCATGGATGCCAAAAGAATTAAACAAGGATATAGAAGCATCTCCTTGGCTTACCATGTTTCAAAATGCTTATAATTGGGTTAGCAATAATTAATTTAAATTTAAATATATGACTCAATCACTGGACTATGCGAAAAGTGGTGTAGATATAAATGCAGGTAATAAAGCTGTAAATTTAATTAAAGAACAAGCTGAAAAAACTTTAAAACATTTTCCTGGAAAAATTCTATCAGGTATTGGTGGATTTAGTGGAATTGTTGAACTTTCTGATCGAAAGGTTATGGGACTGGCAACTGATGGCGTTGGTACGAAATTAGTATTGAGCATTGTTTTGGATAGACATGAGACCGTTGGTATAGACTTGGTCGCAATGTGTGTTAATGATCTTGCTGTGGCTGGTCTGACACCTGCTGCCTTTTTGGACTATATTGCAATGGGAAAACAAATACCACAAAGAACCCAAAAAATCGTGAACGGTATAATAGAAGGCTGTCATCAAGCTGAATGTGCTTTATTGGGTGGTGAAATGGCTGAAATGCCAGATATGTACAGCGAGCAAGACTATGACCTAGCTGGTTTTGCTGTAGGATTTGCTAATTCAAAAGAAGATTTGATTACGGGAAACAAAATCAAAGTTGGTATGAAGATTTATGGATTACCATCAAGCGGAGTTCATTCAAACGGATATAGCTTGGCACGAAAAACTTTCGAAATTGATTTGAAAAAAACAGATGAGACAAAAAAAATACTTAATACAAATTATCCCGAGCTTGACAGAACTTTAGGAGAGGAATTAATGGAACCAACTAAGATTTATGTTAAAGAAATAAAGAAAATGATAAGTAATTATGATATTGCTGGTTTGGCGCATATCACAGGAGGTGGTTTAATTGAAAATATTCCAAGAATATTACCTGAAAATTGCTCAGCTTTAATAAATAAGGGTTCTTGGGAAGTGCCAGCAATTTTTAAATTAATTGAAAGAAAGGGTAATATTTCAAAGTTGGAAATGATGAAAACTTTTAATTATGGAATTGGTCTTGTGGTAATTACTAATGATACTGTTGAAAACGCTTTTTTGATTGGAGAAATTGTGTATGGTGAAAATAAAACATTTATAAAATAAATAAAGAAAATAATAGACAGATTGAAATTATCTATTTACCTGATTTCGAAAATGAAATATTAGAAATAATGAGAAGTTGGGAAAATAATCAAAAAAAATCATCAGTAGTATTATTAAATTTATAAAAATAAATAATAAATAAAATATTTTTATGAAAAAAGATAAACTGACAAAAGATTTTGATGCTGCTTTTGATGGATATTTTTCAGAGAAAAATCCAATTTTACATAAAAAAGCAATTCAAAATTTATTAAAAAAAGTTGACCTGAAATATGTTTTTGACGAATTATTAAGTGAAAAAAATGATGTGAGTAATTTTTTTCTTATGTGGGAAAGAGCGGGGAAATCAGAAAAGAAATCTGCTAATAAAAAAAGGTTGCAAAGATTGGGTAAATTATCAAAAGAATTTTATAGTAAAAAAGAATATGAAAAGTTATATGAATTATTTTTTAATATAATGTTTCGTAGTTTAGCTGAGTTTGCAAATTTGGAAGCCCGTGACGATTTTGAGAAGATGACAAATCAAGATTTATATGAAAAAAATATTATTCCTTCTGAAATTTTCTTTCAATATTTTTTAATAGAATCACCTGTGAAAATGAAAGATTTTGACTGGAATAAAAATGAAGAAATAATGAAACAAAATCTTGCTTGTCTAATCGTTTGTTTCGGCGATATTCATGAATTTTTTCATGAGGAAAATTTTGAAAAATAATTTTAAAAAATATCAAAGCAAAAAACGAATTTTTCAGACAATAAAAAAGTTAACCTAAATATATTTCTTTATTCTTAAGTATCATCTTGCTTTTTAAGCATTCTAGCAGTACTGGTCTGGACCTCCAGGGTTAAATTGCGTATGCTCTGGAACAAAGAGTCGTTTTTGAAAATCTTTTTTTTCATGGAAATATAATATTGACATAACCAGAAACAAAAGTTAATATTAACTTACTTTAACAAATTAATTCAAGGGTAGTTCTTTTTGACTTATACTTTTTTAAAAATATTTTAAGAAAGCATAATGTAAAAAAGGTCGGTTAGGAAAATCCGGTGAATTTCAAAAAGTGTTTGGAAAAAATCCGGTGCTGTGCCGCAACTGTAATCTTTGTTCTCTTAAAAGACAAAGTAAGCCAGAATGCTAACTAACTATCAATTCTATAAATAAGATCCTATCTTCGAGCTAAAGAGGGGCTTCGTTTTGTTTTTGTTACGATAAAATGAACATCCTCTGTAAGTGGAGATGTTCTTGTTTTATTTATAGACCCTTAGAAAGGAAATCATATGAAAAAAATATTATCCGCGATGCTCATTGCCTTGTTATTATTTCCCATGCTTCCTCCTCTGGAAACAAATGCGACATATAATGCGAGCGATGCTCAAGCATATTTAATTGCACATGGTAATAATCCATGGAGTACAATGGCTCTCTCTGCGCTTGAAAGTCCCAACATTGTCACAAATCATCTTCTCTCTGTGAATGGAACAAATGCAATTGACTACGCAGCTCCTATTTTGGCTATAACTTCTCTCGGCCAGAATCCACGTATTTTTGCTTCAACTGATTATGTGGCTTCTCTTCAAAATTATTATTCAGAAAATCAAATTGGAGACTCGTTGATTCTTAATGATGACATTTTTGGAATTTTAGCCTTAATATCTGCTGGTGAATCAAGCGCTGACCCAATTATCATTAATTCAAAAAACTTTATTGTTTCGCATCAAAATAGTGATGGTGGTTGGGGTTACACAACTGCATCTAATTCTGATACGAATATGACTGCAGCTGCTATCTTAGCGCTCCTTGCTTCTGGAACTGAAAGTTCTGATTCTCAAATTCAAAGCGCTTTATCATTTTTACAGGCATTACAAAATGATGACGGTGGCTTTCCTTATTATCCTGGTTCTTCTTCCGATTCATCTTCCACTGCTTGGGTAATCTGGGCGTTGAATGCATTGGACATTAATTCAAATAGCCTAGTTAGATCTGGCAA
>JAGLJF010000067.1 GCA_023142595.1 Minisyncoccota bacterium | reverse complement strand
TCCAAAGAACTCATATATGTTTTCATAAACAAAGGAATCGCAATCACAAGTCCAATCAAAGGCAAAACAAATACCACTACCGTAAAAATCACATTATAAAGAATATACTTTCTCGTTTTTTCTACAGACTTATGAGTTTTCAATAAAATTTCTTGATTTTGTTTCAATATTTTCAAAGCTTGTTCTTCATTTGTCATGAGTTTGTTTTAATTTTATTAAATTTATTAATCTAAACCGTGCTAGTTCTAGGTCGATATTGAAGTGCCTCGGCAATATGTGAACTTTGAATATTTTCTATTCCTTCTAAGTCAGCAATTGTTCTTGCCAGTTTAAGCATTTTATAATATGATCGAGCACTTAATTGAAATTGGCTCACAGCAGTTTTGAGAATTTCCAGAGTTTGATCATCAATCTTACAAAATTCTTTCACCTGCTGAGAATTCATTTCTGAATTGGAAATAATTTTTTTATCTTTGAATCTTGTTTGTTGAATTTCTCTTGCTTTCTCAACTCGCTCTCGAATAGAAGTTGAATTTTCAGCTAAATCATCATTTGATAGTTTTTCAAATTTTATTCGCGGAACTTCAATATGTAAATCAATTCTGTCAATTAACGGTCCAGAAATTTTCTTTTGATATTTAATAATTTGTGTCGGCGCACAGCTACAATCACGATCTGGGTCACTGGCATATCCACAAGGACAAGGATTCATACTGGCAACAAGAGAAAATTTTGCAGGAAAAGTCAATGTTCCTTGTGCTCGGCCAATCGTCACTACTCCATCTTCAAGAGGTTGACGCAAATTCTCCAAAATTCCGCGCGGAAATTCAGGAAGTTCATCGAGAAATAAAACTCCTCGATGAGCCAAACTAATTTCTCCAGGTTTTGGAAATGCCCCACCTCCAACCAGGGAAACACTGCTGGCACTATGATGAGGAGTTCGAAATGGACGAATTCGAATCAATGGTTTGTCGCTCGGCAAAAGCCCAGCGATACTATAAATTTTTGTAATTTCTAGAACTTCTTCTTTAGTCATTTTGGGAAGTATAGTAGGAATTGCCCGAGCTAAAAGAGTCTTACCTGTTCCAGGAGGTCCGCTCATCAAAACATTATGTCCCCCGCTTGCTGCAATCTCCAAAGCTCTTTTAATGTGTTCTTGTCCTTTAATATGAGCAAAATCAATTGAAAAATTATTTTCCTCAATTACATCTTTCAAATCATGTGGCTTTGTCGGTTCAATAATTTTTGTGCCATCAAGATGATTTGCCAGCTCAAGCAAGCTATTGATTGGAATAATATCAATCCCCTCCACTAAGCTCGCCTCATATTCATTAATTTTTGGAATATATAATTTTTTATAACCTTTTTCTCTGGCAAAAATTGTAATCGGCAAAATCCCGTTTGTATGCCTCAATTTTCCATCAAGCGCCAACTCACCCACAAAAAGACTGTCTTTTAAGTCTGCAGAAATTTGATCTGTTGCCAAAAGCATACAAACCGCAATTGGCAAGTCATAGGCCGGTCCTGCTTTCTTAATATCAGCAGGAGCAAGATTTATTGTAATTCTTGTTGTTGGATAAGAAAACCCAGAGTTCTTAATCGCCGAACGAACTCTTTCTTTTGATTCTTGCACGGCCGTATCAGGCAATCCGACAACTGTAATGTTTCCCAGCCCCGCAGTAATATCCAACTCCACCTCCACTGGCTCACAATCCAGTCCAATTACTGCACAAGAATTTACCTTTGAAAGCATAGTTTTGATTTAATTTTATATTTTCATTTTATCATTATTAAGAGTTCTGGACAAATAATTATAATAATGAATTCCCCTGCATCAAGAATAAAAAAACTTCTTTTTCCTTAAATTAATCCATCTCTCGAAAAAGGTTTAAGGTTTATAGTATTTGAATTAATTACCTTCTTGAGTTTAGTTTGAAGCGTATGTCAAAATCAAATTAAAATGAATTCCCCTCTTGAGAATTGACAGATATAATATTTTATGTATACTGTTTGAGCTGGTCTATAAAGCTAGCAAGGAACAAAATATGAACACAAAAAGAGTATTACTGGGAGTTTTGTTGGTCTTGTCTATCACGACCATGAGTACAACTGCAACAGTTGAAAAAAATAACGGAGTAAATGTTCACGCTTCGTTTGACGACAATCAGGGGAAAACCATTACGGCAAGCGTAATGACTATGATGAACGGAGACATAGGACTTATTGTTAGTCAAGATATCCGTGATTTAGATGGGAATCCGATTTCGTTTTCTCATGGATGGAAAGTTCTTAATGACGAAGAATTTGAAGTCAAGAACGGTCTATCTTCAGCGACTTTAACCAGTAGTGTCGTTTTAAATCAATATTATCCAGAATATGCCGAGATAGTAATAGCTAATCTTGAAATTAGCTGGAAAGCAACTGGAAAACCAGAAACTACGCAAGACAAATGGAACGATCCTTATCCGAACGCCAAGATTAGTTTTGTCCATAGCGACGCAATAGCAACAGGATCAATCAATGGGGCAAGTATGGGTCCAAGCTTCTATGCATCAATGGATGAATGGAAAATTATGAAGAAATTGTAAAACAAATATTTCAAGAGGTTACTCAACAATGAGTTACCTCTGTTTTTTTATTCACTAATCTTCAAATCCAACACATTCATTTGCAATTCCCGATTGCCGTTCCATTCGTTTATTTCTAACTGAAACACAACATCAACAATATCTCCCCACCGCAAACCATTTTTTCCATCTGGCAGTTCATCGGCCATTTTTCCAAGACAGAATCCAATTGCTTTGAAATATTTTACCTTTCCATCGCCTAAATCTGATTTGAAACAAAGTTTGAGATGAGACTTGTCATTTCCAACGGCTCTGATTTCATGCACTTCAAGTTTTCTTGCTACAAAAACTGGTTTGCGATTTCCTTGTCCAAAAGGTTTAAACTTTTCAATTTCATCAAAAAGACTCCACTGGATTTGATCGTGATCAACCTCACAATCAATCTCAACGGATGGAATTAAATCATCTTCAGTCAAAACATCTTCAGCGATTTTCTCAATTTGTTTTTTAAATTTCTTAAAATTCTTTTCTTCAATTTTCAATCCAGCAGCTTGTGAATGTCCTCCAAAACTAATCAAAATATCTTTACATTTTTCAATCGCTTCAATCAAATTAAATTCTGGAATACTTCTTCCAGAACCTGCAAGTAATTCTTCTTGAGATTGCAAAACCAAAAATGGTCTGGAATATTCATTAACTAGTTTTCCAGCTACCAATCCAACAATTCCAATTCTCCAGTCAGGATCAGATTCAATCAGAATTTTTGGCAATTTCTTTTTTTTATCAATTCTCTTTTTAATTTCCTGCATTGCCTTTTCTGTAATTCTTTGTCTGTTTTGATTATTTTTTTCTAATTTATCTACAAGATTTTTCGCTTCATCTACGTTTTCAGAAATCAAAAGTTCATAAGAAGTATTAGCGTGATCCATTCTTCCAGCCGCATTCAATCTTGGCGCCAACATAAATCCAATCATCGTCGCATCAATTGATTTTGTTTCTGTCACATTACCATTCACTCTCATTTTTGTTCCTGCCGATTCAACTAATTTTTTAATTCCAATTCGCTGAGTTTTGTTAATCACAACAAGTCCATAAGTGAGCAATGTTCGATTTTCTCCTATAAGCTCAACACAATCTGCCACTGTTCCAAGCGCAACAAAATCAAGAAGCCATTTTTCAAATCCGACAGTGAGTTTGATTTTACCCTTTAATTTTCTTTTTTCTAATTCCGCAAGAAGACCTTGAACGAGCTTGAAAGCAATTCCAACACCAGCAAGGTCTTTGAACGGATACTTGCAATCTTTCTGTTTAGAATTAATAATTGCCAAAGCATTCGGAATTTTTTCAGGAACATGATGATGATCTGTGACAATAACTTCCATTCCCATCTCATTGATTATCTCTACACTTTCAAAACTTGAAACTCCACAATCGACTGTCACAATCAAATTAGTTTTGTCTTTTTTGATTTTTTTAATTGCATCTTCGTTCAGGCCGTATCCTTCAAGTTCTCGATCGGGAATATAAACACCGACAAATTTTTTAGCCTCCTCTTTTTTAATTTGCTTAACGATAGATTTCAACTCAATCAAAGTCTTCACAATAACAACAGAAGAAGTGACACCATCAACATCATAATCTCCATAAACCATAATTTTTTCATCACTTTCCAAAGCCTGGAAAATCCTTTGCACGGCTTTATCCATATCTTTTAATAAATATGGATCATGAATATCTTGCAAATAATCTGGATTAAAAAATTCATCTACTAAAGTTTGATTATCGATTTTCCTATCCCACAAAAGCTGCAAAACAATAGGAGAAAACTCAGGAAACTGCTCTTGAAACTTTTTTGGATATTTTTTATTAACAAGCCATCTTTTTTGTATCATAGTAAGAATTCGTTTATAATTTATACTTTCATTATAACATTCAAGGAGTATTGCTCAAAATTTTTTCTTATCATTGTAAAAAAGTATAATTTCATATAGTATAAAATTAGATTCTCAATATCCATAACAATTATTTCAGGAGAAATGTCAAAATCTATGTAAATTAAAATAAAAAAATGTTTGATTTTTTAACTATATTACTTGAAAATGCCTATCTCAGCCTTTTCATTAATAGCTTTTTGGCATCAACTCTTCTGCCTCTTGGTTCTGAAGGGATTCTTGCCTATTTTATAAGCCAAAAATTAAACATCTTTGTTATGGTTTTGATTGCCACAACTGGAAACTATCTTGGCTCCGTCGTAAACTATTATATCGGGCTAAAAAGAAGTAAAACAATACTACACAAATTCATCAAATTCGATAATAATGAAATCAAAAAATCAAAAGAAAAATTCAGAAAATTTGGTCCCGCCATATTGTTTTTCTCTTGGATACCAATCATTGGCGATCCTCTCACCTTTGTCGCAGGTCTTTTGAAATATGACTTCAGGAAATTTACCATTTATGTTCTTCTAGGCAAAGCATTTCGATATATTCTTGTTGTTCTAATTACTTTTAATGTTTTATCGTTATAAAATTTATATTTTTATAAAATGTATAGGATCCTCTGAAAAACGAAGTTTTTGTCATTCCCGAGAAGTCGGGAATCTAGTATTTAACTCAAAAAACAAGTTATAAAAATAAAGATTTATTATTTTTTCAGAGCCTCTTATAGCAAGTCCTATTCTTGCTTTTTTCTTCATTTATAGGTAAGATTAGATATATTAAATAAAGAAGATTCTGTTTTTTTCAGTTGTCATTTCGAATCCCGATAGGGTGAGAAATCTATGAATGATATTAGTGAAGCTTAAATAGTTTTCAAACCCCCTAACCCCCTTATCAGGGGGAACTACAGAAATTTCTAACTTAATAATTTAACAATTTAGTAATAAAAAAATGTCCCAACAAAACATCCGAAATTTCTGTATAATTGCGCATATTGATCACGGAAAATCAACTCTAGCTGATCGATTTTTGGAATTGACCAAAACAGTTGAAGATCGCAAAATGAAAGCACAACTTCTTGATCAAATGGATCTAGAAAGAGAAAGAGGAATTACCATTAAGCTGCAACCAGCAAAAATGAATTATAGTCTGAATGATGAAAATTATATTTTGAACCTTATTGATACTCCAGGTCATGTTGATTTTGCCTATGAAGTATCACGCTCGCTTGCAGCAGTCGAAGGAGCAATATTGCTCGTTGATGCAACTCAAGGGATTCAAGCTCAAACTTTGGCAAATTTATATTTTGCTATGGAGCAAGATCTTGTCATCGTTCCCGTTATCAATAAAATCGATATGCCTAATGCTATGGTCTCCGAAGTTTCAAAAGAGATCAAAGATCTGCTGGGAACCAACGAAGATGAAATCATCAAAATATCCGCAAAAACAGGTGAAAATGTTTCTTCAGTTTTGGAAGAAGTAATCAAAAAAGTCCCAGCTCCACAAGGAGAAAAAGATAAACCACTCCGAGCTTTGATTTTTGATTCATATTTTGATTCATATAAAGGCGTTATTGCTCAAGTTCGCATCGTTGATGGAAAAATCAATCAAGGCGACGAAATATATTTTGTTCAAACTAAATCAAAATCAGATATCATTGAATTAGGAGTGATTACACCAGAGCTTGAAAAAACAAATTTTCTTCAAGCTGGAGATATTGGATATATCGCCACTGGATTGAAAGAAGTTGGAAAATGTCGCGTAGGAGATACAATTACAAAATATGAATCTGTTTTCAAAGATGAAAAAGAAATTGAAAAAATAATTCAAGCCTTGCCAGGATATAAAGAAGTGAGCCCAACAGTTTTTGCCAGTATCTTCCCAATTAATGGAGATGACTACCCCGAGCTCCGCGATGGTCTTGAAAAACTGAAGCTCAATGACGCCTCTCTTTCTTTTGAAGTTGAAAGTTCCACGGCACTTGGCAGAGGGTTTAAATGTGGTTTTCTTGGAATGTTGCATTTGGAAATTATCAGCGAACGACTGACTCGCGAATACGATATGAATCTTGTCATTACCACTCCCTCAGTTGCTTATAAAATCAAAAAAACCACCGACGAAGAAATTATGATTTTCTCGCCAGCCGATATGCCAGACCCAGGACAGATTCAAGAAATTCAAGAGCCTTGGGCAAAACTTGAAATTCTTCTTCCTAAGAACAGAATCGGTGCGGTTATGAAACTTGCCGAAAATTCTCGCGGAATTTATCAAAGCACAGACTTTCTTTCACAAGACAGAGTTATTTTGAAATATGAAATTCCACTTATTAATATTATCGTTGATTTTTACGATAATCTCAAAAGCGTTTCCAGTGGCTTTGCTTCTATGAACTATGAATCTGTGGGATTTATCAAGGGAGATTTAGTCAAGCTTGATATCTTAGTAGCAGAAGAAAGAGTCGAAGCATTTTCCAGAATTGTTCCCAGAGATCAAAGTCAAGAAGAAGGAAAAAGAATCGTCAACAAACTCAAAGATGTCATTCCACGACAAAATTTTGCGATTGCTCTTCAGGCCGCCATCTCAGGAAAAATCATTGCTCGAGCCACAATCAGTCCCTTCCGAAAAGATGTGACTGCTAAATTATATGGAGGAGATGTTTCTCGAAAAAGAAAACTGCTTGAAAAACAGAAAAAAGGGAAAAAGAAAATGAAATCTTTCGGAAAAGTTGATATCCCTCAAGAAGCCTTTTTGGGAATTTTGAAAAATAGATAAATTTATATAATCACAACTAGTCCTTTTTAAGATCTTAATTTAAACGAATTAATTTTCTAGATTTCAAAACAAGACTTGAATATTGACATTTTAATAACAATCTGATAGATTAAAAACGATTAAGAAGAGGCGTTCAACAAAATGGAAAAAGAATTAAGCGGAGAAGAAAAAGCTGTGATGAATAAATATTGGAATCCAACAGAAGTTAGTTCTAAGGACAAAAATGTTTTGGAAAAATTAATACAGCTGGGATTGGCAGAACTTCACGATCTTGGCAGCATAGATCTTGATATTGGCCAAGAAACTGGAGCTAAAACAGCAGTTCTAACAACTGCCGG
>JAGLJF010000066.1 GCA_023142595.1 Minisyncoccota bacterium | reverse complement strand
TTACATCCCCAACTCCAATTCAATTTCAATCAATTTCCCCTGCAATTGAAGGCAAGGACATTATTGGTATCGCGCAAACTGGAACTGGAAAAACACTTGCTTTCGCTGTACCTATGATCCAAAAGCTACTTTCATCAAATTCAAACGGCTTGATCGTACTTCCAACGAGAGAGCTAGCAGTTCAAGTCAATGAATCACTTGAAAAAATTGGCAGACCTTTGGGACTCAAAACTGCAATTTTGATTGGTGGAGATAATATGAATAAACAAATTAGACAAATTAGAAACAATCCACACATTTTCATTGCAACTCCAGGAAGACTCGTTGATCATATGCAAAGAAAAACTCTATCTCTTTCCAAAGTTTCAATTTTAGTGCTTGATGAAGCTGACCGTATGCTTGATATGGGATTTGAGCCAGAAATCAAAAAGATTCTACAAAATGTACCAAAAGAAAAACAGGTTATGCTTTTTTCTGCAACAATGCCTCCGAGAATTTTGCAAATTGCAAAGATGTATATGAAATTACCAATTAGCATCGAAGTTGCGCCTTCAGGATCTATGACTGACAAGGTCACACATGAAATATTTTTTCTCAGACAGCCGTCAAAAATTGCGCTTTTGGATACAATTTTGCAAAAACATGTTGGAAGCACTCTTGTCTTTTCAAGAACTAAACACGGCGCAAAAAAGATTGCGGCGCAAATCAGAAATATGGGACACACTGCCTCAGAAATTCATTCTGATAGAAGTCTCAGACAAAGATTGAACGCTCTTGCTGGATTTAAATCTGGAAAGTTCAGAGTTCTAGTCGCAACTGACATTGCTGCTCGAGGAATTGATGTGACAAACATTGAGCTTGTAGTCAACTACGACTTGCCAGAATCTCCTGAAGATTATGTACATCGAATTGGAAGAACTGGAAGAGCCAGCAAAACAGGTCACGCAATCTCATTTGCAACTCCAAATCAAAAATTTGCTGTTAGGATGATTGAACGACTTATTAAGAAAAAATTACCTGTATCAAAGCTCCCTGCTCTTTCACAAGAAAAATATTCTGACAAAGAAGACAAGCCAGAAATTTCAGAAAACGATCGTCCATCTTATCCAAGAAGAAACAGGCGCCCCGCTTCTGGTGGTCGATCAGATTCAAATCGACGCTCATCTTCTTCAAGCAATTCAGATTCCAGTGGTCGCTCAGCCTCTCAAAGTCGATCAGATTCTCCAAAAAGTCCAAGAGGTCACTACAGAGGGAAAAGAAACAACGGTCCATCTTCCAGATAAAATAATAAAACAAATTAGAATCTTAATGTAAGAAATAAAAAAGCGAACTTTTATAGTTCGTTTTTTTGATTTTATTATTCAAGTTGCAAGATTTCATAGCGCTACTCATACTTTTTAAAAATAATTATACAAATTGTATCAGACTCATTCGATATTCCCATACATATTTACCAGCTTATATATGGGCTGCTAATTTCCTTTAGGTTCCCCCTGATAAGGGGGTTAGTGGGTTTGAAAAATGGCTTAAACAAAATAAATTATTTTAAAATTATTTCTAATTCTGTTTCTTTTTATGAAAAATATATAAAAATCAGCAGGGCCTATTTATATAGAGCAAACACAATATATCTTTTTTAATAATACTGATAGTGATTTATAGATTTGTTTTAGTGTACAAAAACGAAGATTCTGAAATGAATTCAGAATGACAAAAATTGTTTTGTAAAGCTTTACAAGAAAAGAAAATGATTAATAAAATAAAACCGGTTTATATAAAATAATTTTAACAAATGAAATAAACTGGATCCCAGACATTTTTTCCTGCACTATCGTTTCGGAATAAATTATGGGATGACAAATACTAACAGTGGTACTTATAAAAGCATAAACAGCGCTATAGAATATAACTTTTAAGTTAATAAAAAAAAGAAACCCACTGAATTAAGTGAGTTTGTATATGTTATTTTTTCTTACTTCGTTTATATTCACTAATGGCCGTATTTATCTCATCCGTTTTTAAATCAATCGGGACCCCTCCATTGGGATAATAAATGAATGATTTTCCTCCGATCAAAATTACTTCTATCCCTTTGGACTTGGGGATTTTAACACTAATATCTTCAGTTCGTGAAAATAACACATCTTTTTTAAATATTTTTGTCCAATTAAAATGTTTATCTCCTTTCATTGCCCAATGTCCTAATATGGTCTTGTCAGAACCAGTAAAAATTAATTCACTATTAAGCAACAACACTTTATGCAGCTTTTCAAAGCTTATACACACTGCACCTGATTCATAATCTTCAGGAAAGAGTGCTTCTGACAAATATTCTTGACTAAGATATGCTACGGTAAATTTTGGCTCTTTTTCATCAAAAGCTTCTCGTACCAAAGAAATATCACTAGTCTTTTTTAATAAACCAATGCCAAACATTAATTACTCCTCCTGTTAATTATTTTTTTTATTTGTATTTTTTTATATCAAGCCGTACCTTTAAAATAACATCCAACTACAAAATGTCAAAACATAAAACAAAAACAGGCTTTCAAAAGGCCTGTTTTATATCATATTTAATCTTACAATCTATCATTTACTCCCAAGCTTGAATTGGAGTACTTGGCATATAGGTTTTATCTATTACTTTTTGACTATCCAATAATTCTAAAGTTTTTGCCTCATTAAGCGTATCAAGCCAATTCGCCTTCAGATATTGACTTGATAATGTGTACAAAACATCATCAATATACAAACTTCTGCTTACATTATTATTCCCATAATAACGATTACTATTTTCATCTGAATGATCAATTTTTCCCTTCAATTCGAAACCTTTCTGATTTACATTAAACACGGCAACACCATTGAAATATTTTCTCACTGAAGTTTGAGACGACTTGAGAATCATTGCTTCAATCATTTTATCATCTGCTCCTTGAACTATCAACTCTTCTACCTTTTTTTGCATAAGTTTTATATCTTGAGTTTCCTTAATATCTTCCTGCATCGTCACTGGAATCACAAGTAAATTTTTATCTTTTGAAAATAAGAATGCTTTGTGTTCATTGATCGCAATAGAGTTACTACTTCGATCACCTAAAACATATTTATCAATTTCTTTCGGATTTTCTACATCAGAAACATCAAACAAAGATAATTTAACTCCACCAGTTATTCTGCCATTTTCATCAGATTCTCTTCCAAGTCCAATCAACGTTGTCTCGTCATATGGATGCAAATAGCTCGAGAATCCCGGTACCTTCAATTCACCTAAAACCTCTGGATTTGTCGGATCATCAAGACCAATTACAAACAACGGATCAGTTTGTCTAAAAGTAACCATGTAGGCTCTATTTTGCATAAATCGGACAGAATAAATTTTTTCTCCTTCCGCCAATTCTTCAACTTTTCCGACAACTTTCATATCCGCATCAAGCACATATAAATTACTATATGACTCTGAAGATTCTCTATTCATAGAAGACCAATCTCGACTCCTTGTTGTTGCGATTCGAAAATATCCTCCACTTTCATCCATAGAAAATTGATTCAAGACTATTCCCGCCACTTCACCAGAAGTTTTATATTTCAAATTACCTTCATTAATTTCAATTTTGTGTATCACAGTTTTTTCTAGCTCCTTAGAAATATCTTCAAATTTTTCTTTGACTCTCTTCTCATATTCAGCTTCAAATTCCTTTTCAAAATCTTCCCCCTTATTCTCAAAAACATCTTGATATTTTTCAACAATCATCATAATTTTCTCAAACTTTTCCATTTTAGAAAGAACATCTTTATCTACTTTTTCAATCTTAGCTATTATCTCCTTGTCTTTCTCGCTCATTTCTGAAAAAACATATTCCTTAAACATTTCCATTACAATATCCATTGTAAGTTCCTCTTCATTGACTCGTTTGTTAAATGTTATATACGCATTATTTTCAGAAACAAACAAATTATTTTGATAGCCATCCAACAAATAAACTTCACTATTCAGCTTTCCATTTTCTTGCATTATATTCAGAGATGAAACTGATATAAAATTATATGACTGATATGGAATGTCAAAATAATAAACATCTGGACAATTACAATTTGCTATAGTTTTTTCACTACCCAAAACTTCTCCATCCTCAATCACAATCGGAACTGGAAATTTCTCATCATAAACAAATTGTGGACTTGAAGTAATAAAATAGACATACTCGCCAATCATTCTTGAACTATTCAAACTTCCTTCTAAGTCATAACTCTTTTTTTCTATTGGATTATTCCTGTCAGACATATCATAAATTTTTAGATATGAATATGTTGAAAATCTATTTCGAGGAAGAATGTCCTTATATTCTTGAATATTGTAAGAATATTTTTGACCATAAATTAAAATTTTGTCACCATTGATATAAATTCCGCTTGGAGCTGAATCAAGTTTTATTCGAGAAACTTCTTTAGCATTTTCTGCGGAAGTCACCTCAACAATAACGACATCATTCCCAGAAACCGTATAGATATATTTGCCGTCTGTTTTCACAATGTCGCCCTCATCAACTCCAGTAATTTGAACATTCGTTGTTGAGTAATCATTCCCACCCAACGAACTATTCAAATCCACTGGCACACCACTTGGCACTTCCGCACTGCCCCATTCACCAATCAAACTTGAATCTTCTAATGTCATATTTTTGCGCGCCTGAACACCACCAATAAAATCGTTACTATAATAACTATTCATATTTGCAATCTCAACCTCATCAAGAAAATCCTTCATCTGATTATAGTCCTCAAATTTTTTCACAATACCGCTTTCATTTTCAGTTACAGGATTTAATTTGCTGCGATTTATAAAATAGAAGCTAAATATACCCATTAAAACGACAAAGACAAAACCTACAATAAACAAAATACTATAATCTTTTCTCTTTTTATTTTTAGAACTATTTTGATTCTGATTAGTATACGAAAAACTAGAAATTGTTTTATCTATTTTTTTATCCTCTATATTGTACCCAGAATCTTGTTCCATATTTTTAATTTAATAATTAAGACTATGTTATAAGCTCACTTTTTCAAAACATAAAACAGCACTTACAGAAGAATAATCAAAAACTTAATTTTGAACTAAAGATTTTCCGAATTTTTAATTTTTAATTTTTCTTTTAATTCTTTTATTTTTTCTTTTAATTCTATAATTCTCAATTCCCTTCCAACCATCAAATCATTCGCCTTGGCCATTTCCTCTATTTTTTTATTCAACTTTTCTTCTGTTATTTTTGTTTTTGTTATATCCCTTGCTGCCGCAAAAACACCCTCTATTTCACATTTTTCATTCTTGTATACGGACGCATTATAGAGAACATATGTTAACCTCCCAGACTTATGTTTTATGGTTAAAGGATAGTCACGTACAAACCCATTCAAAAGCGCTTCCTTATAACCTTTTCTTGCTTTTTCAGGCTCAATAAAATAATTTGAAAAATCACTTCCAATAAGCTCCGCACGTCCAAATCCGGTTACATCTTTTGTTGCCTTATTAACATCGGTTATCTTTCCTTCTTTGCTAATTGTAACGAAAGGATCAAGACTAGCTTCAATTAAAGTTCTTTCGTATAAACCATTTAAGCACGCTAATTTATCTTCTTTTAAATTAACCATCTTTATTATTATTGATTAAATTGTTAGATTCTCCAGCGTTATTCATACTTTTTTAAAACAACTATACAAATAGCATTAGCCAGATTTGTCATTCCCGCACTGAACTAAATTCAGCATAAACTCCGGCGGGAATCTAGGATTAGCTACTTTTAGCTTAATCAAGCCTAAATTATAATTTATCTCAGTCTATTCTGGATCCCCAGTCAAGCTGAGGATGACAATTGATACTGATGGCAATTATAAAAGTATATACAACGCTGTGAAATCTTACACTTAAATGTTTAAAGCCTTATTTTTTCTCTCTATCAAATACTCTTCGAGAGCATCTTCCCAAGACCTCATCGAAGAAAGTTTTGTATTAACGAGCATTGAATATGTCGGTCTCTTGGCTGGCGTTGGAAATTCTTCTGTTTTTACTGGTTTGACATTTGGACTCAGCCCCGCAAGTTCAAATATTTTCAAAGCAAACTCATACCAGCTACAATGATTTGAATTTGTGATATGATAAATTCCAGAAGGTTTATTTTCATTCACCATTTCTCGAACTTTATAGGCTAAATCTTTTGCATATGTTGGAGATCCAAACTGATCATTCACAACTTTGATGTCTCGCTTCTCATTAGCAAGACCAATCATTGTTTCTACAAAATTTTTTCCATTCTTTCCAAAAAGCCATGAGGTTCTAATCAAATAATGTCGGGGATTTATATCAGTAATTAACTTTTCTCCTAAAACTTTTGACCTGCCATATAAAGTTATTGGTTTAGTGACTAGATGATCTTCTTTATAGCCAAGATGATTTTCTCCGTCAAAAACATAATCAGTACTGAAATGAATCAAAAGAGCATCAATCTCTTTGCAAATTGTCGATAAAAATCCAACAGCGCATCCATTCACTTTATAAACTGCATCTTTTTCACTTTCCGCTTTATCAACTGCTGTATAAGCAGCAGAATTGATAACAATATCAGGTTTTAATTTGCCAATCTTTTTTATTACATCGTCTCTTTTAGTTATATCAATTTGTTCTCGATCCCACAAAAAAAGTTCGTTACCTTCAAAAAAAGCTTCCACAAGCTCATATCCTAACATTCCTTTATAGCCTAATATTAATATTTTCATTTTATAATTATATATTTGTTAAATTGTCACTGCGAACAATGTCATTCTGAACTTGTTTCAGAATCTTTTATGATATATGTTTTTATTTATTTATAAATCATAAAATTAGTGATAGCAGATAATAGATTCTGAAATGAATTCAGAATGACAAATTATATTTTCTGTATATTTTAGAATGAACTGACTTCGTCCGCAAGCAGAAGTCGTGAACAGATTAGACTTCGTCGATGGATTTCTTAAAAAATCAGACAGAAATTTTATCTATTACCGCAATAATAGCATAAGACATCAAACTCAACATCAATCCAATTATTGCATAAGTTATGATTTTTTTTGCCTTATCTTGAGTTTCAGGATTTGAACCAGACGATACATATAAAACTCCACCGATAATTAAAAATAATAAAGTAATACTACCCACCCAAGATAAAGCCACTTTAATTGCATCATTTAAAACGACAACAACATCTTTATCAAAATAGTCTAATTCCGAATGTCCTCCAGATGCAAGTGGGGGTGGAGGTGGAGGTGGAGTAAGTGTCACTGAAACTGTTGCTGTGCAAGTGGTCGTAGCTCCATTATTATTAAAAGCTGTTATAGTATAAGTAGTCGTGGTGTTAGGCATGACGCCCACTCCAGCTATATTATCAACAGTCACAACTCCAACTGGAGGAACAACACTGATACTAACCACATTAGTAGTAGTCCAAGTTAAATTTGAAGAATTTCCCAGAAATATCGAACTAGGAGAAGCAGAAAATGAATCGCAAGTAGGCAAGATACTAGACTCAACTCCGAATATAATATTTGGAGAAGCTTCTGGTAAAAACTTCCAAGAGTTTAGCACTAATCCATTATTATGACGTATTGTTTTCCATATTTTTATTTTTGATGTACCTGCAGGAATATTATATATGAATGTACCAAAATTAGGAAAAGTTATTGCACCGATATTAACCCAAGCCCCTCCAGTCCATGCCTGAGTTGTTCCGGTTGCAACATTAAACCCACCCCACGAACCGTATTCAACTTCCAATCTTTTATATGAAGTGACACCTCCAAAATCTTTAATTAACCAACAAATTTGATTAAAATGAGGAGTACATGTTTGATAAAAATCAGTTATTTGCCAAGGTGGCATTTCTACATGCCATGTATAACCTAATGCTGGAGCATTTCCTCCATCAACATTATCATTAGTCCCGAAATCATCAAATAAAACTACAGGAGTTGCAACGCTTACAGAACTCGCTACCACATTTCCATAATACATATAAAAATTTGTTGTTCCTAAATTTACAATTTTTACCCAAATTACAGAAGTGCCCCCACTAACCCAAGATTCTACCCAATAATCTTGAAGAGTTGTCCCGTCACTCATAGTAAATCTTAAATCATCACCACTTGCTTGTGCTTTTGTATAATCAAAAGTAGCATTTGTAAGCTCAACTTTAATCTGCTGATTTACAATAGTAGTTGGAGAACTTAATGTAATCTCTTTTCTATAATTCCAAGACCCATCATACCACGTTGCTGCACTTGCCCGATTAGTTAATTCGGTAAATCCCAAAAGCATTGAACTCAACGAGGTAAAAAATATAAAAATTAAAATTTTTATCTTATTTTTCATAATTATGAAGTGTTAAGGTTGCACAAAAAACTTATCCATCAATTCAACTATCGCAAATGAGATTAGAGTTAATATAATTCCTAAAATAGCATAAGTTATAAGTTTTTTTGCCTTGAGCTGACCATCTGGATTTGAACCAGAAACAATATAATATATGCCACCAACAACAAGCATCAGAAGAGCGATTTTTCCTATAATCGACAGAATAAACCCTATCAAATCATTCAAAATATCAACAACCAGTTTATCTCCGATAGAAAAAGAACTCGCTCCAAAAACAGGATATGCCAACAATAAAAAAGTTGAAGTTATGGTTATAAATAATATTTCCTTTTTTCTAAACATATCTCGGATAAAAAAATAAACATTTATTATATTATATAACAAACGTCAAAAACTTACAATAAAAATTAATGAATTACCCCGCAGCAAGC
>JAGLJF010000065.1 GCA_023142595.1 Minisyncoccota bacterium | reverse complement strand
TTATACACACTTTATAAACAAAATGGTGTTAATTTTAGGTATAAAGTTTTTCAATAAGAAGGTTTATTTCTTGCTCAATAGTTTTGTCAACTTCCATTTCTTTGGATATTTTTTCAAAAGCATGCATAGCTGTTGTATGGTCTCTTCCTCCAAGCCAAGTTCCGATTGAAGGAAAAGAACTCTTAATTTCGCTTCTCATTAAATACATAGCAATTTGTCTAGGTTTTACAATTTCTTTTTTTCGATTTTTCATTATAAGCTCGCTGTTTGTGACATCATAAAATTCCGCTACAATTTTGAGAATATCTTTTGGAGTAATAGCTTTTTTAATTGGTTGAGAAATAGTGCTGGCTAAAATATTAGTCGTTGTTTTTATGTCAGGATAGCTATTATTTAGATCACAAACTGCCATAACCCTAGTGAGAGCTCCTTGCAGTTCCCTAATATTTTTTTGGATATGAAGGGCAATATAGTTGAGAGATTCTTCTGGTATTTCAAAGTTTCTTTCTTCTGCTTTTGCTTGGAGAATTGCAAGTCTCGTTTCGTAATCTGGAGATCCGACATCTGCAATCATTCCTCCTTCAAATCTGGATCGTAAGCGATCTTCAAGCGCTGGTATGGCCTTTGGCGGTCTGTCGCTTGAAAGAACAATCTGCTTGTTGTTTTCGTATAAAGTATTAAAAGTATGAAAAAATTCTTCTTGGGTTTTTTCTTTTCCTGCTAAGAATTGGATGTCGTCTATTATGAGAATATCAATTTTTCTATATATTTCTTTGAATGATTTTGTGTTTTTTCCAGAAATTGCGCTAATAAGTTCATTTGTAAATTTTTCAGATGAAGCATATTTAACCTTTTTGCTGGGATCTTGTTTTAAAATGTGATTGCCAATTGATTGAAGCATATGAGTTTTTCCAAGCCCAACTCCCCCATAAATAAAAAGAGGGTTATAGATTGACCCTGGGTTTTTGCTAACAGCCGAGCAGGCAGCATAGGCTAGTTCATTATTAGAACCAACTATAAAATTATCAAATGTATATTGAGAATTTAAAGAAAGATTTTCATTGTTATAAATTTTTGTTTTTTCTGGAGCAGAATTTTCAGTTATTATCTTATCTGAAGAAATGTTATTTTCTTCAAGAACTTGTTTTTTCTCTTCAGGACTTTTTCCAACTTTATACAGGACTTTTTTGATTTTTGGACAATTAGCTTGAAGTGCTTTTAGAATAAATTTATGATATTTGTTTTCAAGCCATTCTTTTGTAAAGCCATTTGGGACGCTTATTGTGATTTCCTCTTCGTTTTTTGAGGAAATTTCCGTGTTTTTAAACCAAGTTGTAAAATTTGCCTTACTGGTAGAAAGTTCTATTTCTCCTAAAACAGCCTTCCATAATTGCTCGTTTGTCATAGATTTAAGGTTGATTTTTTATAACAAAATTAACTAATAAAATTATAGCATATTTATTAATAAGACAAAAATGCCTCAGCTTAAGGCAGGGTGTTCACAAGCTGTGGATTAAAGGTGGGCAAAGTGGATAAATTTACATATTATTTAAAATATCGGATAGCCGATGTGGAAAAAGTGTAATTTATAATTTTAAAAAAATTTGAAAAAAGAAAAAAGCAAGAAGAAATTTCAGGTTATATTATTTATAATCTGTCTAGTACAATGACTAGAACTCTGCTTGCTCAAAAAAGTGATGGAGGTGTTGATTTTGCTTAGAAATCAATCGGACAAAAACCGCACAGTTTTCCATCATCCGCGGATGAACAGGAAACACCTGTGTAGGATATGCCCGTTGAATCTGAACTTAATGTTTTTTCTATCATTCTCTGCTTTCCCGTCTGGCATCTCCCGTCTTTGTAGCGGAAGCAGGCTATGTCACTTGCTATATCTTTTTTTGGTGTGCTACGATTTTGTACACAAGATGGACCAGGCAATGTTGAATCTTTGTGGATTTTATCCACTGGGTGAGGGTGTTCGTGACCCTCGTGACTGTGTAATTCATCTCCATAGCTCATATATTTTATCTCCTCTGTTTTCTACTATATTTAATAATTGAATAAAATAATCCAATCCATAACAACAACGCTTTGTCATATAGATTGCTTTTATTACTACCCTGCCTTTAATACAAGATAGCCATAAAGCCAACCTATATAACTATTATTAGATATAGATATATTTATTTTTTATTTAACTGTTAAAGAACATCCTCTCTCCTCTAAAACTAGAAATTGTAATTTTTTAAAAAAGCAAGGAAACTATTGCTGATAAAATCTATTTTTATATGATTTTATCTATAATAATTTACCGACTTTATTATGACTGTGCAACATAACATAATATTTAATAGCTGTCAATAGCTTGAAATGTTCATAAAAAATTATGATTTTTTTTGATTTTTATTGGCTTTGCTTTATACGGTCCTTTTGCAAACCTTTCCCTTGACTAACTTCAATAACCATATTATACTAATCATAGTTTGAAAAAGTAATTAAATATTATTCTTATATCATGAAAAGAACATATCAACCGAAGAAAAAGAAGAGAGCGCGAACTCATGGATTTATGGCCAGGATGCAAACTGTTGGCGGAAAAAATGTGTTGTCAGCTCGAAGAAAAAAAGGAAGAAAAAGCCTAACTGTTTAATGCGGCTGGTTTGTGATTTAGCTGTATAAACAATAAAAATGCTTAAAAAACAATTTAGAATAAGAAAACAAAAGGACTTTGAAAATGTATTTAGCAAAGGAAGATATGTTTCTGAAAAGTTTTTAACATTAAAAGTTGTAGGTAATGATTTGGCTTATTCGAGATTTGGCTTTATTATTAGCAATAAAGTTTCCAAGAAAGCCGTTGAAAGAAATCGATCAAAGAGACTTTTAAGGGAGTCAATTCGATTAATGCAGAGCAGAATAAAGCCAAAAGTTGACTTCGTCTTTATAGCAAAGAAAGAAATTATTGGCAAAGATTTTTCCGAAGTTAATGATTGTGTGGAAAAGCTGTTGAAAAAGTCTGGATTATTTGAGAAATAAATTTATTTTCTACTTTTACTTTGATATATTGTGTTAAAAAAAATTGTTCTAAAATTTATAAAGATTTACCAAAAAACCTTGTCTGTTGATCATGGTTTATTTTATTATTTCTATAAATCTTTAGGTTTAGGTTGTAGATTTCAGCCAACTTGTAGCGAATATACTTATCAGGCTGTTGAAAAATATGGTATTCTAAAGGGAATCATTTTAGGAACTAAACGCATTTTAAGATGTCATCCGATGTCAAAAGGCGGTTATGATCCTGTCAAATAAACATTTTATTAATATTTAACAAAAACAAATATGCTTGCTGAAATTTTCAACTTAATTTATTATCCCCTTTTTAATTTGATGATATTTTTTTATAATATCGTTCCAGGTAATGATATTGGAATTGCAATTATTCTCCTTACTCTTTTTGTAAGGTTTGTTCTTTATCCAATGAATACCAAATCGATTAAAAGTCAAAAGAAACTACAGGAAATTCAGCCATTAATGAAGGAAATTCAAGCTAAATATAAAGATAATAAAGAAAAGCAGGCTAAAAAGTTAATGGAATTATATCAAAAGCATAAAATCAATCCTCTTTCGGGATGTTTGCCAATTTTAATACAGCTTCCAATTCTGATTGCTCTTTATCAAGTTTTCTTAAATGGCTTTAAAGATGAAAGCTTGGCGATTGTTTATCCATTTATTGCAAATCCTGGGCATATTGATCCGATGTTTATAGGTCTTGTCAACCTTTCAGAAACAAATTTTCTCTTGGCTTTGATGGCCGGTATTTTACAATTTTTTCAAACAAAAATGTTAATGGGCAATAAAGATAAGGATAAAGATAAAAAGGTTGAGGAGGAAAATAAAGAAAAATCTGCGGAAGAGAAAACGCAAGATTTTGCTCAATCTATGACCAAACAGATGATGTATATTTTGCCGATTATGACTTTTGTTTTCGCGATGAGCTTTCCTTCTGGACTAGCTTTATACTGGGTGGTGACAACTTTATTTGCAATTATTCAGCAATTCCTTATAATGAAGAAACAAGATAAAGAAAACCAGCAAATTACAGTTATTAACTAGGTAAATTAATATATATGAACGATAAAAACCAAAAGCTTGTGAAAGAGGCGTTAATCGAATTATTGCAAGTGATGGATATTGCTATGGAAATTGAAGAAGAAAGAATTGAGGATATGGGAGACGGGAGAGAGTCGTATACAATTAATTTACAAACAGATCATCCAAACTTGTTAATTGGACAATATGGGTCAAATTTGCAGTCGCTGCAACATCTTACTGGAATGATAGTTCGAAAGAAAAGAATTCTTGAAAATATTATTGATGACGATGAGATAAAATTTAATATTGATGTTAATGATTATAAGAAACAGAAAAGGGAATCTCTTATAAAATTAGCTGATACAATCGCCAATCAAGTTTTATATAATAAAAATTCAGTCGCATTAAGGCCAATGTCTTCATACGAAAGAAAAGTTATTCATATGGAAATTTCAAACAGAGAGAACTTGGAAACTGAAAGTGTGGGAGATGATTTAAATAGAAGGGTTGTTATAAAATATGCAGAAATAGGTATATAAAGGATTCTCTGAAAAACGCAGTTTTTGTCATTCTCGCGAATGCGGGAATCCAGAATTTAATTCAAAAAACAAATTATAAAAATAAAGATTTGTTAGTTTATTAGAGCGTCCTAAAGTCAATGAATTATAATGAAACTTAATCTTACTCAAAAAATTGCTTATAATGCTATTTTTTCCGCAGGGGCCCGCGTTATTGAGGTGGCCCTTGCTTTAGTAATTATTGGCTTAACTACAAGATATTTAGGTGAAGGTGGTTTTGGTGATTATATTATTGTTGTTACTTTTATTTATATTTTTTCTGTATTGGCTGATCTCGGACTTTATTCCATCGTAGTTCGTGAAATATCGCGAGAAGGCGCAGATGAAGAAAAAATTGTGAATAATGCTTTTACTCTCAGAACTTTTGCAGGAATCTTTTTTTTAGGTTCTGCTTTTTTTATTTCTTTGTTGTTTCCTTATTCTTGGGATGTAAAAATAGGCATTGCGGTTGCTGCGTTGGGATTTTGGATTCTTTCTAACACACAGGTTCTGATGGGATTATTTCAAAAACATCTTGTGATGGATAGGGTTGCTGTAGCAGAAATTTGCGGGAGAATTATTCAATTCTCATTTGTATGGACAGTTATTAGCTTTGATTTGGGGTTTTTGTATATTATAGCTTCGATTTTTGCAGGTGC
>JAGLJF010000064.1 GCA_023142595.1 Minisyncoccota bacterium | reverse complement strand
TTAATTTTTTCTTAGTTCTCTTTTTTGCTTCGAAATATGTTAAAATCAGATTTAGGTTTGATTTTAATTTATGGAAAAAATTGCTCAAACAGGGTTTCCCTTTGGCAATATCTGCAATTTTGGTTTTGATTTATTTTAAGCTTGATACAATTTTTCTTTCTGTGATAAAAACTAGCGAGGCAGTAGGAGTTTATGGTTTGTCATATAAAATTATGGAAAACCTAATCTTTTTTCCTGCGATGCTTGTTGGACTGACAATGCCGATTATGAGTAGATCAATTTTTACAGATAGAGCTAGATTTCAATCAATTGTGCAGAGAACCTTAAACTTTTTACTTATTGCGGTTGTTCCAATGATTTTTGGGACAATTTTAATATCTGATAAAATTATACAATTAATCGGTGGAAGCAAAGGTTTTGTTGACTCCCCTGCTGTTTTGAATATTTTGATGATTGCCTTGGGATTTATATTCCTCGGCGCATTGTTTTCAAATATAATTATCGCTGCGAATAAACAAAAACGCCTCGCTCAAATATATTTTTTTGGAATGGTCTTTAATGTTGTTACTAATTTCATTTTTATTCCAAAATATTCATATTTTGGGGCAGCAACCACAACTGTCGCGACAGAAATTCTAGTCACCTTTTTAATGATTGTCGTTGTATATCGAACTTTGAAATTTATTCCTTCTTTTGCAATATTATCAAAATCAGTTTTAGCTTCGTTTCTAATGGCATTAGCACTCTATCAGTTTAATCATTTAAATATTTTTTATCTTCTTATTCTTGGAGGAATTGTTTATTTGCCAGCAATTTATTTTTTAGGTGGGATTTCCAAGGAGGAAATTGGGAAGTTAGTTGGAAATAAAAATAGTATTAGCCAGTGATTGGCTTTTATTAAAAATATTGAAGATTTTGATGATTAAACATACGATAAATTACTTACATTTGCTAAGTAGTTTTTTATTTGCCTCAAATTGAATAATCTTTCATAATAAGAACAATACAGTATTATATATAATTATAATTTATATTAAGTCGTTATTGAATTTGGAACGACTGACAAGATGTCATCCTGAATTTATTTCAGGATCTTCCGCAGCTTAACTGCTTACATAGTGAATCTAATAAAATCAGAAGTAACAATTAATAGATTCTGAAACAAGCTCAGAACGACAATTATAACTTACAAAAATGCTTCAATCTTTTAAAAAAATAAATCTTGAATATTTAGTCATTTTTGTAATGGCGGTTTTCGCGGGATTGATGATTTCAATCTATAATTTGTCGATCATATCTTTATTGATTTCAATTTTGTTTATTTTAGCGTCATTTAAATATTTTAATCAAGTTCTGCTCTTACTGGTTTTATATCTTCCCTTTCAAGTTGCTTTAAATATTACATCTGGAATTGATCTTGCTTCAGGAAGAGTATTAATTTTGTATCTTTTTGCGGTTTGGGTTATAAAGTCGCTTGCTGAAAAAAGATTTGTGATCAGGTTTAATTTGCAAACACTTTTAATTGTGGTATTTCTAGTTTTGGCAGTTTTTTCAATGTTGCAAGCACAGGATACAGAACGAGCAATTAGAAAAATTCTTGTTTTTCTTTCTATTTTTCCGCTATATTTTATTTTAACATCTTTATCAATCCCCTTATTGTGCAAGGAAGGACAAGGGATGGTTAAAAACAAAAACAACTATATTTACAAAATTGTAAAAGTGCTTATTTTGAGTGGATTCTTGATTTCTCTTATTGGAGTCATCCAGTTTGCATTGCAATTTATTTTTGGTATTGATGCCGTTATGGAGTTTTGGAGTAAATATGTGGCGTTTATTTTTTATGGGCAAACCTTTGGAGCTGAAGTTCTTTCTAATCCAAGTTGGCTGGTAAACATATCAGGAGCAACAGTTCTTCGAGCAATTTCCTTGTTCCCTGATCCGCATATGTTTTCGTTTTATCTAGGGCTTATAATCCCGATTATTTTATCTTTTGTTTTATTTGATAAAAAAAATACAAATTTTGTCATTCCCGCGGAGGCGGGAATCCAGAATTTGTCTCATAAAATAAATTCTAAAAGTTTAATTAGCTTTCAAGCTATAAAACAAATTTTAGTGAAAATAGTAAAATATTGTGGTTACAGAAAAAAGATCTTGAAACAAGTCCAGGATGACAAGTATGAAATTTTTAATAACAAATTTTTATATATTGTTTTATTTGTGATGCTTTTGGCAGAACTTCTTACTTTTTCTCGTGGTGGATATATTGGTATGATTGTGGGAATTGGAGCTTTGATAATTTTAAGTTGGAAATATCTCAGTATTTTTAAGAAAAGTACTATTGGATTATTATTTTCTATATTTTTAGTTGTCGTTCTTTTTACTAATCAATCTATAGTAAATAGATTTGTTTCATCGTTTAATTTTTCAGAAGGATCAAATGTGGAAAGAATTAAAAATTGGCAACAAGGATGGGAAGTTTTCTCTGATAACATTCTCACAGGCGTTGGTATTGGAAATTATTCAATTTATCTCTATCCGACAATTGAATATCGCACGCCTGTTTATGCTCACAATTTATATTTAGATATTGGAGCGGAGATGGGAATTTTTGCATTATTTGCTTGGCTTTTGTTAATTGGAGTTACGGTTTGGCAATTATATCGATTAAGCAGAATAACAGAAGATAATTATGTGCGTGCGCTATCCCTGGGTCTTATTGGGTCTTTGACGTGGTTTTCAGCACATAGTTTTTTTGACACCCCAATATATTCACCAACAATTTTGGCAATATTTATAGTTATTATTTCTCTTTCAGTAATGATTTTGGTGAGAGAAAAACATAACAAAGATCTATAATAAACAAAATTAAACAATAAAAATGTTAAACCTTCGACACGGAATATATCTTATTATCTTTTCAATGCCACTGTATTTGTGGAGATTCTCTATTTTAGGAATTCCTGTTAATTTTTTAGAACTGATGATTTATAGCTTATTTTTTATTTGGATTTTTGGCAAAATAAGAGAAAATAATTTAGCCAATAGTTTTTGTGGTCTTAGCTGTATATATAAGAATAATTTGATTTTATTTCTCGGAATTATTTTATTATTTCTCGGACTCATAATTTCCACTGCATTTTCTTCTGAATTAAGAACAAGTCTTGGAATTTTCAAAGGATGGTTTTTGAATCCATTTTTATTCTTTATTATTTTTATAGACATTATTAAAAAAGAAGAACAGCTATTAGTGTCTCTAAAAAGTTGGCTGTTCTCTGGTATTGTCGTTTCTCTTGTTGGTATTTTATATTTATTAAACAATGACATTACTTTTGACGGAAGGTTAAAAGCATTTTTTCTTTCGCCAAATCACCTAGCGATGTATTTGGCGCCAGTCTTTTTGATAATATTTAATTTTTTATTATTTGAGAGAAAAAAGAGTAAATTATTAAATCTAATAATTATAGTTATTATTTTAGTTCCGCTATATTTTACATATTCTTATGGTGCATTTTTGGGAATTTTTGCAGGAGTTATTTATTTAATAAAGAAGTTCTTTAATAATACTATGTTTGTCATTCCCGCGGAGGCGGGGATCCAGGGTTTGAATCAAAATATAAAAGTAAAGAAAAAGAATCTTTATTATATGGGTTTTGTAGTTTCATTGTTTTTAATTCTTGCGTCCTTGTCTTCAAACAAGATTAATCAAATAACAAATTCTGAAAATCGGTCTTCATTTCATTCTCGATTAATGATTTGGAATACTGCTGGAGAAATTATAAAAGACAATCTCCTTTTGGGAATTGGTCCTGGAACTTTTCAAAAAACTTACCTTTCCTATTCAGAGAATTTTAGCGAGCCATATCTTGAATGGGCTGTTCCCCAACCGCATAATATATTTTTGGCATTTTATCTTCAAACAGGATTAATTGGATTAATTGGATTTGTTTTGATCTTAATTTGGTTTTTCTCTCGTAAAGACGCAGCAGTGCTGCGTCTCTACAATACAGATGTTTCTAAAGAAATATATATTATAAACGCTCTAATGATTTATATTCTAATCCACGGACTTGTTGATACAACTTATTGGAAAAATGATTTAGCTTTAATATTTTGGATTATAATTGGATTGAAGTTTTTGTCATTCCCGAGAAGTCGGGAATCCAGGATTTAATTCAAAAAACAAATTCTAAAATAAAAACTTATTAGTTTTTCAGAACATTCTATAAGATTAAATATATAATTTATAAATATGAAAGATTTAGAAAAAATAAGAGCAATCGAAATTACCAGCAAAGATAATGCTAAAATAAAAGAATTAAGAAAATTAGGTCAAAAAAAATATCGCAAGGAAAGCGAAAAATTTTTAGTGGAAAACGCTGTTATAATTTATGATACAATAAAAGCTGGAATTTCTTTCGAATCAATATTTGTTACTGCAGAATTTATAGAAAAGAATAAAGCGATATTTGAATTTATTATTGAAAAGAGCGGAGTTAAAGAATATTATTTAATTGACGAAAAAATTAACAAATCGTTTTCTTCTATGGATACCGCACCAGGCATTATGGCAGTATATTTAAAACCTGAAAATAAAATTGAGTTCACTAAGCCGATTATCTATCTCAACGCTATTAATGATCCGGGAAATCTGGGCACGATTTTGAGATCTGCTTTGGCTTTTGGATTAAAAAATATTGTCGTTGATGAGCATTGTGCCGATGTTTATAATCCTAAAACAACTAGCGCTGCCAAAGATGCAATTTTCAAATTGAATATTGAGTTTGATCAAAATTTCAAAATTCTCAAAGAGATTAAGAAAAAAATGCCAATCATTTCAACACGACTTGAAAAATCGGAAGGACTTGAAGTTTTGAAAAAGCAAGACTTATTCTGCATTGTTTTTGGAAGTGAATCACATGGAGTGGAAAAGGAAATTCAGGAATTGAGCGATAGTTTTATCAAGATTTCAATGAGCAGTGAAATTGAGTCTCTCAATGTCGCTGTTAGTGCTGGAATCATCTTTTGTGAGATTTATTCACGCTGATTAAAACTTAAATTTGTCTTGATAGAGATTTGAAAATTGGAAACGCTCTATTTTTAATCGCAAAATGGCAAAAATTCCTTTTCTCAAACACCCTTCCTTTTTACCTTTTTGCTCCGTCGTCCGTCCGAGAAAAATTTGGAGTGTTTGGGGAGCGGGCGACTAAAACTTAATCATTTTTTACATTATCATTTATCATAAATTTGTGATAAGACAATTCTTGATTTTTGAATTTATCTTTCGAAACAACCCATTTTCCATAGTTATATTTTAAATAATTTATAAACTAAGAATCAATTTTTTCTTGGCGTTAATTAACGGTTAAAATTATATCCCTAAGATTTTGGTAATCGTCTATATTTTTACTGTTCAAATAAGTGCCAAAATCGCCAGAAATTATTTTATCCATTTTTGCAAAAGAATCTTCTAGCAAGTAGAAAGCCGTATTAATATTGGGTTTATTACCCTCTTGATAATTATCTTTTTGATTATAAAGATAGATATTTTGTAAGTGTTGATTAAATTTAATCGTTTCATTATTTGTTTCGGTATACAAAATTAATGCTTGAGTTAGATCAAATATAGAATCTTTCATTTCTTTATTTTCTATTGTTTCTAACTTATTTTTTGCCAATTGATATTTAATATTTATCTCTTCGTATTCTGTTATAAGTTCACCAGTGTGAATTAATGAATTTTTGAATTCCTCCATTGTCTTGTTTATGTTTCCGGTATCCATTTTGCTGTATGTTTCCGCCATATCTTTCATCGTAATATTTTTGGCTTCCGCTATTCTATTTAAAGCATAAATATAATCATCGAAGCTTTCTTTGTTAGGAGAAAGTTGAACAGACAAATCAGTGTTTGTTAATAATTTTGGTTCAGATTTATTAACTAAAAAATAAACACCAAAACCAACAACGAGTGCTGTTGCCAAAATAATAACTATAAGATTTGGTTGTTGAGATTGATTTTTTTGTTCCATAAACTTATTGTTTTATGCTAATAACTCCTCAATAGAAACATCAAGCCCCTTGGCTATTTTCGCCAATGTTTTTCCCACTTGTCATGTCATAGTTTTAAAGTTTTGATAGTATTACAGTAAGCAGTATTATTGTTTGTATTGTCATACTATCAAATAAAATTGCTTTAATCAATAGCAGTTTTAGTCGTTCGTGAAGCGGATAAAAAAGAAGATCTGAAAAAATTTCGCGCTGAAGGCGCAAAAAAAATTAGCGAAGTTGGCGTTTCCACAATTCCGCCAAAAGCGGGCGGAAACGCAAATCGTAAGTTATTGGTTCGTATTACCTCGCGCGTGGAGCGTGCGTCAGTCGTCGGGGTTTTGTTAAAATGCGGAGAGGGAGGGAAATTTCACTGCTCGCCTTTCAGGCTCCGCTTTGAAACCCCTCGGTTTCAATACTTCCGCCACGGGAAACTATCGTTTCCCGACCACTTCCTTGTTCGAATCTCTTCAATCTCATGAATCAAAATTACACACCTAAAGGTGTGTAATTTCAATTTGCGGAGAGGGAGGGATTCGA
>JAGLJF010000063.1 GCA_023142595.1 Minisyncoccota bacterium | reverse complement strand
CCACTATGCGACCTCTCCAAAATTAAATTTTACAATTTTAATCAACTAAACTTTTGGTCAATCTCTTTCTTAAACTTTTTCTGCCATCACTAGATTTCAAATATTTTTCCCTAGCAAGCATTTCTTCTTTAAAATTATACGCTTCATAGCAAATTAAACTTACCGGTAATCTATTTTTTGTCGATTTAACCTTACCGCTTTTGTGTTCGTTTATTCTTCGCACTAAATTTTCCGATGAACCAATATAAAAGTTCCTATCTTTAAGACTTCTTAATATATAAACATAGTACATAATCGCAAGATTAACAATGATTCGCCCAGCATTCGCTGGGCGTCTGGCGTATGCCAGACGAACCCTCGAGACCTTTTACAGCCTACCACCTTTCCAAGGTGGCGCACTTTTGTCCGTCGAATGACTGGACGGCCACTATGCGACCTCTCTATCTAACTTATAGCAAAATTTATAATCAATAATAAAAACTATTAACCCTCTAAATATACAGCTATCTTTGAAATTTGTAAATGCAGGGGTTGATAATATAAATAATTCATTTTATAGAGATGTGGTTTATCGTGATTTGAATGTGAAATAAATTATGTAAAAATAAAAACGCTCGCAGAGACATATCACTCCGAGCCAGCAATCATTGACAAAATTATAAGTTAGGTATATAATATATATAAGTAGTTAGCTATTGACACAAATTTTTACACATGCTAACTTGATTAGTGTAGGTTATAAATTTTTAATTTGGATTTTTTGGTGAGTAGTCTTTGATTTTGGCTTAAATTACAGTAGTTGTTGCAAGGAATAGACTATAAAGCATAAAATTTGAAGGAAAAAAAGATATTAGTATTACAAAATACGGTTCAAAAGACTATAAAGAACTTGTCGGTGCTATTCAAAAAAACAAATTGAAGCCTTTTTTGGGACTTTTTTCGTTTTTTAGGAGTTATATTACTGTTTTTGCAGTGATTTTTTTATTGAGTTTTTCCTTAATATCAAGCTCTTCTTTGGGTAATAATTCCCAAAAAGGAAGTATTTTATTCAATTATTTAGACGGAAAAGGAGGAAGTGAAGATAATGAAATTATAGTTGTAAAAAGCGTGGAAGAATCTGGCGATGTTCAAGTTGTTCAATCGAACATTCCGATGGTTAAGGTTGCAAGTGCTGATAATAATATTTTAATGGACTTAAACCAAAGATCGGAAGAAGAAAACATTAGAGATTTAGGAAATGTTTCAGATTCAACTAATTTGAATCTTTTAGGAGGAAATTCATTACTTGCTCCCGCTGTTTATTATGATGAATCCTTTGAGGATGCAAAATATGGAATAGTTTTTTATGAGGTGGTTTCTGGAGATACACCGAGCTCAATTGCTACAGCTTTTGGGATTTCAACATATACAGTCCTTTGGGCAAATAATTTGAAAGTTGGAGATTATATTAAACCAGGACAAAAGTTGGAAATTCTACCTGTGATGGGAGTTAAACACATTGTTAAAGCTGGAGATACTGTAGAAACCATTGCTACAAAATATAAGGCCGATGCCGAAGAGATCATAATATTTAATAATTTACCAGCGGACGGAATATTTCCTGAAGGATCGGAAGATAAAATTTTGATTATACCAAATGGTGAATTAGCAGCACCAGTTTATGCTCCAAGACCCGTGCCTCGCAGGACAAGTGGTACAGTTGTTTCTTCTTCAAGATATCAAACATCTACATTTTATAATCCTCTTAATAGCCATCGATTTGCTTATGGACATTGCACTTATTATGTAGCTAGCAGGGTTTATGTTCCTTGGAGTGGTCATGCGAAGTCGTGGCTAGTTAATGCTAGGGCTTATGGTTATAGAACTGGAAATGTTCCAGCAGTCGGATCAATCGTTGTCACAACTGAACATAGATTATATGGACATGTTGCTTATGTTGAGTCAGTAAATGGAGACACAATTACAATTTCAGAAATGAATTATGTTGCTTGGAACAGAAAAAGCGTTCGAGTCCTTTCAATTAAAAGTTCTGTTATTAGAGGCTATATTTATATGAATTAGATTATTAGATTTTATATATTATTAGAAATAAAAAACGGCGACTGAGCTGTTTTTCTTTTAAATGATTTATATGTAAGATTTCACAGCGTTGTTTATACTTTTATAATTTTCCTCACTAACAGCTGTCATCCTCAGCTTGACTGGGGATCCAGAATAGACTGATATAATTTACAATTTAGGCTTAATTAAGATAAAAGTAACTAATCCTAGATTCCCGCCTTCGCGGGAATGACAAATCTGGCTTATGCTATTTATATAATTGTTTTTAAAAAGTGTAAACAACACTGGAGAATCTAACAATTTACAACATAGAAAATCTATGTTATATATTATATATTGTTTCAGGGCTCGTAGCTCAGTTGGTTAGAGCGCTACCTCGACACGGTAGAGGTCAGAAGTTCGAATCTTCTCGGGCCCACAAAATTATTTCAAAAAATTCCGCTTTTATTAAGGCGGTTTTTAGTTTTGCAAAAAAGCTTAATGCAAAAATGGCAATATTTAATTTTAAAATAAAAAAACAGAAGAAGAGTGTTTGTCTCAGCGTTGCTGAGCACTCTGCTTCTTCGACAACAAATCAGATCAATAAATTTTATTAAATTTATCAATAAAATCACATTATTCAACTTGTTTTATTTGGTGTTTTTGTTAGACTGTACATAAGTAATAAGAGCTCAATTATAATGAAAATCAAAAACTTACATATTTATTTCTTCTATCTTTTTTTATTCTCAATTCCCTTTCAGACCAGGAAAGTTTTTTTGACTGAATATTCGTTTTATAGTGGGGCATTTACTGAATACACGACATTTTTTTTATACTTATCTGACATTTTTTTGATTCTAGCTTTGTTTTTTTGGCTTATTCTAAATAAAAAATTGATTAAGAGAATTAATTTCACTGAAATAAATATTAAAGGAACTTCTGAAAAAAGTAAATCGTGTCATTCCCGCGGAGGCGGGAATCCAGAATTTAATTCAAAATATAATATTTTAAGATATAATTTTGGTAGTTTTTTAAAGTTTTCCAAAACTAAGAATAATCAAATTTGGAAATATTTCTTGTTGTTTGTTTTCGTATTGGGTATGAATTTAATCTTAAAACGGGACTATTTTGAAATTAGCCTTTTTCAATTTCTCAAATTTATAGAGGTTTTTTTATTGCTGATATTCGTTTATTTCAATTTAAAGAGGAAAAAAATATTGTTTAATTCTCTCTTAATTCTTTCAATTTCTGGTTTTTTTCAAGGAATAATCGCAATTCTGCAATTTATTAATCAAAAATCAGTATTTTATAACTCCCCTTTTGTGCAAAAACTTATTGGAGAATCGTTGATTGACTCGAATATTTCTGGAGTGGCAAATTTTGTGTTTGAAGGACAAAAAATAGTGCGATCTTATGGAACGTTTCCTCATCCTAATATTTTGGGTGGGTTTTTAATTTTTACAATATTTATTACAATCTTTTTATATTTAGAAAGTAAAAGTGGATATTTGTCAAGTAGAATATTAAGTTTTCGATTAAACAGACAAGATAATAACACAAACAGGCATAAAAGTCAAGGAGTTTTTTATGTATACTTCTGGGTAGTATTGATATTTGTACAGATTTCTGCACTATTCCTCACCTTTTCAAGAGTTTCTTGGATCGGAGCTATATTAGCGGTAATTTTACTGTGTTTTTTCTGTTTATTTAATAAAATTGTTTCACGTGAAACAATTTTATTAAGACAAGTGAATTTTTTTAGGAAAATTTTAAATATATCTTATAATTATAAAGAGTTGCTAATTGCCGTTATTTTATTTCTTTTAGTAATTATTTCAAATTTCTTTTTAATTCAAGCACGATTTAATGGCGATATGTTTAGTAATAGTAATTTACCTAATAATTCCGCTATTTCTGATAGGCTATTTTATAATAATGTTTCACGTGAAACAATTTCGAATAATTTTCTTTTTGGTTCTGGAATAGGAACATCTATTTTTCAAATCAATAATTACCTTAAAAATAATGACATTGAGCAAGAAATTGAGCCATGGCAATATCAGCCGGCTCATAATATTTATTTTCTGATTGCTTCTGAAGTTGGAATTATTGGTTTGTTGTTTTTTCTTCTTCTTTTTATAGTATATGTTATTTCAAATTCAATAAAAATTGTTTCACGTGAAACAATTTCGAATAATAAATTAAGTCCTTATTTGTTGGTAATATTAATGACATTTTTATTTATAGGGGTGTTTGACCACTATTTTTGGACATTACAACAAGGACAATTGATATTTTGGCTAGTTTTAGCCTTAATAATGGTAATTTCAAAAAATACACGAAAGTAATTTAGTTAAGAGATTATTTATTATTTTAGATATGTTGCTTAATTTGTAAAATAGTTTGCATAAATCATTTATATTAATCATCAAATTTTTTAAATTCAGTAAAATTGTTTCACGTGAAACAATTTTTATTTTTTAATA
>JAGLJF010000062.1 GCA_023142595.1 Minisyncoccota bacterium | reverse complement strand
AATAAGGAGAGGGCGATAGAATTATTACAACAGCATAAATTGATTATTGTTACCATAAAAGAAATTAGAGAATTTATTTCTTTCAAAAGATTTTCAGGAATTTTTCACAGAGTTAGTCATAAAAAAATAGTAATATTTTTAAAAGAGCTTTCAATTCTTCTTATGGCCGGAGTATCTTTGGTAGAGTCATTAAGAATTCAATATAATCAAGAAGAAAATATTTATTTTAAAGAGTGTATTTTTAGGATTTTAAGTATGGTTGAGGATGGAGTGCCATTTTCTGTTGCTTTGTCAAAATTTCCAAATATTTTTTCTGATTTTTTTGTTAACATAGTTAAATCTGGTGAGGAATCTGGAAAATTACAGGAATCTCTTTTGCATATGTCAGGTTATATAGAAAAACAATATCTTTTGTCTAGTAAGGTAAAAAATGCCTTAATGTATCCTGCAATTGTTATGAGTGGATTTGCTTTAGTGGGTGTAGCTATGATGGTGCTAGTTGTTCCTCAGCTAATTAGTATTTTTGAAGGAAGCAATCAAGAATTGCCACTGCCAACAAAAATATTGATTTTTGTAAGTAATTTTATGCAACATAATATTGTTTTAATAATTGTAGGAGGAGGAATTCTCTTATATTTAGCGAAAAAATATGTTAAAACTGAAAAGGGTAAGTCAAAAATAGACAGTCTTCTTCTAAAGATTCCTCAATTTAAGACTATTTTTAAAAAATATTATGTTGCACGTTTTGCAGAGAATCTTTCGCTGCTTATTTCTAGCGGAATTCCTATAATAACTGCCTTGCAAATATCTGGAGATGTTGTTGGGAATGATGTATATAAAAAAGTGATTTATAACAGCGTCGATGAAGTAAAAATAGGCGGGTCTATAGCATATTCTTTTGAGAGAAGTGATCAATTACCCTCTTTAGTTTCTAAAATGATAAGAGTCGGAGAGAGGACTGGAAAATTAGATGTTGTGTTAAAAGATATTGCAGATTTTTACACAAAAGAAGTTGATATTGCCGTTGACGGATTAACCTCTATTATAGAGCCTATTATGATATTTGTTCTTGGTGGTGCAGTTGCAGTACTTGTGGCATCTATTTTAATGCCAATTTATCAGATGACGGAAATGATTTAGATATATACGAAGTTTTTTTAATTTCTGCTATATTTAAATATATGCTCATGAAAAAAAATAACTGTAAAACATTGTACGCTAAACATTATAAACTGAATAATAAATTTGGCTTTAGTTTGATTGAGCTAATGACGGTTATAGCCATTGTAGGTATAATGACTTCTATAGTCGTGCCTTATTATACTCGAAATCGTGACTCGAAAGCATTGTCTTTCGGGATAGAACAGATTATTAGTGATATAAGATTGGTTCAAAACTATGCTTTTAGCACTTTGGAAGCTGACGGTTCGTATCCTGTTGGCGGTTATGGAATTAATTTTTTGATAGATTCAAATGAGTATATTATTTTTGCTGATCAAGACGGCAATATGGAATATAATAGTGGTGATGATATAGTCAATACAATCAAGCTTTCTAGAGGAGTCAAAGTTGTATCTTTGAAAATAAATGGCACGGAAGATTCAAACGGGGAGATAGATTTAGTTTTTACACCACCCTACGGAAAAGTTTTTATAGATACACAAAATCAAATAAGTTCAAATTTTATTAACTTGGAAATTACAGTCAGTAATATTATCGGCTCTAAAACTGTCACAATGAGTAGTTCCGGTTTGTTAAATTGATATTATAAATATTTTGTTAAGAAAATTTTAGTGTTGTAGAGTTCGATTGGTTTATTAATCTTATTTAGAAATGAAAAATATATTTTTTACAAAAAAAAATAATTTAAATAATGATGGATTTAGTTTAATTGAAATTATTTTTTCGATTGGAATTATTACTATTGGTCTTGTTTCAATATTATCTCTTTTTGCTCATAATATTAAAAGTGGAATTAGCAATCGAGACAAATTAATTGCTATTTATTTGGCAGAAGAACAGATTGAGATTATTAGACATCTAAGGGATACTAATTGGAAGATAGATTCTTCTGGTATAACATGGGAAGATGGAATATGCCCGAATGGAAATTGTCCAGTTGATGCCGTAATAGTGAATAAAGATATTGACGGTAATAATGATTATGATTTTACTGAGGGATGGGAGACTGATAAGGTAACTGGAGTTGGCAATCAATGGAAAACAGAGGTTTTTATGGATTCTGATTTCTATTATAATCCTAGAGTAAGTGGAGAAACATTAGGGAAAAAAACTCAATTTAAAAGATGGTTTAACATTGTACATTGTGCTGGAGCTTATACTGCTGATTGTTTGGAGATTACTTCAAATGTATCTCATCCGAATATTGCAAATATTGGAATAAAGACTCGTCTTTATAATTGGAAATAATCTGTTGCAAATCAGTTTTATTTCATCTTTGAATATAATCTAATTTATCATGATTAAAAAAAATCAAACAAAAAATGGTTTTACGCTGGTAGAGACGTTGGTTTCCATTGGTTTATTTTCAATTGTAATTTCTATGGTTGTTGGTATATTTGTAAGTGGAAGTGCTTCGCAAAGAAAGGCTATCGAATTGTATACAGTTCAAAGAGAGGCAGGATATTTAATGGAAACTATGTCTAGAGAACTAAAAATGGCCATTGGAATAGATGATGATCAAGAAAACAACAGTGATCATATTATTGAATTTACTAATTATGATGATGTTTTGACGGAATATTGTAGATCTGATGCAACTGGAAGTTGTAGTGTAACTGGAAAATATATTTCTAGGAATGGAGAAAAAATTAGTCCTTCGAATATAACGATCAATAATTTAGTTTTTTATACGCCAGAAGATTTTTCAGATAAACAGCCTATGGTTACGATAGTTATGGATATCGAGTCTGATGGTCGATATGACACAGATATTTTACTTCAAAATAGTATTGTCACCAGAATATATGAATAAATTTAATATTTGAAAATAATTATTTGCATGAATAAAAAAAACATAAAAGATATCGACAATCAAAAAGGGCAGGTTGCTATGTTAATTACGTTAACTACGATGTTTATGATTTTATTTGTTGGTTTATTCTTAACTGATGAACTGTTAAAACAGATTAAGACAACTCTAAATAAACTTCATTCGTCTCAAGCTTATTACTTAGCGGATACAGGTGCAGAATACATTTCGTATAAATTAATCAGAGTTGGTGATTTAGATATTAGTAGCTATAGCGATAATGATGAAATATTATCCGAAAATGTTTTTAATGGTAGCTATAGAATTATTTATATAGATTCTCCAAGTGTCCGCGTTAATTCTATCGGGGAGTATAAAAAAACTAGTCGAAGTATTAGATTAGAATGGTAGTGTAAATAGATTAGTATTTTTCTTTGATGATGTTTATATGTATTTTATTGAAACTTAAGGACATGAATTACTAAAAAAACCACCGATGAAGGTGGTTTTTGAATTGGCGGGAACGGCCGGACTCGAACCGGTGGCCTACTGCGTGACAGGCAGTCGCTCTAACCAACTGAGCTACGCCCCCAAATTTATTTAAATTTCAAGAAACATACAACATATAACTTATAACATATAATTTTAAATCTGTAAATACTTGTTGTTTGGGTTTTATTAAGTATGTTTATTCGTTAGATTGTAAATTTTATTTCGTGGCATCTGGAAAGTCGTATAGCCATTCGAAAGAGTTTCTTTTTATAATTTTTTCTGCAAGTTCTCTGGCTGATTTTGTCTTTAGGTTTTTAGATGTATGTCTATTCCATCTTTCAAGATCTTTTGAATTTTTCAGAGAGTTGCACTGAGAAACGAGTTGACTTATTAAATCTGCATCTTTGGAAATTATTGATTCGGGAGATTGTCCTTTTTTATATTCATTTAGAATTTCTGTGATATCTTTTTTAATTGGAGTATTATGAAGCTGATCGTTGTTTGCTTTATTTTCATTTTTTTCAACATAATGAGAGTGAACAAAGTTTGCATCTCCAGTTCTTGTTTCTTAAATATCATGAAATAAACACATTTTCAAAACTTTATTTTCATCTAAATTTTCCATCTTTGCTAATATCAATCCAATAATTGTTGTTTCAAATGAATGCGAAGAAATTGTATCATTAGCCTGAGGAACAACCTGACTGTACATTCTTTTCATATTGCGAAGAGTTCCAATTTCAAATAAAAAATCTGTTATTTTATTGAAATCAATATTCTTTTTGTTCATATTAAATTTTGTAAAAATTTAACTTTATTTTTTGTGTCAGAGGTGGGGGTCGAACCCACGACCTCGGGCTTATGAGTCCCGCGCTCTAACCAACTGAGCTACTCTGACAAATGAATTTAAAACTTAAAACAAACAACTTACAACAAATTTATATTTCTATTATTCGTTATAAGCCGTATGTTGTAAATTAGATTGTTGCGGGGGCAGGATTCGAA
>JAGLJF010000061.1 GCA_023142595.1 Minisyncoccota bacterium | reverse complement strand
GCTGCCACTGCTCTACCCCGCGATAATTAACAATTGTAAGTATATAGTAAAAAAATGAATAAGGCAAGAGTAATGTATTGAATATTGTAATTTGAACGCTATTTTCGAATAGTGTTTTTTGATGTTGGAGTTTAGGCTTTAACCTGTAAAATTTTACACGATAAACAGACTGCCAAAAAAATGGAATTTACCCTTCAGGGTTTTATGAAATATCGCTTATTTTGTGATAATCTTTTTGAAATTCTAAAGAGTTTGTGCTGAACTTGATTTAGTAATAAATTCCAAATAAACACGGAATTCAGCCTTCAGGCTGTTGGTTTAAATCAAGGAATCTCTGAAAAACAAAGTTTTTGTTATTCCCTTACTGAAATAAATTCAGCATAAATTCCGAAGGGAATCCAGGATTCAAGGCAAAAAATAAATTATAAAATTTAATTTCAGCAATTTATAAGAGCTTCCTTAAGAACGAAATGAAATCCTAAAGGATAAATTCCGTGTTAGAAGAGTTTGTGTTTTTAATTCACTTATTAATACATTGATGAATAAATGAACAAGTTCACTCACATATTGGAATCCAAATAAGCTAAATCTTACTAAACATCATCTCAATATTACTGCAGAAAAATTTGAAAATTCGAGCAGGTTTTGGGAAATGATTTATATTATTAATGAAAAGGAAAGGGATTTCTATGAAAAGGGGGATGAAATTTTGGAATAGTTTTCATTGAGTTGTACTGTTTTCGGAATCTAGACCTAAATCAACACGGAATTCAGCCTTCAGGCTGTTTAGTTAAATAAACACGAAATGAAATCCTAAAGGATAAATTCCATAATAAAAATCTGGTCTATTGCCAGTTTTTTTTGTTGGGTTATGATTAAATTAAACATATCTGTCATTCTAGAAAATTTTACCATTAAGAATTAAAGAAAAAATTTATCTGGAATCCAGTAAATCTCAATAAATAATATACTTTGTAAAATTTTATAATCAAATATAAATTATCAATGAAATAAAAATCGTTTTGATAATAATTATAACAAGATGAAATAAACTGGATCCCAGATATTTATTCTTACACTACCGTTTCATAATAAATTATGGGATGACAATATTTTTTGTTAGTGAATTAATAAATATTTATAGAAATGACAAATTATAACACAATTACAAATGCAGAATCAGAAAGATAAAATTAAAAAGAAAATCAAAGAATTCCCAGATTTACCTGGGGTTTATTTAATGAAAAATAAATCTGGAAAAATTATCTATATTGGGAAAGCAACTTCACTGAAAAATCGAGTTGGTTCATATTTCACGAGAGATCTTGATAATAAAACGGCAGTACTTGTCGATGATATTTATAAAATTAATTTTAAAATAACAGATAATGTCGTGGAAGCTTTAATTTTGGAGGCGAATTTAATTGGAAAATATAAACCGAAATATAATATAAAACTCAAGGACGACAAGTCTTTTTCTAATATTGTAATAACCGATGAAGAATATCCAAAAGTTTTGATTTCTCGTCCAACAGATAAGAAAAAGTTGAAAATAAAATATATTTTTGGTCCATACACTAGCAAACCTCAAGCGGAGAAAGTTGTAAATTTGCTTGTTAAGATTTTTAATTCTTCATTTGAAAAATTTAACACAGCAAATCTATATAGAGGGTATTATATCAAAGGATTTCTTTCTGGAAAGGTGGGTAATATTTCATCAAAAGATTACTCGAAGATTATTAATAATATAAAATTATTTTTGGAAGGAAAGAAAGACAGTGTTATTAAAAAATTTGAAAAAGAGATGAAAAATGAATCTGATAAGAAACATTTTGAGAAAGCATCAGAGATTAGAAATCAAATTTTTTCTCTTCGACATATTCGTGATTTTGCTTTTATAAAGGATGATGATGTTTTTTATAAAAATAAAAAGAAACTGCCTCTTCGCGTGGAAGCTTATGACATTTCAAATATTTCTGGAAAGTTTTCTGTGGGAAGTATGGTTGTGTTTTCTCAAGGAAAGCCAGACAAAGACGAATATCGAAAATTTAAAATCAAATCTGTTGTTGGGGCAAATGATATTGCTATGCTTGGGGAGGTTTTTGAGAGAAGATTCGCTCATCAAGAGTGGCAGTTGCCATATTTAATTATAATTGATGGGGGATTGGGACAAAAAAATGTTGCTAGTATAATTTTAAAAAAGTATAATTTAGACATTCCGATAGTGGCGATTGCCAAAGGTCCAGATCGAAAAGGGGAGAAGTTGTTTTTTTCAGCTTCTCGAGGATATGTTTTTCCTGATGTTGAATTTATAAAAAAAATGCGCGATGAAGCACATCGGTTCGCGATTTCTTATCATAGGAAACTACGAAGTGCAAAAAAATAACTAGAATATGATATTTCTAGCTAAGCTTTTATTTTTCTGGAGGCCACCCCTTAGTTATTGTGAATATATTTTTTCCTTTGAAGGGTTTAATCTTGCCTTCTATTGGAAAGACTGACTTTACAAGTTCTGGTATAGTGGCAGTTGTTGACACTGTTTCTTCTGGATTTTTTATTACCGTCCTGTCTATTAAAGTAAGAACAATGACTTTATCTGGATAAAGTAAAGGTATTTCTCCTTGCAAAACTATTGTCAATATTATCACCTTCTTTTATTAAGGTTATTACAATAACTTTTATCTGTCAATATTATGATTCCATATTTTTCTTTTAATGAATTTAGCATAGGGTTTATTACGATTCAAGTTTGGGGGCTTATGGCGTCTCTTGGATTTTTAGGGGTTTTGTTTTTATCTCTCAGAGAAGCTCGAAAGAAAAATATTAGTGGTGATTACATTTGGGAGTTACTACTTCTTTCGATGATTGCAATGATTGCTGGAGCAAAGATTTTTTATATAATTTTTAATTTTGATGCATTCCGAGAAGGAGAAAATTATATTTTTTCAAGTGGTGGTTTTTCTTTGCTTGGAGGTGTATTTTTTGCGAGTATAATATTTTATTTTTATACTAGATTGAAGAAAATTGATTTTTTTAAATTGACAGATATTTTTCTTCCTGGCGCAATTTTGGCAATAATTACTATTAGAGTTGGTTGTTTTTTAATTTATGATCATATCGGTCAAATTACAACTTTGCTGTGGGGAAGAGTTTATTTGGATGAAACTACTAGACATCCAGTTATTCTGTATCATATTTTGAGCCTTCTTGTTATTTTCTTGATAATTTGCTATCTTAAAAGAAGACAAACAAAAGAAGGAATTTTAACTTTTGTTTTTGTTTTTTATTATATGATTTCAAGATTTTTAATTGAGTTTTTTAAATGTGATGATTTAAGTTTTTGTAATAGTCGCTACATTGGACTTACAAACACACAATGGATTTTATTATTATCTTTGCCTTTGGTATTTTTTATAGCAAAAAAGAAAAAAATGTTTAATAAATTTGTTAATAAATAAAATATTATGGAAATAAATAATCTAGAAGATTTTAACAAAGAAAAAGAACGAGTTAACATTAATAATAAAAAAGAAACAAACAAAACAAATAAAAAGACAATAAAAGGCGTAGATTCCAATGTAATTTTAATATTATTTGGTCTTGTTGTTGGAATTATTATTTCTGGAAGTTTTGGAATTGATCTTTTTGGAAAAAATGATAATGTTTTTGATATTGAAAAGAATGTTTTGGAAAATGGTGGAAAAACTTGGGTTGCTTTTGATGATCCAATTGTCATGGTAAATGTTGTTTCAGATGAAAGTTGTGAAAGTTGTGAATATGAAAGTGTTTTGGATATAATAAAAACAATCGTTCCAACTATGGATGCTGTTAATGTCAATTTCGATTCAGAAGAGGGAAAAAATTTGATAGATTCTTTTGAAATAAAGACACTTCCAGCCTTTGTCTTTAGTTCTAATGTTTCAGGAATCAAAGAGTATGAAAAAATAGGAGATGTTTTGATTAAGAATGAAAGTGGTTATATTTTAGATGCAGTTAAAACAGGAATTCCTGTTGGCAGAAATCTTGGCGCGCCAAAAACAGAAGATGATGATGCAACCAAGGGATCTACAGATGCGGAGGTAATTATAATTGAATTTAGTGATTTCGAATGTCCATATTGCAATGAAGCTAAAAATGTTCTTGATGAGGTTTTGAAAAGTTATCCAGAGCAAGTTAGATTAGTTTATAAACATTTTCCACTTCCACCGCCAGAACATGAAAATGCGCAAAAAGCAGCTGAAGCTTCACAGTGTGCAAATGATCAAGGGAAATTTTGGGAAATGCATGATTTAATGTTTGAGGATCAAAACAAATTGACAGTTTCAGATTTGAGGAATACTGCTAAAAAATTGGAATTAAATATTGCAGAATTCAATGAATGTTTAGATTCTGATAAATATGCTCAGAAAGTATATGACGATTTAGATATTGGATTAAATTATGGCGTAAGAGGAGCACCAGCATTTTTTGTTAACGATCAGTTTTTGTCAGGAATTATGTCGATTGATGAATTTAAAAACGTCATAGACAATGAATTATCTAAATAATTAGTTTTATTTACTGTTAATACTTAAAAATGAAAAATCAAACGAGTTTTATACAAAAAATAGTATCAAGTCCAGCGTTGTTTGTTGGAATAATTATAGTTATTTTTGGAGCAATAATTTATTTTTCTTCTTCGGATTTAAAAAGTTCTTCTTATCAGGAAGATAAAAACTGGGGTAACGCTGAAAATGTGAAGGGTCCTGAGAATGCTCCAATTACGATGATTGAATATGGTGATTATGAATGCCCTGCTTGTAGAAATTCTTATAGTATGGTGGAAGAGGTAATGAACGAATATCAAGATCAGATAAAGTTAATATATCGACACTACCCACTTCAATTTCATAAAGATGCGCAAGGAGCTTCGATTGCTTCTGAATGTGCAGGAGAGCAAGGGAAATTTTGGGAAATGCACGAAAAGCTTTATACAAAAGAAGGAGGCCTGAAGGAAAAAAGCTTGAAGACTTATGCTAGGGAAGTTGGAGTTGATAAGGAAAAATTCAACGAGTGTTTTACTGGAAATGGATATCTTGATAAAATAAATAAACAAAAAGAGCAGGGCGAAAAAGATGAAATTAATGGAACGCCGACTTTTTTTATAAACGGTAAAAGAGTTGTTAATTCTGGAAATAGCAAATATTTGCCAACAATTCAGAATTTTAGAGACATGATAAATGCTGAGCTGGAAAAATAGAATAGGAAAAGTAAATATTCTTAAAAAGATTAATCGTGAGATTAATCTTTTTTTGTATTATTTTTGTTGACATCTTTTCAATTTTGTATTAAATTTATAAACAAGTAAAATTATCTGGAGGGATAAGAATTGGAAGCAAAAGGAACTAATCCTACAGGAATAAGAATTTTATCGTCGCAGTTTCTTTTCGGAGTCAAGGGAATGAAGGGCTGGATACCACATTTCGCAGTGGTTTATGGAAATTGCGATGAAAAAAAACATAAATATTTGATAAAGAAAGGGATTAGCAGAATTATTATGGCGCTGATACCAAATCATAGAGATTATAAAAAGTGGGATTTCTTAACAATCGATTCGAAGTTAATATTGTTAGTCCCCAAATTTTATATGATTTTTGGAGGTATCTTCCTTTACAAAAGAATACAATTAATTGAGGCGGAAGAAGAATAGGGTAAAACTTATTATTCACTCCGCTTTTTATTTTGATTATATTCTTATTTTTCAAATATATTAATCATTTTGTCGAGGGGTTTTGATAATATAATTACAAATCTCTTTTTTTATTCTAAAATTCATATTTTGTGTTATAATAAAAGTATTAAGTGTAATATAAGAAATAGGCGTTAAATATAAATAATTATTTTATAAAATTGAAATTATTTTACTATAAACTTATTGAAAAGCATAAAAGAAGAATGAGTTTCGTTGTGCTTGTTTCTTTTTTGTTGACATTTATCACTGTTCGAACGTATGTTCTTTTAGATGTTTTTGGTATCGTAGAAGATCCATATCTTTATATTAAGGGATATCATGTGCATCATCTTAATTATGGCATAGTTATAATGGCTATTGCTGGATTTCTTGCACTTATTTATCAAAACACTAAAAATCGGCTTAAAATTGGAGTTTTATATGGTATTGGGATGGGGTTAACGTTTGATGAGATAGGGATGTGGTTCAAGCTCGAAAATGATTATTGGACCCGTATGAGCTATGATGCAATTATTATTATTGCTATGATTTTTGCGAGTATAGTATATATCCCTTCCTTTTGGTATGGAATAATTCATCGTGCAGAAGATGGGATTGAAAAAATAAAAAGCGGAAAAAATAATAATAAAAACTAAGAACAAAAATTTATTTTATCACAAAATTATAGTTATAAATTGATTCGAATGTCCGCATATTAATTTGTTAAAATGACATTTATGAAAATAGGAATGTTTATAAATTACTATACGCCTTCAAAAGGTGGCATGGAAACCTCTGTCATAAATCTTTCAAAAGGGCTTAAAAAGGCAGGACATGAAGTATTTATTTTTGCTCCAAAATATCCAAACTATAAAGACGAAGATGAAAATATTTTTCGCTATAGAAGTATCCGTTTCAATTATGGTGGATATTTTTATGTAATTCCAGTTCCTTTTGGATCTAAAATGAAAGAAATTGTGAAAGAACTAAAACTAGATATCATACATTCTCATCAGCCATATTCTTTGGGGTCTGAGGCTATGAAATTTTCGAAAGAATTAAGTATTCCATTGGTTTTTACATATCACATAAAATATGAAGATTATTCTCATTATATCCCATTAGTGCCAAGTTCCATTTCAAAAAAATATATCAGAAAAATCACGGTTGGTTATTCAAATAAATGTGATGCTGTTATTTCTCCTTCAACCGCAATCAAAAGACTTATTGAAAATCATGGCGTTGCGGCTTCTGTTAAAATTATACCAAGTGGAATTAATATTGATAATTTTCAAAACGATACAGGCAAGAAAAAAGAAATTAGAGAAAAATATAGAGTTAAACAAGATGAAATTATGCTTATTACTGCTTGTAGATTAACAAAAGAAAAAAATCTTGAATTTCTTGTGAGATCTTTTGTAAAAATTACTCAGAAAGAAAAAAATATAAAGTTTATGATAGTTGGAGACGGAGCTGTGAAAAAAGATTTAGAAAAAATGGCAGAAGACCTTGGAATTAAAGAGAAGGTGATTTTTACAGGACTTGTTGATAGGACTGAAATTGTAAGTCTTTATCAAGCTAGTGATATTTTTGTTTTTGCATCAAAAACAGAGACTCAAGGTCTTGTGGCAGTAGAAGCGATGGCAGCTGGCTGTCCAGTAGTGGCAGTCAAGGCAAGCGGAATTGAGGATATCGTCAAAGATGGAGAAGATGGATTTTTGACTAGTAGTTCCGAAGAAGACTTTGCCGAGAAAGTTTTGCAAATTGTAAATAATGAAGAATTGAGAAAAAAAATGGCAGAAAAAGCTAAGGAAAATTCAAGAAAATTTGAAATTGCTCCTTGGGTTGATAAAATTATGAAATTATATGAGAGTTTAATTTAATTTTTACAAAGACACTCTTTGTTCATAAGGTTTTTGTGTTGAGTTATTGACATAGGCCGTTGTTCCAGAATCTATTTTATGTTATATTTAACCTGTAATAAAAAATTACAGACCAGATAATTAATCATTAATTAATACAAGAAACAATGCTTATTCAAGATATTATTCCCAACAAAGATATAAAAAAAACGAGAGATAAATCTTTGAAAAGTTTTGATGCTGAAAAATTTCAACCAAAGAAGTGTCAAAATTATTCACGCAGAAACTTTTACTATAAATTAACCAATATACATAAAACATTAAAAAGCTTAAAGATTCAAAAGAAATTAACTGCTTCTGTTGTTCTTTTTTTGATTATCTTCCAAACCATCACAGGAGTCTTTTTACCCGTAAAAGTTTCTTTAAATAATCTTCAAATATCAACCAATCGAACTAAGGCTGCGGGAGAAGTTTGGTATTCAACTGGAGGAACATGGAATTATAGAAAACAAATCACTATAGACAACACCAAAGTACCAAACACGGATCAAACAAACTTTCCAATTTTAATCAATAGAACGGATGCGGACTGGAAAGACACATCCAACAGTGGAAAAGTAGGTCAATCAGATGGAGGAGACATACTCTTTACTTCTTCTGACGGAAGTACAAAGCTCTCTCATGAAATTGAGAAGTATAATAACGTCACAGGAGAAATTCAAACTTGGGTAAAAATTCCAACTCTCTCTTCTTCAGCTGATACTGTCATATATATGTATTATGGAAATGCTTCTATAGCTAACCAATGGGACACAAACAGTGTTTGGGATACAAACCACAAAATGGTTCAGCATCTTCAAGAAGACCCATCTGGTTCTGCTCCTCAAATGACTGATTCCACTTCCAACAGCAATGACGGAACATCTTCAGGGACAATGACTACTGGTGATCAAGTCACTGGAAAGATTGATGGAAGTTTAAACTTTGACGGAACAGATGATAAAATTACAGTTTCTGACGATGCTGTTTTAGATATTACTGACACAATTACTTTGTCTGCATGGGTGAATGTGAGTGCGGACATAGGTACAGATTTGGTATATACTGCAAAATCTGATTCAATCGGAACAATCTCTGAATTTTCAAGGAGAACTCCAATCACAATCACTACGACTGGGACAACAACACCAGTGAACTATCAAGTAAAAGCAACAGTGCTTTATAAGTCATTGATGAAAACATCATTTGAAGATGTGAGATTCAATACACAAGCTGATGGTAGTGGAACATATATTGACTATTGGATTGAAAGTCATACTGATAGTATAACTACTGATGTTTGGTTGGAATTGCCGACAGGTATTACTGATGGTAATAATGATACAGTATATATGTTTTACGGGAATGCTGGATTGAGTGATGGTGGTAACATAACAGATACAATGGTGTTTGGGGATGATTTTTTGGGCAGTTCATTAGATGTATCAAAATGGAATTCTGGTGGTGCTACTACTCCTTCAATTAGTAATGGAATTATGACATATTCTGTCGGCGGTAATCAATTATCTTATTTAGAAACAGACAATGAATATACCTCTCCTTCAATACTTGAAGCTCGAATAAATTTTAATGAATCTGGAAATGGTGGTTTTGTTTTTGGTATTGGTCATGAAGATGCAGTTCCAAGATATAAAATAATGTCGAATGATGGTAGTGATAATAGAAATTGGATTCTTAATAATACTGGTTATGTTACAACTAATATGAATCGGATGGGGTATAAAATTTTAAAGATGGAACGGGTCAATTCTACATATGGGGCTGTTTATGAAAATGGAATAGAATTAACAAATTCTCCAGTTACATCTAACATTCCGACAACTACTGAACCGCTTAATTATTCATTAAGTGGTGTTGATGGAAATCCTTATACAATGTACACTGACTGGATATTTATCCGCGAATACATCGCAAACGAACCAACGGTAGTATTTGGAATTACAACTACACTAAATTTATATTCTGCAGTATCTGACAGTTCTGGCAACGTGAATGTTTTTACAAATAAAAAACCAATTACCATATCACATTCTGGCGCACTTACAGATTATCAAACAAATATAACAATTACATATGAATCTGCAATGCAAGCTGATTTTGATGATATTCGTTTTGTGACAAATTCAGGCGTATATATACCATATTGGATTGAATCAAAAACAGATAGTACAACAGCAGATGTCTGGATTAAGTCAGATTTATCCGATGGTGATACAACTGTTTGGATGTATTATGGAAATAATGGATTGAGTAGTGGGAGTGATGGTGACAATGTATTTGTTCAATGGCATGGTACTGCTACATCTAATTTCTTAGATTCGGCAGTTACAGCAGTTCCTTTTGTTTGGGAAGGAAAATGGAAGCGTATTACTGGAGATGATGTATATATAGGAGTTGCTAATATATCAACGCCATATTCTGATGATTCGGTTTGTGCCTATTCAAATGTATCAGCAGCATCATTACGTACAAGGAATGAAGGAGCATGGGGTGGAGATAGCATTACGCCGATATTTACAGCGGATACATATTATAATACTAAAATAGTTGCATCAAGTTCATCACTTGTGACAATATATCCATTCTATAATACGACCCCAGAAACTGCATTTACATCTACCACAAATATTCCTAATGAATTAATGGGGTTAGTACTTTATGAAGGTGCAGGTTCACAGGGTGTGCAAGATTGGTCATTTATTCGCCAATACACCGCCACCGAACCAACCT
>JAGLJF010000060.1 GCA_023142595.1 Minisyncoccota bacterium | reverse complement strand
TGACGAGGAATTTATTCTATTAAATATACGAATATTGGAGGAAATAAAATGGATGAATCAATTCTGAAAAATACTATTTCGCTATTGGCTCTAGATTTAGTCAAAGTTGGATCAAAAAAAATAATTTTGTTATACTAAAAATGCTTCCAACAAGTATCGACAGAATAATGGAAAAAACAGGCCTTACAAAAGTCCCTGTTAATGCTCATGTTAATGAACTCGAAAAATATTTACTAGTAAAAAGAGACAGAGGCACAGGTCAAATACGCTGTGGTGAAAATACAGAATGTTTTTTTGCTGGTTTTAACGTGATAAAAAAATTTGTCACAGAAAATTTTGACCAATTAGCTTTGCAAATCGTAAAATAATATATTATCTGAATAGGTTTATTTAATTAAACCTATTATTTTTTTAAAAATATTTTCAATTCAATAACAATAAATGAAGAACCTCGCAGCAAGCTGCCGAGGTATCAAGAGGAAGAAATCCCTTTTGACAACTCCAACCAATGCAAGCATCGGGGAATTCTATCGATTAAAAATCATTCTCAAAATTTGTTATATTCACACCCTTATTCATAGCCGTTTCTACAAATCTAGTTCTAATGTCCTCTACTACGCCACCCAAGTTGGAACTTAATATAACCTACATTAAAACTCGTTCAAAGTGAACTGGTTTTTGTTTTTAAATTAAATCTAAACTAATTACTTGAATTAGATATGTTGTTTACACTGATGTTGACAACTTTTTTTATTTATGATACACTTAAAGTAGTAAACTAATATACAAACCATGCAAATAAAAACATTAATTCTAGAACAATTAAATAAAAAGGACAGCATCAAGGTCTCAGACATTGTCAAAAAAACAAATTTTTCTCGTGTTTATGTTAGTAGAATTTTAAAAGAATTAAGAGAAGATGGAAAAATAGTTTTAATAGGAAAATCAAATCAAGCTCGATATGTAAAAGCAGAAAAAAAACGAATACTGAAAGAGATAAAAAAGATAAAAAAGATAAAAAAGAACTATCTCAACATTGGATTGTCTGAAGATTTTATTTTCAATGAAGTTAAAAAAAATTCAGGAATATTATTTGACATAAAAAAAGATTTGTTTGTCATAATTAATTATGCTTTCACTGAAATGCTTAATAATGCCATCGATCATTCTAGGTCTGAAGAAATCGAAATTAACATTGAAAAGAATGGGGATATTAAATTTTCCATAATTGATAAGGGTATCGGTATTTTTAATAACATTATGAAAAAAAAGAATTTAGCCAATCAAATGGAAGCGATTCAAGACTTGCTTAAGGGAAAACAAACCACGGATCCTGAAAAACATTCAGGAGAAGGCGTGTTTTTTACATCAAAGATAGCTGATAATTTTATTATTGAAAGCTCAAATAAGAGATTAATTTTTAATAACAACATAGAAGATGTTTTTGTAGAAGATATAAAAAGAGTTGACGGAACGAGAGTTGTATTTATTATCAATGCTCAATCAAATAAAAAGCTTGAAGATGTTTTTAGGGAATATACTGGAGAAAATTTTGAATTTTCGAAAACAAGAGTTGATGTGAGGTTATATAAAATGGGCTCAATATATATATCTAGGTCTCAAGCCAAGAGAGTCATGAATGCTTTGGGTTCTTTTAAACATGTAATTCTTGATTTTAAACATATCAAAACAGTTGGACAAGCGTTCGCAGATGAGATTTTTAGGGTTTGGCAAAATAATCACCCAGATATTCACATTAAAGCCGTGAATACAACTGAAAATATTGATTTCATGATAAAAAGAGCTATAAAGTAGGATGGTTTATGTATTGTAGACAACTTTTTGTAAAAAAATTATTAAAAAGCTGTAAACCAATATATTAACTATTAAAATATTTAATTGATATGACCAAAAAATAACCCCTAATACTAGAGGTTGTTTTTATCTAATTTTACGGACTGGAACTATATAAATATTTTAAATTATAAATACTTCTTTACAAAACACAAGTGGACCATACCGGATTCGAACCGGTGACCTCCTCCATGCCATGGAGGCGCGCTAGCCAACTGCGCCAATGGCCCATGTTTTTTCTTATTAAGATATAGATTAGCAGAAAATAGAGAAAAAGCAAAAAATCAATTTTACAAAAACTGCTTTTTTATGTCGACCACCTATAAATTTCAATTTGAAATTTATAGATTTTTATGCTAGAATATACCCAATAAACAAAATACATGTTAGAAAATATTACATACTTTTTAATTTTCAATGAACCCTTGATTTTTTATCTGGGCATTTTTACTTTTATGTCATTTTTTACAGTATCCTTAATTACAACTATAAACACAGGAGAAGGTCATAAAATTCCATTTAATGGCACCCAAGAATTGCCACTTTCTCTTTTTTCCTAGCACTGCTCCACGACTTGCTAGAAATTCTTTCTTATCTATAAAATAAAAAAATGGGAATTATTACAACGCCAATTCAATGGGAAATAACTGAATCTCAAAATCGAAAGAAAGAAAGAGCCTACCTTGTTTCTAAAGCATCTGGACTTATCTTTATTTTGATTTTTATTTTGTTCTCTTCCTTGGGATTTCTTTTAATGGGGGTCATTATCTTTGTAATAATATATTTTATCAAAAAAGACGACATACTAAAAAGTTCAAAAAATTTATCATCAAGCGCCTCTAGTAAATATAAAATCAGCGAAAGCGGAATTGAAGTTTTTGTCACAGACAAAAAACAATCTACCTGCCATCTATGGGAAAATATGTTATCATTTTATGCTTTTTCAAGAACAGGCCCTGTAGGATATTTTAGCAGTTCAGTTTTGGGAGATGATTTTGTAATTATAGATAAACAAAAAAATCAGATACTTCTCAAAACAAACAAAATCAATTCACCGAAAGTGAAAATGGCGCTACTGAAAAAAATAAAAAAGAAGATCCCAACTCAAAACGAAAATATGTTTTTTTCAATCACCTCAAAAAATTTAACTTTGACTAAACACGATAATTTAAATTCAATAACTGCTCCAGTTGCACCTCAGTTCAAAAATAAAACTCCTCAAGAAAAAAACATCGCTGAAAAAAATTTTTACGAACAACAAAGACAATACAAACAAGGAATACAAAAACAAAAAGATAGCCTTAATAGAAATATATTATTTTTTATTTATATACTATCAATGTTTCTCGTAACCATTATTTATTTTATCAAAAATTAATTTTTGTTCTTATTTTAGTTATTTACTTTTGATCTTTATTGTGCTATAATTGAAACATAATAAAGAAAATTTTTCTAAAAATTAATATGTTCTTGAACTTTAAAGACTGGAAAATAAAAAATAAAATAATATTTGGTTTTTTTGTTGTTGCGATGATCTATAATATTGTTGGCGTTTCTCTTATAAACTATAATGCCAACAAGACTGATAAAAACGGAGTAGAAATACATCTCATCCATAAATTAATAATTCAGCAGAAAGAAGCAGAGCTATCCATAAGAGAATATTATTTAAATACGAATAAGCATGTTGAAGAATTAGATTTAGAAAAAAAGAAAGAAGAAATATGGGATCTTATATCAAAATTCGAAAATTTAGACAATGATCCAGAAGACACCGCTATTGCATCTAGTTTAAAAACTGGCTCTGATGAGTTTTTCAATTTAGCAGATGAGTTTATAAATTTGCATCGTGAAAGATTAAATTTGGAGTTGAAATTTGAAGAACAATATAAAATCGAAAAAGAAATAAGATATTCAATTACAGATTCTGTAATAAATACAAAAGATAATGATATTATCATAGCTTATTATGAATTCTCATATAAAGGGAAAGAGGCACTCTACCAGTACAAAGATGAAAAACATTTTAATGACTGGAAAAATGCCATTATAAATTTTAGAAATGAAATAAAAAACAAAGACGTAATAGAAGATGATTTGATTGAGAAATATTATCTAATATCAGAAAATCTTGAAAGGATAGTATTAAAAAATGAAAAAATTAAATTAGAAGAGCTTGAAAAGCTTTCTCAAATAAGATGGAGAGAAAGTGTGCTTTCACAATTACAAAATGAATCTGACCAGATAAATGTCCGTAATACAGAAATGTTTACTCAAAATTTAGTTGTTTATGGCTTTATTCTGCTATTTTTGACATTTATATTAATTATTGCGATTGGATATTTAGTTGCTTATTATATTTCGAATCCAATTAATGAAATATCAAAATTTGCCGAGAAAATAGGAAAAGGTGATTACGAAGGAAGAATTAAAATTAATTCAAACGATGAAATTGGAAAAACTGCGAAAGCATTTAATACTACATTAGATAAAGTCAAAGAGTCAAATTCAGTTTTAGAAATTAAAGTTAATGCAAGAACAAAAAGATTAAAAGATTTAACTGATGAGCTAGATAATAAAGTCAAAGAAAAAACTGATACATTAAAGCTAAAAGTTAAAGAGCTTGAAAAGTTTAACAATCTCGCAATTGATAGAGAACTAAAAATGATAGATTTAAAAAAAGAAATAAAAGAATTAAAACAAAAAAATCTTCTGTAAATAAAAATGATTTTAATAAAAACAAAACAAAAGAGCCTTCTAACTGTTGGGAATATTGGGATTGTAAAAAAGAAATTCGTGAAAAATGTAAAACCTATATTTCTGATTATGGAAAAGAATGTTGGTTAGTGTCTTCTGGGAAATATCCTCGTTCGGAAAAAAGATGAATTAAGGATTGCGAAGATTGTAGTTGGTATAAAAAAATTAACAATAAGTGATAAAAATAATTAATAATTAAAAAAACAATATGACAACAAAAGTAGTAGTTGGATCAAGTAATGAAATTGATTCAAAAAAAGCAGGTAAAGATGCTTGTAAAAAAGCATTAAAGGATATTAAAAATCCTAAATTGTTAATTGTGTTTGCTTCTTCAAAATACAATCAACAAGAATTGATATCTTCAATTAGAGAAGTGAGTGGTGATGTTTCTTTGGTTGGATGCAGTACTGCTGGTGAGATAACAAGCGATGGTCCCGCTAAAGAGAGTGTTGCAATTATGGCAATTCAAAGTGATGAAATTAATATCACCACAGTAAATGGCGGAAAAATTAGCCCAAATCCCAGAGAAGCTGGGTCAAATTTAGCAAAAGAGATCATGAAAAAAGCAGGGAGTATGAATGTTGACACCATATTTATGCTCATTGACGTGTTAACTGGAAATGGAGCTGACACTGTTCGAGGAGTTGGAGATGTTGTTGGAGACAATACTTTAATTGTAGGAGGAGCTTCTGGAGATGATTTTGATTTTAAACAAACAACACAATATTACAATGACAAAGCTTTGCAATCTTCACTTGTTGGTGTTGGGCTGTCTGGTGATGGAATTGTTAGTGTTGGAGTAAGACATGGATGGGTACCAATTGGAACAGTTATGACAGTGACGAAATCAGAAGGAGCAGTTTTGCAAGAAGTCGATGGAAAGCCAGCTATACATATTTATGAAGATTATTTCGGCAAAAAGGCAGAAGAGCTAAGAGAAGAACCTTTAGCAAAAATGGCCATCACTTATCCGATTGGAATGATTATAGAAGATAGTGACGAGCTTCTTGTTAGGGATCCAATTACTGTTGATGAAAATGGCGCAATTACATGTGCTGCTGAAGTTCCAGTGGGATCTAAGGTAAGATTGTTAATTGGAAACAAAGAAGAAGCGGTTAAAGCAGCGCAAGAAGCTACAACCGTGGCACTTGAAAATTTAGGAGAGAAAAAACCAGCTGCAGCAATAATATTTAATTGTATAGCGAGAAATAAATTATTTGGAAGATATGCCAAAGATGAAATTGATGCAATCGCAAAGGTTTTAGGAGAAGAAGTTCCAATAATTGGATTTTATACATATGGTGAAATTGCTCCATTTAATGACAAAAGTGATTTAACATGTAGATTTCATAATGAAACAGCTGTTATTATGGTAATTGGGAAATAACAATCCTAAAATACAATATTTAATAATCAGCACGGTTTTATTTTGTAAAACTATTAAAAGTAGCTGCTAATGGCATCAAACAATAAAAAAAATAATTCTCTTTTGGGATCTATTTCTAGTACAAATAAAAATAATTCTGCAAATAATATCAACGCTGATAATACTTTAGCAGATGATAAACAAAATGATCTAGAAAAAGAATATAAAAATGAAATAAATAAACTCTCTAAGCTTTTAGTTGGGCGTGATTTGGAATTGACAAGCGTTAATAATGAACTTGATGAAAAAATACTAGAACTTGAAAAAACTAACAAGGAACTTTCTGAAACAGGAGATATTTTGGAAATTAAACTGAATGCCAGAACAAAACAGTTACAAGAAGTTATTGAAGGACTGGACAAGAAAATTAAAGAAAGAACTAATAAATTGGAAAAATCTCAAAAAGCATTACTAAACATTCTAGAAGATAATCAAAACGAAAAAAAGATTGCACAAGAAGAAAGAAATAAAACATTATCAATTATTACTAATTTTTCTGATGGACTTCTAATTTTTGATAATAATAACAATCTATCGATTATTAATAAGATGGCAGAAAGATATTTGAATATTGATAGAAAAAATGTCGAAGGAAAAAATATCAAAGATTTTTCCAAGATAAACAAGTTAAAGCCAATCAACGATGTAATTAATGAAGAGATGGATGAGGTTTTCAGAAAAGAAATTGTAATTAATAAAGATAGCACCTTAGAATTATCGATATCTTCAATAAAACAAAATGACAGAAGTATTAATAAGTTTATAATTTTACATGATATTACTCGAGAGAAAAAAGTTCAAGCCTTAAAAACTGAATTTGTTTCAATAGCTGCACACCAACTAAGAACTCCCTTATCCGCAATTAAATGGACATTGACGACAATATTAGATGAAGATCTTGGAACGCTTAATGAAAAACAAAAAGAATATCTTGAAAAATCAAATTTATCCAATGAAAGAATGATCGACTTAGTAGATGATCTGTTAAACTTATCAAGAATAGAGGAAGGAAGGTATATTCAAGTTGAAGACTTTTTAAAGATTGCGGATCTTGTAAATGAAGTATTAGAAGGAGAAGAGCATAAGGCTAGCAAAAAAAATGTTATTATGGAATTTAAAAATAATAATAAAATTTCTGATGTATTGGCTGACAAAGAAAAAATCAAACTTGTTATTCAAAATTTAATAGAAAATGCTATTAATTATAGTTTTGAAAGTGCTAAAGTTTATATACACTTAACAGAAGACGCAGAAAATCATGAAATTAAATTTGAAATAACTAATACAGGTATTGGTATTCCAGAGGAATCTAAGGAGAGAATTTTTACTAAATTTTTTAGATCTGACAATGCAGTTAAAACTGAAACTGTAGGTTCTGGATTAGGGTTATTTATTAATAAAAATATTATTGAATCTCATGGCGGAAAAATCTGGTTTGAATCAGAAGAAGGGAAAGAAACATCTTTTTACTTTACTTTACCATTGAAAAGCAAAGTGGAAGAATTTTTGAAAGAATTTTAACTTCAAAAGCACACTTACTATTTAAAAAGAAAAATAATAGTTTGAGATTAATTTTCTTATATGTTATAATTATTTTAGTTTTAATGTGACAATTTTAAAAACATGGGCATTACAGCAATTAATACTGCAATTACTGCTTCTGCGTTTTGTTTTACAAGAATAAAAGTATATCAATTATGAATTAAACACAATAAAATAAATAAAAAATTGAAATATTTTTATTATTTTTAGACACTCAACAAGTTTTTTCAGTTTAGCGACTGTGGAGCTGTTGACTATAATGAATCTGTTAATGTGTAGTTTTGGGCAATCGCCCACATATTTATGTTTTTAGCAATAATATCATTCATTTTCCCATAAATATCAGATTCCTTAGTTTAAAAAAATATATAGTAAATTTTGTTGTTATTTATTCAGTTATTGGTGTTATTGTTATTTTTTATAATACTCAATTTGTAAACGCATTTTTAGCCTCTAACGAAGTATATATCTTATAAATCCCACCGATTACAAGCGCTTTGATTGGAATAAATGAAGAACCTCGCAGCAAGCTGCCGAGGTATCAAGAGGAAGAAATCCCTTTTGACAACTCCAACCAATGCAAGCATCGGGGAATTCTATCGATTAACACAATTTTGTTTATTCCTTCTGCTATTATATTTTTTTTGGAAAACAAAAGAACAGCTAACAAAAAAATCAAGTTAAAATCATATCTTCTTTTTTCTGGTATATTATTATTTTTTCTTGGTGGTCCGATACATAACTTTGTAACAACACCAACTCTTACTCTTATCGTTGACCTTTTAATAGTAATCGGAGCTTTAATAATGACCCTTTCAATATTTATTAGCGAAATTTTAGATAAAAACAGTGTTAAAAAGGAAATAAGAATTGAATAAATAAAAATTAATAATTAAAATATCATTTAATAAAATCTATGAACAACAAAAAGAAAATATTGATTATCGAAGATGAAGAAATTTTAGGGACAATGCTTATGAGAAAGATATCCGATGAGGGTTATGAAGTTTCTCTGGCTTTAGACGGAGAAGAAGGTCTTGCGCTTATGAAAAAAAACAAGCCAGATTTAATTTTATTGGATATTGTAATGCCAAAAATAGATGGTTTTGGAGTAATGCATGAAATGAATAAAACTGAAAATTTGAATTTAAACAAGATGCCAGTAGTTATTATATCAAATTCTGGTGAACCAGTAGAAATTGATAGAATACTTAAGCTTGGCGTAAGAGATTATCTTATAAAAACTCAATTTAATCCAGAAGAGGTTTTAGAAAAGGTTAAAAAATATCTATAAACTAGTCAATATTTGCTAACTGACATTTTAGCATTAGCTGACTTCTTTCTCTTATTTTTTGGAGTATTTATGAAATCTGAATACAGAAAAACACAATAAAGATTAAGGAGTTTTTAAGGAATACTTTATTATATTTGAAAATTATGCTAAAATGTAAATAATTAATATTATTTGATATAAGTAGTTATATATAAGAGTTATGATAAAAAAAATATTTATAATGGAAGATGAAAAAATATTGCAGAATATTTTAATGAAAAAACTTTCATCAAATGGATACGAGGTTCGGGCTGTTGATGATGGATCTGAAGGAATTACAATAATCGAAGATGGATATGTCCCTGATTTAATTTTACTTGATATGTTAATGCCACATGTTGACGGTTTTTATGTTTTAGAAAAATTAAAAAATGATGAGAAATATTCATCAATACCTATTATAATTATATCAAATTCTGGACAACCTGTAGAAGTAGAAAAAGCTCTTTCTTTGGGAATTGTCGATTACTTAGTCAAAGCTGATTTTAATCCAAATGAAGTTTTGGAAAAAGTTAATAAATATTTTAACAATAATAAAAGTGAAGAAAAATTGTCACAAGCCGAAGAGGAGGAAGAAGAAGTTAAAACAGAAGCAACTAGCAACGATGGATTAAAGATTGTTCTTGCAGAAGACGATGATTTTCTAAGAGATATTTGTGAGACTAAATTGAAAAAAGAAGGATTTAGTGTTATTGCCGCATGTAATGGAGTTGAAGCTCTTGCTAAAATAAAAGAAGAAAATCCTAATATAATATTGCTTGATATTATTATGCCAGAAATGGACGGGTTTGAGGTTCTAAAAAAAATCAAAGAGATACCAGAAAAAGCTTCTATACCAGTTATAATGCTCACCAACCTAGGGCAAACTAGTGAGATTGAAAAGGGCTTTGCTCTAGGAGCTGAAGATTATATAATTAAAGCTCATTTCACAGTCGGAGAAATTATAGAAAAAGTTAGGGAAATTATAGAAAAAAAGAAAGGGAAATAAATAAATTTTAATGTTTAAATTGACAGTTCTAGCAGTTTGTTATTAACTCCAATCTCACAATTGGAGTTTTTTAAAACTAAAAAATATTTTCCGCAACAAACAAATATTGACAAGATTTTTCAAAAATGATATTTTATAAATATTAGATAAAGTTATTTATGAAACAGTTTAATTCACAATTCAACAAAGAAATAAAAACCCAGACATCTGGATCTTTTGTAGTTGTGAGCCTAAACCTACTAGTTAAGTAGTTTGCTTTTGATTTGGTTGAAATACTAAACAAAAATGAATTACCCCGCAGCAAGC
>JAGLJF010000006.1 GCA_023142595.1 Minisyncoccota bacterium | reverse complement strand
ATAATCGCCATCGCAATTTCTGGATTTTTATATGGAGCGTATACTGTATACCAAGCATGCGTTTTTTGATTGCCATAATATTGAGCAGTACCAGTTTTTCCCGCAGCTTGAACTGGCAAACTTGCAAGCGAAACTCCAGAACCAGAAATTACATTTTCTCTCATACCTTTTTGAATCCATTTCAAGTTTTTTTGATCAATAAAATCCTCTCTGATAATTTTTGGCTCAATATCTTTTATAATATTCCCTTCAGAATCAATTATTTTATCTACAATTTGAGGCTGAAATAATTTTCCTCCATTTGCAATCGCTGCTATATAATTTGCAACTTGAAGCGGAGTTGTCAAAACATCTCCTTGTCCAATAGATATATTATAAGTATCTCCGATATACCATCTTTCATCTTTAACATCTTTTTTCCATTTCTCATCAGGAATAAGTCCATTTTTTTCTCCTGGCAAATCAATTCCAGATAAATTTCCAAATCCAAATAAATTTGAATATTCTTTAATTCTCTCAACTCCCAAACCCTTAATATCTCCATGCCCTCCCCCAACTGTATAAAAATATATATTAGATGATTGAGAAATTGCTTTTATTAGATCAACTCGTCCCAAAGGCTTCCAACTTAAGAATGAATAAGCTCCAACATATATAATACCATTATCTATTATCACGCGAGTTGGCGATATTATTTTTTCCTGTAACACAGCTGAACCAATTGCCATTTTGAAAGTTGAACCAGGAGGATACTCTCCAGCAATTGATCGATCAAAAAGCGGATTTGTCTTGTTATTAATCAGCTGATTATATTCTGAATTACTAATTCCTTTCGCAAAAAGGTTATTATCGTATGAAGGGTAGTTCACAAGAGCCAAGACTTCACCATTTTGAGGATTAATCGCAACAACAGACGCGCCAGCTTCAGTATCCAACTTCTCAGTCATTGCCAATAACTCATCATATATTTTCTTTTGTAACTCAATATCAACATTTAGAATTAGATTATTTCCAGACTTAGAACTTTCCTTTTTAATCGTTTTAATTTCTCTGCCAAAAGAATTAACTTCAATTTCTTCTCTACCATATTCTCCGCGAAGCCAAGATTCATAAAATAGTTCTAAGCCATTCTTCCCTACAGTATCGGTTAAATAATAGTCTGGATATTTTTCTAATTCTTTTTCGCTTATTCTTCCACTATAACCAATAATATTTGAAATATATTTACCATCCACATAGTCTCTGATTGAATTTTTTTCCAAACTCACTCCATTTATTTTCTTGATTTGTTCTTCGATAATAAGAGCTTTATCTTTCTCAATATTTTTTATAACCAAAAATGGCTGATAGGAATATGGATTTGCCTTGTTTATTGTTTCCCTAATCTCACTTTCACTTCTTTCTATTATAACTGAAAGCTCTCTTATTTTCTCATTAATATTATTTTTGTTTTTGTAAAAATCACTTGGAATTATAACTAAATCAAAAATTGGAACATTAAAGATAAGCTGAGTTTGATTTCTGTCGTACAATATTCCCCTTAACGATTTTACGGCAACAACTCTCTTGTAATTATTTTCAGAAATTTTCGAATATTCCCTTCCTTTTAATATTTGCAAATAGAATACTTGTACCATGAAAATTAAAAGAACTAAGAAAAATAATTTTTTTATTATTTTCAAATTTTTGTTATCAAACGATATTTCCATATTATGATCACCTTCTGCGTTAAGATCTAAAAAAAGCTCTTCGACATCAAGAGATTCTGCTTCTTTGCTTTTGACAAAATATTTATTCTTCATTCTTTTGCAAAATAAAATATGTTAGCGGATAGATAAAAATAAGAGTAAAAATTACCTGAAGAACAACTATGTAAAAAAGTTGGTTAAAAAAATACAAAATATTTTGAATTTTATTTATATTAATTAATATAATATAAACTATATTATATGTTAAAACTCCAACAATAGAAATGGCAAATAAATTAAAAGAATGTATTTTTTTCAAAAGCAAAGTACTTAAAACAGAAACAACAAAAACCATCAGAATAATACTAACAACAGTTGACCCAAAATAAATATCAGAAAATATCTCCAAAATAAACCCGACAATAAAAGAAATATAAAAAATCAAGGAAGACCTGTCCACAATCGAACCTGCTAATAGCATAAGTATAACAAAATTTGGTATGAAGCTTTGAAAAAACTGAGATACAAAAGTAACCTGCATAAAAACTGCGACTATCAATAAAAATACAAACATTTTAATTCTCAATTTTTTATCAATCATTTTTAATAATAAATACTTTCTCAACCTTATTAAAATCTATAAAAAGCTCCAGCTCTGCCGTTTTAAAAATTTTATTCGCTGCTTCTTCTATATTTGAAATTTTTCCAATAACAAGACCTTTTGGAATTTTATTTTCTAAACCTGAAGTAATAACAAGATCACCTTTAATGAGATTTTCAGACTGATTTATCATTTCTAATTTTATTCCAGTCGCATAGCTTCCTTTTGAAATTCCATTGGAACGAGTTTTTTGAGTTATAGAATTAACCGAGCTTTCAGAATCAGTAATCAACATAATGCGAGAATAGTCCTCAAAAACTTCAACAACTTTTCCAATCAAAATTCCTCCAGAAGCAATAACTGGATAGCCTTCTTCAATTTTTTGTCTTTTACCTAAATTAACAATCATATAATCTCCAAAATTATCTGGACCTCTCCCTGTTATATCTCCCATCGCTAAATTCAAACAATTTTCGTCAAAGCAACTATTTTGAGAAAAATTTAATTGCTTTCTTAATATATCATTCTCAATCTTCATTTCTTCAAGCTGCAAAATTTTATAATTCATTTCTAGATTTTCTTTTTTAAGGTTCATATTTTCATTCTTAAATTCATCAATACTTTTCAAAGTATCAACAAAAAAACCCAATTCATTTGACATGCTTTGAAATATTTTTGAAATTGGATTTATAGAATAAGCAGTAAAACTTTTTATTTGATATAAATATCCAAATTTATTCAAAAAAATTAGCAGCACAATAACTACTAACAAAAAAATTAAATCTCTAATTTTTTTATTAATCTCTTTTTTCATATAAAAATAAATTCTAAAAGCATAATTTATCAGAAATTTCCTAGAAATATCAATGACAAATTATCCGTAAATTTGACTTAATAAAAAACTAATCTGGTGTTTTTTCGTTTCCCATCGAAAGCAATACTTCTTGTAATTTTTCTATATCTTCTAAAACAATTCCTGCCCCACGAGCAACAGCAGTCAAGGGATCGTCAGCTATTCTTACTGGCATTTTTGTTTGTTCGCTAATTAACTTATCAAGACCTCGTAACATTCCACCACCACCGACTAAAACAATTCCGCTGGTCATTATATCAGCTATAATCTCAGGAGGAGTTTCTTCTATGGTAGCTTTTATATTGTCAATTAAAATTTTTACTGAACGAGATAAAGCTCTGCGAACTTGCTCGTCATTTATCACAACCTCTTTCGGAAGACCTGTTACTAAATCACGCCCCCTCATTGCCATTTCCATTTTTTCATCAAGATTATATGCAGATCCAATTGTAATTTTTATGTTCTCAGCGGTTTTTTCTCCCAAAAGTAAGTTCGCCTCATCTCTGGCAAACTGGATGATATTTTCATTCAACTCATCTCCAGCAATTCGAAGACTTCTGCTGGAAACAATTCCACCAAGAGAAATTACTGCCACTTCTGTTGTTCCTCCTCCAATATCAACAATCATATTTCCAGAGGCATCTTGAATAGGAAGTCTCACTCCAATTGCTGCTGCCATTGGCTCTTCGATTAAATATGCTTCCCTTGCTCCAGCACTTATTGACGCATCAATCACCGCCTTTTTTTCCACCTCCGTAACTCCCGAAGGAACTCCAACAACAACTCTTGGTCGAGGAAAAAGAGTAAATGATTCTTTATGAACTTTTTCAATAAAATACTTCAGCATTTGCTCTGTAACTTCAAAATCAGAAACTACACCATCAACAAGCGGACGAGTCGCCACGATATGAGCAGGAGTTTTTCCAACCATTTTTTTTGCCTCTTTCCCAATAGCAAGAATTCGTCCAGTTTTTTTATTTATAGCAACAACAGAAGGTTCGTTGATCACAATCCCTTTTCCTTTTACATAGACAAGAGTATTTGCCGTACCAAGATCAATACCAATATCATGACTTAAATATCCAAATAATTTTTTCAACATAAACGAAAATATTAAATAATAAATTTATACAATCCCTAAATTCTATCTTTCACAAATCCAACTAAACCATCCAAGCTAGTAAACTCTGTGTCACTGCTCAATCTTTCTTTGATTTCAACACTATTATTCTCCATCGTTCTCTTGCTAATCACAATTCGTAGTGGTATTCCGATTAAATCAGAATCCTTAAATTTCACACCAGCAGACTCATTACGGTCATCGTATAATACCTCAATTTTTTCCTTTTGTAAAGATTCATAAATCTTCTCAGCTTCTTTTATCACAACCTCGTCATCGCCCAAACAAATTAAATGAACTTGATATGGAGCAATTTCCTTTGGCCAAATAATTCCACCTTCATCATTTGAAAGCTCAACAACAGTTCCCATAAGTCGACTAGGACCCATTCCATAACAACCCATCAAAGGAATATTCTCTTTCCCGTTTTTGTCTAGAAATTTAAATCCAAAAGCTTCAGTAAACCTAGTTTTCAGTTTAAAAATATTTCCTGTCTCAATCGCCTTTTCTTCTTTGAGTTTTTTATTACCACATTCAGGGCAAGAATTTTCCAAATCTTCAATAATTTCCTGATTAACAGCAATGTGACATTTATCACAAATATAAATTAGATCCTCTCCAGCTGAAGTGAGAGTTTGAAATTCGTGAGAATATTTACTGAAATCCCCACCTGACGCAAAAGTCAAATAGGTTTTTTCCTTAATCCCAACTCTGTCAAAAATTTTGAAATATGCATTTTTCGATTGGTCATAAAATTTATCCAAATCTTCTTCATTTGTATGGAAAGAATATAAATCTTTCATCGAAAATTCTCGACCTCGAAGAATTCCAGACTTTGCTCTTTTTTCACTTCGAAATTTTGTTTGAATTTGATAAAGCGAAAACGGAAAGTCTTTATATGACCTTGCATATTTTTTTGCAAGTGGCGTGACGACTTCCTCGTGTGTCCACCCAAGTCCATATTCCTTGTCAAAAAAAGTTTTCACTTTCATCATCACGTCAATATCCCATCTTCCTGTCGTTTGCCAATCTTCTTTTTTCATAAGTGCTGGCATCAAAATTTCCTGACCTCCGATTGCATCCATTTCTTCGCGAATGATATTTTCAATTTTTGTCAAAACTCTTTTTCCAAGTGGCAAATATGTATAAACTCCAGCCATCGACTTATCAACAAAACCGCCCCTAATTAAATATTGAGCATTCTTACTTGTTTCGTCTTTTGGAATCTCCTTTGTTGTTTTTCCGAAAAGTTTTGATTGTTTCATAAAGGTTGACAGATTATGAGTTATGTGCTAAAATAATTTATAAGTTTCAATCTATTTATTTAGAAAGAAACTGATAAATTTAATTTTTAATTTAAAATTATCCTGGAGGGGATGAACTAATGGGAAATAATAGAATAATTATTGACAAAAACGACAATCCTAAAAACTTAGTTAAAAAAGAAATTGAAGCTGAAATTTCAAAAAGAAATGCGGTTGATGTAAAATATCGAAATCGAGTAATTCAAGTTTCATTTGATTCAGTAACAAAGATACTTGATCAGATTTCCTTAAGAGATATAGAAGAAATTATATCTTCTTCTGTGTTTAAGGAGTACGACATTTCTCCCGAAAAAATTACCGTTCATACCGATAATGGCAACAAAACAATATTCATTGTCGAGATTCCAAAAGGATATTAATCTTTTTGGAATAACGCTTAGCGATACCTCAAGGTGTCTCTAAGCGTTTATTTTTTTGTATTTAATTATTCATCATCAAGTTACTTTTAATCATATACAACTTTATCAAAAATTATATAATCTAAATCAATTTCTCGCCATTCGGAATTCGAAATGATAGATTCTAAAAAAATAATTTTGATATTACAAGAAACATTAGGATACTATCCAAACAATCCCACAACTTTTCCCCATACATCAAACTTCAATAAATCCTGAAATGTGACGACTACCATCAAGCCCATTAATAATAAAAATCCAAAATTATTCGCTTTCGCTTCCCAAACTTGATTTATTGGCGAGCCTTTGATTTTTTCAACAATCAGAAACAACAACCTTCCACCATCAAGGGCTGGGAATGGAAGAGCGTTGATAATCGCCAAATTTATACTGATGATTGCCATAAAATTCAAAACAACCATAAATCCTAGATTAGCAGCTTGCTGTGTCATCACGGCAATTCCAACAGGACCAGAAACTTCAACGCCAGCTTTTCCAACTGAAAGTAAGCTCCAAATTATCCCAGCAAAAGCAAAAAGTATATAAGTTATCAAATAATAAACCCAGCCAAAACTTTTCATAATCGCATCAAATATAGGGAATGCAACCACGGCAGTTTCAGAAGGAGCAATTCCCAAAGACCCATCTTTTTCTGAAAATTCTTGTCTCAGAGTAATTTCTTTTGACAAAATTTCTTCTCCTCTTTGAAATGTAAAAGTGGCTGTCTGTCCGATATTACTTTTTGTAAATCCATACAAATCATTACTACTATTAATCTGAATTCCTCCTGCGGTCAAAATTGAATCTCCAACTTGAAGTTCAGCTTCAGATGCAGGAGAACCTTCAACAATTCCAGCAATCTTGATTTGCCGATCTTGCACACTTTTTGCTTTGGATAAGTCTACCCCTTCAATGTCCATTGGAGCTCCTACGGAAAAAATCACACTAAAAAGTACAAGAGCAAGAACTATATTCATAATGACTCCCGCAGAAATTATTTGAAATCTTTTTGAAATACTCTTTGAGGCAAAGCTTCTTGGATCTTCTTTGTCTTCTCCATCTTCACCGACAATTTTCACAAAACCTCCGAGAGGAATCCAATTCAATGTATATTCAGTCTCTCCCTTTTTTATACCAAAAATTTTCGGCGGAAATCCAATTCC
>JAGLJF010000059.1 GCA_023142595.1 Minisyncoccota bacterium | reverse complement strand
AGCTTGCTGCGGGGTAATTCATTTTATTAAAAATTATTTCTTAAATAAATAGTTCCTTAAATTATATGGCATTAATTATTGAAAAAGCAAAAAGTGGGGTTGTGGGATAGATTTATAGGTTGGTTTGAATGCAAGAAAATGAAGATTCTGAATTAAATTCAGAATGACAAAATAATTTATATTTTTAATTTAAATCAATTAAATATTTTATAAAATAAAAAACAGCGATGAACTGTTTTTATTATTTTGGGAAATCTTGATAAGCTATCAAAGTTGTACTTTTAAAGTTTATTTTCTGAATTAAATTCTGGATTCCCGTATTCACGGGAATGACAAAGTTTGTATTTTTCAGAGATTTTTTTATTTTGCTGAAGCCGACTTAGGATAAATTCCTTGAAAGTGAAGAGCGTTGTTGCTTACTTCTAATGAATCGATTTTTAGGTCCGTCATTTTTGATAGTTGTTGATTAAGTAGGAGATTTAAAGCATCTTCTCCTTGTTTAATATATTTATCAGGAATCGAGAGAATTCCGAGTTCAACTTTTTCAATTTCTATGCTGATTTTTGAAGAACCACTTTTGAAAATACTTCCAGAAGCATATACTGGTCCTGAAAAATTATAGCCGTACTTTTCTAAATTAGCGTATCCCGATATCTCTATTTGATCATTGTCTTTTAACTTTATTTGAATTTCTTTAAGTGGACCAAAATCGTTGTTTGTTGCTTGAAGCAATGAGCTGAGTTCAGCGCTTGAAAGAGTAATATCCAGAGGACTGAAATTTTCATAAGCTACATCGCAAGTCAGACAATATTTATTTATTTCACCAGTAAAAGTTATATCTCCTTTGACAAGTACATCTTTATAGAGATTTGGATCAACTTCTCCGATAAGGTTTTTAGGGTTATCTGTTCCTAGCACAGAAGCAAGAATAGGAATCTTAATTATTCCACTTGCCGATGCGAGCGTCAGTACTCCTCCAGTTAATAATAAAACAATAACAATTATAATTTTTTTGAACATAGATTTAAATTAAAAAATTATCTTTTAACTATCTTAATTTTAGCAAATTTTGGTAAATATGCAAAATAAAAAAAGCACATACGAAAATGATGTGACTTTTATTTTGGCGGGCTACATCGGGCTGGAGCCGTATTTAAAACAAGCCACGCAAAGAGATTCTACAGTGTTTTTTCATAAATTAATAGATCTTCGTACACCTAAACTAAGTTACTCTAAATTAAGCTTCTCTCGTTCTCTCTCTAATAATTCTCTAACATCTGTATCTAATAAATTAAGCCAATAAATATCCATTTGAGTTATCGCAGACGCTGCCATAGCTATATAATTTTTATCAGTAGTTTCTATATTTCTTAAAGATTTATTAATTAGATTTTTAAGCCAATCTTCTCTTTGTCTATCTTTAGGATTCTCTATACAAACTACATATTCAGCTAAGGCCTTCACGGAATCATCTTTAGACATTAAAATAAATGGGGTTAGTTCACTCCACAATTGGACCTCATGTCGCGGTATGTTTGCGCTTATATAACGAGTAGAAAGAGCTCCATAGAGCCCTGCAAGATGAGGGGTGGTTCCTCCAGATAAAGGAATCTTATTTCCTTGGGCTGCATGAAAATGTTTCTCGTAAGAGTCTTTCATTGATTCTCTTGTTCCTTCAGAATTGTTAATATTAATAAGTTTTTTTAGAAAATTCATTTTATGATATTAAATATTTTATAATGTTTTGTTAATAAACTACATCGTGCTAGCACGAACTGGCGGAGAGGGAGGGATTCGAACCCTCGAGACCCGTAAAGGCCTAACACCTTAGCAGGGTGCCCCTTTCAACCACTCAGGCACCTCTCCATTTGAAAAATATTTTACTTAAATAAGATAACATTATAAATGTAATTTGGCAAGATGTGAAGCAGAGATCTTATAAATTTTGATTTTATATAAACCTTGTCTTTTCGAAAAAGGTGGTGTACGATGGTATTGTAGTAGATAATATAAAAATTTATGAAAAAGACAAAATTACTTGGTGAACTTGAGACAGGTATCATGGAGACAATTTGGAGAAAAAAAGAAGCCTCAGTGCGGGATGTTTTGGAGTGCTTGCAGAAAAAAAGAAAGATAGCCTATACTACGGTTATGACTGTTATGTCTCGACTATACGATAAAAAAATATTGAAGCGTAGGATTAATGATTCCGGTGCTTATGTTTATTCGCCGATTTGCAAGAATAAGCAGGAGTTTTTGTTGTCATCGTCCAGAAAGGCTATCGATAATTTGGTTCAGAATTTTGGCGAGGAAATAGCCGTTAGTCAGTTTTTGGATTTCATTGAAAGTAAGGATACAAAAACTATCAAAAAGTGGCAGGAGAAATTAAGAAAAATAAAATAAAAATGATGCTAATTTTTCAAAGAAAAGCTAATATTATTTTTTCTCAAATCGCAGTAATTGTGTTTGTTTTTGCTGTCGTGTTCTTATATTCATTTTCTAGTTTATACTCTCAGCTTTTGTTAATATCAAGCTCAGCGATGAATAAACTTGAATCTGTTTGTGGTTGTACAAATCATTTTTCTTTTTTTAATCATCCATATTTTTTTTCGGTCATTTTTTTAATCGGCTTATCGATGATTATATATTGCGGTTATATTTTGTTGAAATTTATTAAACTTCATAAATCAACAAAACATTTTGTAAGAGAAAATTTGAGCAGAAAAAAGAATCTTTCGAAAAAGTTAAAAAGTGTTTTGAGATATACAGAAATGGAAAATAGGGTGACGGAAATTAATTCGGAAAAACCTGTTATATTCTGTTATTCTTTTTTTCGTCCAAAAGTTTGTATCTCGTCAGAACTTGTGGAAAGGTTGGATAAAAAGGAACTAATAGCAGTTTTGTTACACGAGAAGATGCATATCAAAAATATCGAACCGTTGAAATTGTTTTTTGTAAAGAATTCGGAAAAGATATTATTTTTTCTCCCTAAATTTAAGTCTTTGGCAAGACAATATTCTGTTTTTTCTGAAATGGCGGCAGATGAATTTGCTACAGATGGATTCAAGAATAAGACTCCACTTGCAGGTGCTCTGTGCAAGGTTTTAGATCTAGAGAAAAGTTTTATTTTAAATAATAGGTCTTGTGCTGTGTCGTTTTTTAATATTACAAATGAAAGAGTTAATAAATTAATCAATAGCGAATATAGTCCTCAATATAAATTTACTTTTGTAAAGTTCTCGCTAAATGTTTTTATTTTGGTTTTTATAGCGTTTTCATTTCTTCAAATTAAAAATTTTGATTTAGCCTTGGCAGAAACTCATGAGAAAGATTCTTGTGCAGTAAGTCAAATTATCGCTAAAGATGATTGCAAATCTGAAAAGGGAATTGAGGTAAATTATTTTAATGGACATTTCAACGATAAATTTTTTCAGAATTAAAATCCGAAATTTTAGAAAAGACAACAACATACAATAATTTGACACAATTTTAAGAACCTACTACAATAATATAGTAGGTTTTTAAATAATTAAAAAATAAAAATGGAACAAAAAGAAAGTGTTTCTAAAAATGTTATTCAGGAAAAAGAAAAGAAAAAGACAAATTTTTTGTCTATGAACTTTTTATTGCTGTTCATATTAATTGCTGTAATTAGTTACAACCAAATTAATATAAATAGTATTAACAAGGAATTGGGAATAAAAAACAATAATCCGATTGATCAAATTGAAAAACTTCTTTCTGGAAATAATAATTCTTCGGCATATAAAATTTCTTCTAATAAAGAACTTACAGGAGATTTGATGCAGGATTCTATTGACTTGGTAATTTCCAAGGGAGTACCTGAAATCTATGGAGAGGAAATGGGAGTAACTTTTGACGAGGTTCAAAGCGCTATAACTTTGATGAAAAAATATGATCCTTATGATTTGAAACCGAAGGGAAGTAGAATTATTCCACAGGGAGATAATTTGCAGAGGTATATTGATGTAACAGGAAAAATCTCATGTGAATATTGTTGTAGTGCGACATCTATTATTAATCCAAAAAATGGACGATCTGCTTGTGGTTGTGCTCATTCAATGGCGATGAGAGGACTAGCTGCATATTTGATTCAATATCACCCTGAAATGAGCAATGATGAAATTCTTCGAGAACTTGCTCTTTGGAAGGGTTTGTATTTTCCAAAACAGATGATCAAGAAAATGGCAGAACAATTACAAAATGGAAATTATACTCCAGACACTGCTTCGCTAGTTGTTGGTGTTGATTTGCCAGATTATGGAGAAGGCAGTGTCAATGCTCCTCTTCCATCTGAAATTGAAAATCTACCAGGAATGGTTGGGGGTTGTTAGTAAGTTTGTTGTTTTGACTTGTTGGCAAAGTCAGGAGTTTCTCAAGGGATTCTTCGACAAGATCAGAATGACAAATAAGTCTTATTAAGTTAAAAGATTATAAATAAAAAAAGATAAATTTTAAAAAACTAATAATAAAAAAATGAAAGAAGAAGTTAAAAAAAATGAGGATAATTCAGACAAAATTGATGAATTAAGTAAGATGAAAGAAGAGGTGAGGAGTAGTTATGAAAAGCCAAAAAAAGAAAAAAAGAAATTAGCATGGGATAGTGTTTTTGTCACAACTGTTTTAGTAGTTTTGGTTTCTTTGTCAATTTTTCAATCTCTTGAATCTAAGGCGATTTTAGAAAAAATTGAAAGTGGAAATTTGAAATCAAATTCATCTGCACCCGCCCTTCCATCAAACCTTGAAGATTTACCTGATATGGTTGGAGGGTGCTAATAAGAATGTTTGTAAATGTATAAGCTGAATTATAAAATCTGATAATTTAAAGAATTTTTGTATTTTGTGTTTTATAGTTCCAGCGAAACTATAGAATTATTGTAGACAAAAGATCTCGAAACAAGCTTAGGATGTGATAATCTAATTTTAAATAAATAAAGATATCTTTATGGAAAAAGAAAAAAAAGGCGGTATTAATATAAATTATATAGTGATTATTATCTTGTTTTCTGCTCTCGCTTTAAATCTTTTGGCAAGTTCTTTTAATTTTTTTAAGGCAAATGGAATTGCGGCTGAAATAGTTCAGAATATTGAAGAAGAGAAGAGACCTGCAAATCTTCAAATCACAATTATAAAAGATTCAAGTTGTTCTGATTGTTTTAGTGTTAATGCTATTATAGAAAAAATAAAGAGTGATAATGTTAATATTGAGGCTGAAGATGCGTTTGAAAGAACAGATGCAAGAGCTCAAGAATTGATTGAAAAGTATGCGATTGAAAAGCTTCCTGCTTTTATAATTATTGGAGAAATAAATAAAAATAGTTCTCTGGCTGAGGCTTGGGGAAAAATTGGAGAAATTATTGACGGAGCTATTGTTTTTAAATCGCCAGCTGCTCCATATGTGCAAGCTAGTTCAGGTGAAATTAGAGGAAAAGTTAAATTAACAATTATTGTTGATGAAAGTTGCACGAATTGCGTAGATGTAATGAGATATAAGGGTTTGTCAAAACAAATGGGAATGGATGTCGAAGAAGAAATAACCGTTGAATATAATTCTGTCGAAGGAAAAAGAATTGTAAGAGAAAACAATATTAAACTAATTCCAACAATTGTGATAGAAGGTGATATTCAAGCTTATTCAGTTGATGATCTAAAAAAATTTGGAGATGTAGTTGATAATGTTTTTGTGTTGACTCAAATTCAACCTCCATATATTAATGCGGCGAATGGAAGACTTATGGGAAAAATAGATTTTACCATCTTATCAGATAAAAGTTGCTCTGAGTGTTATGACACAGTGGTTTATGACAACATAATAAAACAATTTGGTTTGTTTGTTAAAAATAAAAAAACTGTGGATATAAATTCTGCAAATGGAAAATATCTAATTAATAAATATAAAATAGAGGATGTACCGACAATAGTAATGACGGGAGATGTTGAAGTTTATAATAAACCTAGTTCTGTTTGGAGTGGAATCGGTACGACGGAAAATAATGGGACATATGTTGTTAGAAAAGCGGGTGTTGAGCAGTTAGGTGTTTACAAAAATTTAGTTTCAGGAGAAGTTATTGGAATTGAAGGCAATTAAACAATAATTTGAATCATTATGAGCAAAAGTATAAAAATAATTTTAGCTGTTTTCGTTTTTGTAATTAGTTTTATTGTATTCTCAAATTATGAAAAATCTGTTTCGTTGAATAATATTCAAGATGAAATTATTACAAGAAATGGTCCTGCGATTGAAATTAGTGAAAAATCTCATAATTTTGGGATTGTAAAATATGGTGATATTTCTGAACATGTTTTTAAAATAACTAATGTCGGAACTGAAGATCTGGAAATTTTGAAGATTTCAACTTCTTGTGGATGTACAAAGGCAAACGTTGCCGATGAAGATAAAATAATTTCACCAGGTGAGAGTGCTGATATGTTGGTGACCTTTGATCCTGCTGTTCATAAAGATGATAGTGATTTAGGAGAATTGCAAAGAATTGTTTATGTAAAAACCAATGATTCTGAGAATGATGAAGTCGAAGCAGAAATCACAGCTAATGTTTTAAGGGCGGAAAAATTTAAAATAATTAATGTGACAGCGCAGAGGTGGTTTTTCGAGCCAGATCCTATTGAAGTGAATTTTGGGGATTATGTTGAATTAAAAATTACAAGCATTGATGGATCGCATAGTTTTACTTTGCCAGATTTTAATATAGACGAAAGAGTTGATAAAGGAGAGGAAATCACAGTGAAATTTTTAGCAGACAAAAAAGGAACATTTGAGTTTCATTGTGCTATTCAGTGTGGAGGGGGACATGATTCAATGAGAGGTAAATTAATTATTAAATAAAAAAAATGAAACAAAAAAATGTACAACAATTAACAGACCCAAGAATGAAGATATTTGGTATAGCCACTGTTTTGATAATTATAATTGGAGCTGCAGTTCTTTTTTCTGGAAATAACGATACTAATAAAGAGATAAACAATGGTACTCCTAGATTAAAAGCAAATGAGACAAAATTTGATTTTGGAGATATTTCGATGAAAGATGGTTTAGCGGCTCATAATTTTGTTATTGAAAATGAAGGAGATGGAATTTTAGAATTTTCCAAAATGGAAACTTCTTGTATGTGTACAACTGCTGTTCTTGATGTTGATGGTAAAAGAAGTCCGAAATTTGGAATGGCAAGCCATGGTACAAATCCCCGAGGTTGGTCTGAAGAAATTAATCCAGGGTCAAGCGCAAATTTGGAAATCACTTTTGATCCTAATGCTCATGGTCCTAATTCTACTGGACCTATAACAAGAGTTGTGACAATACAAACTAACGATGGTGGAAAGAGAAATACAAAGCAATTTACTATTTCAGCTAATGTAACTAAATAAAACCTTATGTTTGAATTGGTCCATATTATATTAAAAAGAAAAAAATATGCATTTATTGCGATTGTTACTTTTATAATTATGACAGCTGTATCTTATCGTTTGACAGTAATAAATGTTTTTCATAATGATATTTTTATTTATGCTCAAATGAATACTTATGTCTATACCCTTGTTTCTGTTTTACTCGGCTTGATAATTTCTGTATTGTTTGGATTTTACATGGCGCTTTTATTTTTTCGAAAAGACATATCGATAAAGGTTAAAAAAAATGATACAACAGTGGGGGCTATAGGAACGGGAATTGGAATTGTTGCATCTGGTTGTCCTGGTTGTGGAGTTCCTCTTTTAGGTTTAATCGGCATCCCTCTTGGATTATCTTATCTTCCTTTCAAGGGAATAGAACTGAAAATATTAAGTATCACATTATTGTTAATTTCTGTTTATTATATCTCAGTAAGCATTAAAAAGAATTTAAGTTGCGGTTTGAAATAAGTTAAATATTATTTTATTGTTTTTTATTTGGTATAACAAACAATTTATTATATAATTTAATAAAATAAATGTTTTAATCGTTAATATAAAAATATTAGTATATCTAATTTTTGGAAAAAAAATAGGAAAATTATAATTTTGGCTTCTAGTCTTATTTTGATTGGTTTTATTATTTTGATTAGTCAGGCTTATTCTGAACAACATAGAAATGATGACATAAAAAATGAAGATGAAATTATTTCACAAATAAAAAGTATTGAAAAGGAAGTATTTGATGTGAAATATACTGTTAAAGAAGGGGATACTCTTTCATCTATTTTGGAAATGCAAAATGTTAAAAATGCGGAAGCATTCGAGATGATAGATGCTTTTAATTTGGTTCATAGTGTTTCAAGGATAAAAATCGGAAATATTTTTAGTATAAATTTCGATGAAAATAATGAATTGATTAAATTTCTTCAATATCAAATAGATAATGAAACAGTTTTAAAGTTAGAAAAATTTGAAAATTCTTGGGTTGCTAGAGAAGAGATAATTGAATATGAAATTGAGACAGTCAATGTACAAGGCGAAATCAGCAGTTCATTGTTTGAAACGGGAGTTGATTTAGGATTGGACTTTGTTACAATTTTGAAAATGAGCGATATCCTTTCTGGTGAAATTGATTTTTCTTCTGATATACAAAAAGGAGATAGCTTTAAAATTTTATATGAGAAAAGATTTTTGTACGGTGAATTTATTATGGATGGAAAAGTGTTGGCTGTTGAATTTTTCAATCAAGGAAAAGTATTCAAGAGTTATCGTTTTAATAATGGAGAAAAAGATGATTATTATAACGAAAAAGGTGATTCAATGCGAAAAGCATTCTTGAGATCTCCTTTGAATTTTCGTTACATTAGTTCAGGGTATTCTAATGGCAGATATCACCCAATTTTGAAAAAAGTTATGCCGCACAAAGCAATCGATTATGCTGCAGCATATGGAACACCTGTCATTTCAGTTGGTGATGGAAAAATAATATTTGCCAGTTATAAGAGGGGTTATGGTAATTATGTGATTATAAGTCATGCTAATTCTTATGTAACGCAATATGCGCATTTGTCGGGATTTGCCAAAGGAATTAAATATGGCGTAAGAGTTGAACAAGGTCAGACGATTGCCTTTGTTGGTTCGACAGGATTTTCGACTGGAGCTCATTTAGATTATTCAATGAAGAAAAATGGCGTATTCGTCAATCCAATGACCGTTAATATACCTTCTGGAGTAGCAGTACCTGAAGAACTAATGAAAACATATCTTGCTCATATTAAAGCGCTGGAAAAAGAATTAAATAAATAAATTATGTTTATGAAAAGAAACTTGTTTAAACAAGGTATATTAGTGATAATGATTTTTGCCGTGTTTTTGATCGTGGGAAATTTGGCCAAAGCTCATAGCGAACATAATCCTGAAACAATAAATATAGATCATCAATCAGAAACGATGGAGAATAATATAAATATGTCCGCTGTGATTTACTTTAATGAGGCTTGTGCAATGTGCGCAATGTATGTCAAAAAGGAACTTCCTGAAATGCTTCAAGCGAAGGGAATCACTGATATTGTGAAAAGAGATTATATAAATGAAAAAGATGCCAGAAAGGAAATGAACGCGAGAATGAAAGAAATGAATATTCCTTTTTCATTACAAAGTCATATTATGACATTTGTCGGTGATAAATATGTTTTAGGTGGACATATTCCAGAACATGTTATTAATGATATTTTTCAAAAAGAGAATGCAGAAAGATTTAAACAAATTATTATTTATCAAGACGAGATGCACGGAGATGTCGAAGACTATAAGGTTTGGGCAGTTCCTAGCTATGCTGACGATTTCGTGGGAGAAGAAAAATCTTATCCAATTGATATTCGAGTAACTGAATATTTGGATTATTTAGAAAATAATAAAGATATACTATCAAAGCAAATTAGAAGTAAGTCTGACAAAGACGAATTTCTTCTTCCTGTAATTCTTGTTTCTGGATTTTTAGATGGAATTAACCCATGTGCCTTTGCGGTATTATTATTTTTTATTTCATTTCTTTTTACATTAAAAAGGACAAAGAAGGATATTTGGAAAACTGGAGTCGTTTATATTTTTTCTATATTTTTGGCATATTTGGCAATTGGATTTGGACTTGTTGGAGCAGTAATGTTGATTGACGAGCCACATGCTATGGCAAAGATTGGAGCTTGGCTTGTGATTGTTTTGGGAATAATAAATATCGTTGGAATACTTTTTCCAAAATTTCCAATTAAACTTCGCATTCCTAATGTTGCCAAAGGAACAATCAAGAATTATGTTCATAAAGCAACTTTGCCTTCCGCTTTTGTTCTTGGATTTTTTGTTGGTCTTTGTACCTTTCCTTGTTCTGGAGGAATATATGTTGCAATTATAGGACTACTTGTTTCTCAAACAACTTATGCTGAAGGAATTGTATATATGATAATATATAATGTAATGTTCATTATGCCTCTCGTAATAATTCTTTTGATGTTATCGAATAATAGGTCTTTGGAAATGTTTCAAAAATGGGAGCAATCAAAAGTTCCTGCAATGAAAGTTATGGGGGCGGTAGTTATGATCGCACTCGGTGCAATAATTTTGATTTGGTTCACTTAAAAAATTATTATATAAATATGCATGATAGAGAAATTTATAAAAAAGATATATTGCGGAGATTGAAAATATCAGAAGGACATTTGAAAAAAGTAATTCAAATGGTTGAAGACGAAAAATATTGTATTGATGTCTTGCAGCAAGCTTCTGCAGTCAAAAATGCCATCGGAAAGGTGGAGGAATTGATTATGGATAATCATTTGCATTCTTGTGTAAAAAGGGCTATAAAAAAAGGAGAAAATGAAAAAGAGATTAATGAAATTTTTGAGGTTTTCAAAAAAAATAATAAATAATAATAAAATATGTTTGGACTATTCAAGAAAAAAGAGCAAAAGAAAGACCCTGTTTGTGGAATGATTGCTAATGACGGATTCATTTCAAAATATGGCGAGAAATTTTGTTCTGAAAGTTGTTTGAAAAAGTATGAAGAAGATAATCAAATTACTGATGACAAGGGTTGCGGAGGAAGTTGTTGTGGATAAATTTTTTAAATGCAGAAAACTTAATGTAAAGTGTGAAATTAATGAAATTTAATTTTTTAATTTCAAATATATGGAAAATATGCAGATAATTGGATTGTTTTTAATTCTTTTTGTTCTGATTTTTTATATTTATTGGATTCGTTTTACTCAAAAACAAGTTGGAGCAAAGGCGAAAGAAGATGATGGGGTTCAGGCTTTTGATGTTATTGTAAAAGGAGTATATTCTCCAAATGTGATCAGCGCAAAAGTTGGCAAGCCTGTGCGTATCAATTTTTTGAGACAAGAAAATTCAGAGTGTTCTCGTTTTGTTATTTTTTCTGATTTTAACATCAGAAAAGAATTGCCAGAAAATGAAACCGTGAGTATTGAATTTACTCCTGAAAAAGCGGGCGAATATTTATTTACTTGTGATATGGGAATGTATCAAGGAAAATTGATTGTAAAATAAATTAAAAGTTATATATGATTAAAGATAAAAAAATAGAAAAGAGAGAATTTCACATAAAAGGCATGCATTGTGCAAGTTGCGCTTTAACTATTGAAAATAATCTAGAGAAATTATCAGATATAAAAAAAGCAGATGTAAATTTTGCAACAGAAAAACTGTATGTTGAATATGATCGGGACAATTATAATGATGAGAAGATTATTAAATCTGTAAAAGGAGCTGGATATGAGGCAAGTGTAGTCGATGATGAAAATAATAGTGATTTTGATCACAAGCTGGAGGAAAAGAATAGTGAAACTGCGAAGGAGAGGAATCTTTTTGTGATAAGTTTTATTTTGTCGCTTCCTGTTTTTGTTTTGGCAATGATTTTAAAAGATATGTCTTTTGAAAGCAAGGTCATTCAAGCTGTTTTGGCTGGTATTGTGCAATTTTATATTGGTTTTCGTTTCTATAGGGGATTTTATTACGCAGCAAAGAATAAGTCTGCCAATATGGACACTTTAATTGCGATTGGAACTAGTGCGGCATTTTTTTATAGTTTAGCCACGACTTTTTTGATCGAGGGTGAAGTATTTTTTGAAACTTCATCATTTCTGATAACTTTTGTGGTTTTTGGAAAATGGTTAGAGGCAAAAGCGAAGGGAAGGACTGGAGAAGCAATCAAAAAGTTACTTGGATTACAAGCAAAATCAGCTAGGGTAATTCGTAATGGAAAAGAAATTGATATTGCGATTTCCGAAGTAGTTGTTGGTGACATTGTCATTGTTAGACCAGGAGAGAAAATTCCTGTGGATGGAAAAATAATTGAAGGACATTCAAGTATTGATGAATCAATGGTGACAGGTGAAAGTATTCCTGCAGAAAAAAAAGTTGGAGATTTGGTTATTGGCGCCACAATAAACAAGACTGGCAGTTTTCAATTTCAAGCTGAAAAAGTTGGTAAGGATACGATGCTTTCGCAAATAATCAAATTTGTTCAAGATGCTCAAGGGTCAAAAGCACCAATTCAAAAATTTGCTGATATGATTTCTGGATATTTTGTACCAACAGTTGTGGCAATCGCAATGATCACTTTCATAACTTGGTATTTTTTATTATCTGTGCCATTTGTGACTGCGCTTCTCGCATTTACGGCCGTTTTGGTCATCGCTTGTCCTTGCGCACTCGGATTGGCAACTCCAACTGCGATTATGGTTGGAACAGGCAAAGGAGCAGAAAATGGAATCTTAATTAAAGGAGGGGAGCCACTTGAAATTGCAGGACGAATTCAAGCAATTGTTTTTGATAAGACTGGAACGATTACCAAAGGGAAACCAGAAGTGATAGATATTATTAATTATGAATATTCCAAAGAAGAACTGTTGCAAATTATTTCTTCAGTCGAAGATAAATCAGAACATCCCTTGGCTGAATCGATCGTCAGAAAAGCAAAAAAAGACAAGATTAAATTTCTTACAGTAAATGATTTTCAAGCGATTGCTGGTCATGGAGTTAGAGCAGTAGTTTCTTTGAAAAGCGGTCAGATTGATTTTTTCATCGGAACAGAAAAATTAATGGACGATTATAAAATAAATATAACCGATGAGATAAAAAAAGAAAAAGAGAAAATGGAAATAGAAGGAAAGACTGTGATGATAGTTGCTAGAAAAGATAGGATTGTGGGATTAATTGCAGTAGCAGATGTAATCAAAGAGAGTTCTAAAGAAGCTATAGAAAAATTACAACAAATGGGAATCAAGACTATGATGATTACGGGAGATAATCATAGAACGGCAGAAGCAGTTGGAAAACAGGCTGGAATTGAAAATATTTTAGCTGAAGTTCTTCCTGAAAATAAAGCTGGGGAAATTAAAAAACTTCAAGAAGGCAATTTGAAAGTAGCAATGGTTGGTGATGGAATCAATGATGCGCCAGCACTAGCTCAAGCAGATCTTGGAATTGCAATGGGAGCAGGAACGGATATTGCTATCGAAACAGGAGGAATCGTTTTGGTAAAAAATGACCTTCGTGATGTCACTCGTGCAATTACACTTAGTAAGATGACGATGAACAAAATTAAGCAGAATATGTTTTGGGCATTATTTTATAATAGTATTGGTATTCCGATTGCTGCGTTTGGACTTTTGCGAGCAGAATACGCAGGACTTGCTATGGCATTGAGTAGCGTTAGTGTGGTTCTGAATTCACTTCTTTTGAAGAATAAGAAGTTTTAAATAATGGTAAAATATGCAAAGAAAAACTGTTCTTATTTGAATAAGAACAGTTTTTTGAAGTAAAAAGTAAAATTATAAAGAACTAAAAAATCAATTGCCAAGTTTATTTTTCAGAAATTTGTATTTCGTCGGCTATTTCCTGTAAGTATGTTTCGATAGTATAAATATCTTTTTGCTGTATTATTCCAATTTCTAGAACCACATCGTATAAAGCGACAATTTCATTTATATTTTTTTGTAAATCTTTTTTAATCACACTATTTTCCTCTTCCGAGTTTTGACCAGAAAGATGAACAGTATTTACAATGATTTTTAATGCCAAATCTTCAATCATCTGTTTTAGTTCTTTATGTTGTATAAAGCCAGCTTTTTCAAAATGTAAGAAGCAAAGTTGTAAAAATTTTCTGGCTAATACGTAGGCTGGATGATTTTTGAATTTAAATTCCATAGTTTTGATTTAATGTTTATTTTATTTGTATAAATTATATCATAAAAGCATATATAAATAAATGTTTTGACTTTTTTGATTTATGTGTAATAATTAAGTATTATTAATAAATAAAAAAATGAATTGTTCAAAATGCGGAACGGTAATGTCTGATAATACTGCTATTTGCAGAAATTGTGGTTTCTCGATAGCAGGCAATATAAATGAGTTATCAGAAAATAATTCTTCCAGTTTATATACACCAAAAAAAGAAATTGTTGTTGGAGAAAATGAAAAAAAGACAAAAGAAATTTTACCAGCAAAACAAGGGAAGAGAGTCATAAATTATATAATTGATTGGTCTGTAATTATGATATTTAGTATGATAATTGGTTTTATTTCTGGTGTTTTTTATATTATAGCAGGACTTAACTTTCCTACAGAACAGTCGTGGTTTGGCGATGTTATGTTTGGGCTTTCAGTTATGTTTATTTATTATATTCCTTTTGAATATAAATGGGGTAGGACTTTCGGTAAATTTATTACAAAAACAAAGGTTGTTGATAACTTTGGAAACAAGCCAGAATTCTCAACCATTGTAGTAAGAAATTTATCAAGAATGATTCCGTTTGAAGCATTTTCATTTTTAATTGGAAGTCGTCCTGTTGGTTGGCATGATAGTTTGTCAAAGACATTTGTAATAGATAGCGGAGAATTAGAGAAGTTAAAAAAATAAATATTATAAAAAAATATACTCACTTATAGTGAGTATATTTTTTATTGGCGGAGAGTGGAGGATTCGAACCCCCGGGACCCGTGAGGGCCCTCCGGTTTTCAAGACCGGTACATTCGACCGCTCTGTCAACTCTCCAAAGGATGTGATTGTATGACTTACAACTGATTTTCATCTTCAAGCTACTTAATTAAGATATCATTAAAAATATTATTTGGCAAGTGTTATAAGCATATGTTAAGCTAATGTTAGGAACTTATTATATGCAAAATTACTATGACTTTCAAGAAATCAATTGAGTTAAAATTAAGCGTTTTAGAGCTATTATTTTTTGGTATTATTTTTATTTCAAATTCATCTTCTTTAATGATTGGTGATTACGCAATAATTAACAGTTTAAAAGATAATAGTCATAAAGAGATAAAAATGATTGCTGTAGGAGATATAATGCTTTCTAGGGGAGTTGAAGGAAAAATGATTAGTAAAAATGATTATAAATATCCTTTTTTGAAAATCGCTGATATTACAACAAATGCAGATATCGTATTTGGAAATCTAGAAACTTCTTTGATCGCAGGTAGAAGAATACAGGATAATGAGATGGTTTTTCGAGCAGATCCAAAAGTTATTGAAGGTTTGAATTTTGCGGGATTTAATGTTTTGAATATAGCGAATAATCACATTATGAATTTTGGGAAAGATGGTCTTGAAAGTACAATTAAAATTTTAGATGAAAATAATATTTCTCATATTGGAGCTGGAGTTGGTAAAGATGAAATTTATAAATCTGCAGTAAAAAACATAAAAGGAACTAAGTTTGCTTTTTTGGGATTTACATATAATTCAGATCAAAGGAAATTATCTGACGGAGAAATTTATGGTGTGGCAAGCATGGATATCGGAAAAATAAAAGAGGCTGTTCGGGCAGAAAAATTAGACGCCGATATTGTGATTGTTTCTATGCATGCTGGAGTTGAATATCAAACTTCTCCAAGTTTATTTCAGCAAAATTTTGCACGAAATGCGATTGATGCAGGTGCTGACCTTGTGATTGGTCATCATCCTCATGTTGTGCAAACTGTTGAAAAATATAAAGAGGGATATATCATATATAGTCTTGGTAACTTTGTTTTTGATCAAATGTGGTCCAACGAAACAAGACTAGGTGCAATGGCAGAGATAATTTTTCAAGACAAAAAAATTAAAAGTGTGAAATTTATTCCAATTAAAAGTTATGATTATTCTCAGCCGATTGTAATTAAAGGTGCAGAAGCTGAAATGATTTTAGAAAGATTGAAGTATTAATTTGCATTTGTTTATTTTTGTTATTTTTGCTATTATTAATTATATAAATTATCAGAAAATAAAATAAATTATAAAAATATGGTAACGAAAAAAGATGTTAAAACAAAAAAAGTTGGTACCGAAAAAGATAAAAAGAGTGTGAAGAGCAAAATTATTAAAAAGAAGTCTAGCTCAGTAAAAACAAAGAAAAAGGTTCCATCGAAGAAGATCGTTGCAAAAAAGATGAACAAGGTAAGTCAGACAAAAAAGGAGGAAAAAAAATCCATCAAGAAAAAAAATCCAGAAAATTCATACTTTGCGAAGTGGAGTGCTCCTGAGCATGTTATTTCAAAAGAAGATCTTACTCTCTATTATATTGCCATAGCTCTTTCAATTATTGCTATTGCTTGGTATTTTATGCAAGGAAGTTTTGTTGTTGTGATGACATTTTCCGTTCTGTTAGTTGTTATTTTATTACAGATAGTTATTACACCTCGCGAAATTGAATATATGATTGATCTCGATGGAATTTCATTCGGAAATATTCTTCATAGATATTCTGATGTTGATTCTTTTGAAGTTGAAGTTAGAGAAAATGCAAACATCTTAAAAATCAAATCAAATTCTGCTTTTTTGCCGATAAAGGAAATTAATCTTGGTAATCAGGATCCGTATTATATTCGCGCAGTATTGGAAAATTTTTTAACAGAGAAGAACCTTGAAGCAACATTATTTAGCTTTGGTAAAACAGAGACAGAAGATGAATATTTTTCTGACGAGGAATTGGAAGAATTTATTGAAAAAACTGAAAAAAAGAAGAAAAAATAGATTGAAGAAATCTTGTTTTGAGGAGTTGCGAAAGTATATTGCTGTATTTGAAATTGTCCTCGTAGTTTAATGGATAGAGCGCGGGTTTGCGGAATCCGTGATGAAGGTTCGATTCCTTCCGAGGACACATATTAATTTATAAGATACTAAAAAATGGTTAATGAAGGATGGAAATATTTTCTTATTGTGGTGGGAGTGTTTTTTTTGGCTGTGATATTTGCCTTTATAGAAATAACTTTTTTTCAGTAAGTATTTTTTATAATTGCTATGAATTGCGAAATGTCATCCTGAGTGAGCGATAGCGAATCTAAGGATCCTGTGAGAAGTCTAATCTTGTCTTGATTTACAATTTTATGCAAAGTAGTTACGGGATTCTTCGTCGTAAACTCCTCAGAATGACGGTTTGATTTTTAATAGAATAAATTCCTCGT
>JAGLJF010000058.1 GCA_023142595.1 Minisyncoccota bacterium | reverse complement strand
AAAAAGATCGTCTGATTATTGAACTCGCAGGAATCAAAGACGTGAATCAAGCGATCAAGATGATTGGTGAGACTCCACTTTTGGAATTTAAAGAAGAAATGAACGAAGAAGAGAAAAATGAAATGAGAGAACAGTTTAAGGATGTGGAAATTCCAGAAGAATATTTGGCGCAGTTTTTTTATAAAAATACGGAACTTGGGGGAAAACAACTTGAAAGAGCAGATGTAATTTTTGATCCAAATACGAATGAAGCTGAAGTTCAACTTCAATTTAATAGTGAAGGAAAAGATCTCTTCGGTGAAATTACAAAAAGGAATGTTGGGAAAAAGGTGGGAATATATTTAGATAATGTCCCGATCAGTGTTCCAGTTGTCAATGAGCCTATTACAGACGGGAAGGCTGTGATCTCTGGAAGTTTCTCGATTGACGAAGCAAAAATGCTTGTACAGAGACTTAATGCTGGTGCTTTGCCAGTCCCGATTAGTTTGATTTCACAACAAACAGTTGGCGCGAGCTTGGGAAAAGAGTCGATTGATAAGAGTTTGATAGCAGGCTTTGTAGGCCTTTTCTTGTTGATTTTGTTCATGATAATTTATTATAGATTACAAGGACTTGTTTCTGTCTTTGCCTTGATTTTGTATTCTCTAATTGTGTTGTCAATATTTAAATTTATTCCAATCACTCTTACTCTCTCAGGTGTTGCTGGTTTTATATTATCAATTGGTATGGCAGTTGATGCCAATGTCTTGATTTTTGAAAGAATTAAAGAGGAAATTCGAAAAGGAAAACCGATTACGATTGCTATTAATGAAGGTTTTGCAAGAGCATGGAGTTCAATTTTTGATTCAAATGTTTCAACAGTTATAACCTGTGTGATTTTGGCATATTTCGGCACGAGCATTATTGAAGGATTCGCAATCACATTAGGAATCGGAGTTTTGCTTAGTATGTTCTCGGCAATATTTATTACAAAAAATCTTTTGAAAATTGTAGCGACAATAAAACCACTTCGAAACTTGTGGTTCTTTGGGGTGAAGAAGTAAGTTTTTTAAAATAAGACTTAATTTAAGATTTTAATTTATAATAAGATTATGATAAAAATAGTTCAAAGAAGAAAAATTTGGTTTGTATTTTCTCTGATTATGATTCTTGCTAGCATTTTTGCTTTGACAAAGTGGGATTTAAAATATGGTGTTGATTTTACTGGTGGAACTTTGATGGAGTTGAGTTTTAAGAATAAAACCTTAAGTAGTCAAGAAATTAAAGAGTCTTTGAGGGAATTGGAATTAGGGGATATCAATGTTCAATTTTCGGGAGACAAAGATGTTATCTTGAGATTAAAAGATGTTGATGAAGACACTCATCAAAAAATCATTGAATCTTTAGAAAGTGCAGTTACAGAAAAGAATTCAGAAGGAGTGGATAATAATGAAGAGAATATAGACGAAGTCATTGTTGATTCTGAAAATGAAATGAACAGTGATGCAGTTGTAAGCACAGAAAATCCAGAAGGGGATGCACAGATTGAAACAATAGAAGGAGAAGGTGTTGAAAATATTGAAATAAATCAAGAAGGTGCTAATGAGAAAAATATTGAAGAGAAAAGAGCTGATATAATTGGACCTGTTATTGGTAATGAATTAAAATCTACTGCTAAATTGGCAATTGTGATTGCTTTGATTGCGATTGTTCTTTACATAGGATGGGCTTTTAGAAAAGTTTCCAAGCCGGTTTCAAGTTTCAAATATGGAATTATCGCGACGATCGCTCTTTTTCACGATGTCATAATTACCTTAGGCGTGTTTTCTGTTTTGGGATATTTATACAATGTTGAAGTGGGAATTTCATTTGTGGCGGCTTTGCTGGCAATTTTGGGATATTCAGTGAATGATACAATTGTTGTTTTTGATAGAACTCGTGAAAATTTATTGAAAGCGAGAGATGATGATTTCGAAAAAACTGTTAATAAGAGCATTAATGAAACACTTGTTCGATCAATAAACACTTCATTTACAACGCTTTTAGTTCTATTTACTTTATTTTTGTTTGGCGGAGAAACTATTAAATATTTCATCGTTGCATTAATAGTTGGAATAACCGCTGGAACCTATTCATCAATTTTTATTGCTAGTCCACTCCTCGTCACTTGGCAAAAGTGGAGCGCGAGAAAGAGATAATTGTGTAATATATTCTTATAAAATAAGCCTCTAAAAGAGGTTTATTTTTTTATTTATAATTTTTGAAAGAAGTTTGACATTCTTATATAAGTATAAATTGTTGACATATTTTATTAAATATGATATACTATTTGAGTTAAAAAGATAATTTATTATTATAATAATTCAAGAATATGATTAAAAATATCAAGAAAGAGGACATAAAAAAGGTTATTCTTAATATGATTCAAGAACTTCCAGAAAGATCTAGAAATACAATTGAGAAGAGATTTAATCTTGACGGAAAAGGAGTAAAAACTTTGGATAGTATTGGGAAGGAATATAATATAACCAGAGAAAGAGTAAGACAGATTGAAAGAGAGGCGCTGATAAAATTAAAAAAAATTGGTAAGAATCATAATATTGCTAATATTTTTCAATTTATAGAAGAAACTGTTAATAGGCATGGTGGAATTATAAGTGAAGATAAAATTGTGACGCATTTGTTTGAAGAAAAAAATGAAGAAATCAATAAGCAAATTTCTTTGTTAATTTTGTCATTAGATGATAGAATTAAAAAAGAAAAAGAAACGAAGCTCCATAAAAAATTATATTTTTATGAAAAAGGTAATGTAGAAAAACTAAGAGACATGATAGATACTCTTGAAAAACATCTTCATGATAATAAAAAAGATATAGATTTTGATGATATAGTAATTTTAGTATCTGGCGTTGATAAGAATGAAAAAGACAATAACTTTTCAAAGGAACATGTTAAGTCTTATTTGGAAGCAAATAAAGTTGTTTTGAAAAATATAATTGGAAATTGGGGACATGAAAGATGGCCTCATATCAATCCAAGAAGTATTCGGGATAAATCATATTTGGCTCTGAAAAAAAATAAAAATCCACTTCACTTTACTGAAATTACTAATAGCATTAATGAGATTTGGAAAGGTAAAAGAAGGGCTAACAATCAAACTGTGCACAATGAACTCATAAAAGACAAGAGATTTGTGCTAGTAGGCAGGGGAATTTATGCTTTGAAAGAGTGGGGATATAGACCTGGAACTGTTTTAGATGTTATAATGGAGGTATTTAAAGAAAGCGACAGAGAAGAATTGAGTCAAGACGATATAGTCAAAGAAGTTTTGAAAAAAAGAAAAGTAAAAAATAATACAATTATTCTTAATTTGCAAAATAAAAATTATTTTGTGAAATTGCCAGATAAAATTTATAGATTGAAAAATAAATAAACTCGTAATTTTTATGTTTCGATAGATACTTTATAATAGCAATTTATTACTAAAATATGTTAACACCTTCTTTTGTGCTAATTGAATCTCTTAGAGAGGCCGTTGGTTTTTATTATCAGTGGTGGTGGTTTTTTACTCCATTGGTTTTGTGGCCAATTTTTAAGCTTGCCTGGGTCAATTATATTCAAGAAAAATATATAAGAAATATTGAGTGGAAGCTCTTGGAGATAAAAATTTCAAAAGAATCGGAGAAAAGACCGAAGACTATGGATGAGTTTTTTGCAGCAATTTATAGTACTAATGATACTGCCATAGATACATTGTTTGATATTTTTTTAGATGGAATTTTAGATGGATGGTTTAGTTTTGAAATTGTGAGCATTGAAGGAGATATTCATTTTTATGTTAGGACACCAGTTATAAATTTGGAAATGATAGAGGCTCAAATATATGCACAATATCCTGAAGCTGAAATTAAAGAAGTTGAAGATTATGTAACAGATATTCCAGATGATATACCAAGCAAAGATTATGATCTTTGGGGAACTGATATGACTCTTGGTATGGAAGATGCTTATCCCCTGCGAACTTATAAAGAATATGAAGATGCGGCTTCTGGGGAGTTTGTTGATCCAATATCAAATATTGTTGAAGGGGTTAGTAAGTTAGAAAAAGGAGAACAAATTTGGATGCAGATTTTGATTAGAGCTACTGATGATAGTTGGAAAAAAGAAGCTGAAGATCTAGTTCTAGATCTAATTGGAAGAAGCGATCATAAAAAGAAAAAAGGTGGAGTTTTCTCTTTCATAATAAGTGAGATTGCAGATATAGGAAGGTACGTTTTATTTGGTGCTTTTTCTACTCAAGAGGCTCTTGAAAAGGGGGAAGGTAAGGAAGATAAAGAACATTTAAGCATGATGCTTCATTTGTCTCCTGGAGAGAAAGAGATTGTAGAGGCAATCGAAGAAAGTACAAAAAGACCTGGATTTGAATCTAACATTCGTTGGATTTATCTTGCCAAAAGAGATGTTTTTAGTAAAGCCAAGGGCAATGCAATTGCTTTTTCGTATTTATCTCAGTTTGGTTCTCAAGATTTAAATTATTTAATTCCTGATAATAAGACAAAAACAAGCGCTTATTATTTTCTTACTGATTATAGAAAGGCTTTACGAAAAAGGGCCATTCTCCGAAAATATAAAAGGAGGGAATTTGATAAAAAGGGTTATGTTTTTAATACACAGGAATTGGCTACTATGTATCATTTTCCAACCTTTGAAGTTGTTGCTCCAATGGCTCCTCGAATTGATGCCAAGAGAGGCAAACCTCCGGCAGGTTTGCCAGTTTAGATTTTTGTTATTTAAGATAAATAAAATAATATTTATTAATGATTATTCGAAAAAAGGAAGCTCAAATTGAAAAGATATCTTCCGAAGGTAATGTTTGGGATTATCCTATGCCAAACGAACAAATAGGAATAGCATTTCAAGGGCTTAATGGAAGAGTGCCTGATTATGGGTGGTATAAAAATAAAGCCTGTTATGAAATTTGTTATCTGATTAGTGGTAGTGGAATATTCTTTATTGATGGAAGTAATTTTAAAGCTAGTGCTGGCGATGTAGTTGTTATTGAAAGAAATAAAAAATCTTATATAGAAGCAAAAAACCTTAAAATGATCACAATAACTAAACCAAATTGGTCCGAGGAACAGTGTCAATTAATTAAGAAGTAAGCAGAATGTGTATTATTTGTTGATCGATAAAATATAATTTAAATTTATTATTCTATAGTTATGGAAAAAGATATTACATATTTTGCAAAAACAAATTTTAGAGGAACGGATCATGTTTTTGGTATAAAGGAAGATGATCGCAGAAGACATACTTATGTGATTGGAAAAACTGGTATGGGTAAAACGAATCTTTTGGAAAATATGATAATTTCTGATATAAAGGCAGGGAGAGGTGTTGCTGTTATTGATCCTCATGGGGATTTAGCTGAAGCAGTTTTGAATTTTGTTCCAGCATCAAGAATTAATGATGTTGTTTATTTTAATCCAGCAGATGTGGATTATCCGATTGCTTTTAATGTAATGGAACAGGTTGATTCAAAATATAGACACCTTGTTGCTTCGGGATTGATTGGTGTTTTTAAAAAAATATGGGCTGACTCTTGGGGTCCTCGACTTGAATATTTACTTCGAAACGTGATTTTGGCGCTTTTGGAATATCCTGGAAGTACTCTTTTGGGAGTTCCAAGAATGTTTATTGACAAAGAATATCGAAAAAAAGTTGTTAACAAAGTTTCTGATCCTGTTGTGAAAGCTTTTTGGCTTAATGAATTTACAAAATATTCTCAACAATTTACAGTAGATGCAATATCTCCGATTCAGAATAAAGTTGGGCAATTTCTTTCTAGCTCTCTTGTGAGAAATATAATTTCTCAAACTCATTCTACAATAGATATGAGAGATATTATGGATAATAAGAAAATATTTATTGTTAATTTGGCAAAAGGAAAAATCGGTGAAGATTACAGTGCACTTTTAGGAGCGATGCTGATTACGAAAATTCAATTAGCTGCGATGGGCAGGGCAGACATTCCAGAAGAAGAAAGAAAGGATTTCTACCTTTATGTCGATGAGTTTCAAAATTTTGCTACAGAATCATTCGCAGGTATTCTTTCGGAAGCCAGAAAATATAGATTAGATTTAGTTATTGCTCATCAATATATTGGTCAACTTGAAGAAGAGGTTCGTGATGCAATTTTTGGAAATATTGGTACGCTAATTTCTTTTCGGGTTGGAGCTGGTGATGCAGAATGGCTGGAAAAAGAATTTGAACCTGTATTTATGATGAACGATTTAGTAAATCTTGCAAAATATGATATATACCTCAAGTTAATGATTAATGGTGTGACGGGAGATGCCTTTAGTGCGACGACTTTGCCACCTGAGGAAATTGGTGAAAAAAGCAATGCAGAAAAAATAATCAAAGTATCAAGAGAGAGGTATTCTAATAAAAGAGAAGTTGTGGAAGAAAAAATTTCGAGATGGTCTGGTATGGATGAAGATAATGGAAATAAAGAAGAAGTTTCGAAAAAAAATAAAGAAGTTGTAGATGACAGAAAAACATGGGATGCAACTTGTGCAATTTGCAAAGAACAAATCAAAGTTCCTTTTGAGCCAGATCCCAAAAGGGCGGTATATTGTAAAAACTGTCTTGTGGAAGTTAGAAAAAAAGCAGCAGAAACTCCGAAAACAGAAGTTCCGATTGTTGAAAAAAAAATTGATACAAGATCTGTTCTTGATGTTTCGGAAAAAAAAGAAGAAAAGCAGGTGGTTGTTGAAAATGTAGAAAAAATTGAAAATATAGAAAAAGAGGAACGAGCTGTTGATAATCGTAATATTGAAAAAGAAAGAAATCAAACAGTAACTGAAAAAATAAAGCAAAAAGAAAATATTATTGATAAAGATATTGTAAAAAATGAGGAATCTGATTTAATAAATAAAAAGCAAGAAAAGGATATTGAGGATAATCTCACGCAGAAGAGTAATGATGTAGAAATTAAAGAAGGGGAAGTTATTAGATTTGATAAATAAAAATCTTTGCTTGACAATAAATTTATAAATGCTAGTATTTTGTTATAAGTAAATTTTATTATATATGAAAACATTTCAAAATCAATTTTGCCTTTGTTATAGACTGTAAATCAGGTTGGTTTTTTGTGCTTATGTATTTTATATAATTTTTTAAAATCAACCTGTGGGTTGTTTTTTGTTTGTAAAAATTAAGCAATATTAAATAAAAAAATGATTTACGAAAATGTATTAAGTCTTATTGGCAATACGCCAATAGTAAAAATAAATAATCTCACAAGTTCAGGTGATGCTACAGTTTTGGCGAAGTTGGAGGAATATAATATTGGTGGCTCTATAAAAAGCGTAATGGCTTTTCATATGATTGAAACCGCTGAAAAATCAGGGGAACTAACCAAGGATAAGATTATCATAGAAGCAAGTTCAGGAAATACTGGAATTGCTATGGCAATTATTGCTGCAGTTAGGGGATATGAAATTACAATTATTATTCCAGAATCAGTAAGCATTGAACGTAGAAAGTTGATCAAAGCTTATGGGGCAAAATTGATTTTATCTCCAGGGGAAAAAGGTACTGACGGTGCCACTGAAATGAAAAAAGAAATTTTAGCTAAAAATCCTGAGAAATATGCTGATCTCGATCAATTTAAAAATCCTGCTAATGTCTTGGCTCATTATAATGTGACGGGCAGGGAAATTATTGCACAAACTGAAGGAAAAATTGATATGGTTGTTATGAGCATTGGAACTGCTGGGACAGGAGTTGGAGTTTCAAAATATTTAAAAGAATATAATTCAAAAATTAAAGTCGTTGGGGTTATGCCCGAGATAGGAGCAAAAATTCAAGGTCTTAGGAATTCACAGGAACTTAAGCAGACAAACCTTTTTCAAGACAATGCCTTTGACGAAATTATTGAAATTAAAAAAGATTTAGTGTCAAAAACTTTTGATGTTTCAAAATCACTAGCCAAGAAGGAAGGAATTTTGGCTGGTATGAGCTCTGGAGCTGCTATGTATATTGCTCTTCAAAAGGCTAAAGAATTAAAAAATGGCAAAACCATTGTAGCGATTTTACCAGATAATGGAGAGAGATATTTAAGCACTGATTTATTTGAATAAATTGATGACTGTGGATAACTTTTTGACATTTTATTGAACAGGTATATAATACAAGTAAATTAATGATATATTTAAAAATATGGAAAACAATAAGATGATTGTACAAGTGAAAGACATTAAACATACTTTGAGAACAAAGGGCTCTTTTGTGTGCCTATATAATATTCTCAAGGGTCATCTTTCAGTAGTTTATGATGAATAATAGAAATTTTAAATATCTATAAAAGTTGAAAGATAACCCCGAACGAGTGGGTTTTTTTGTTAAAATAAAAATAAAAGTATAGTGAAAAACAAAAATAGTTGAACATTGAAAAATACTTGAATAAGACAATTTGTTTATAGGATATGTAAATAAATTGGCTTATTTAAGTCATATATTAATAGGGAGGGTAAGAGATAATGGAAGGAATCAATATAAATAGACTAAGTAATTCTATACATAATTTAGAGAAGCAAATAAAAGATACTGTTAATTTCCCATTAGGAAGAACAATTAGAGTAGAAGATATAAGAATGGAACTTGGCAATATTGGTGAGAGAATAGCTATATTAGCTCAAAAAGTAGAATTAGCTTTAGTTAAAGGTGGTCATGATGATATACTAAGCGTTGCTTTATTTGAATTGCGTAAACTCGAAGATGATCGAAGATATTTTCTTGATAATCCTTTGTGTTTAAGTTGTAAAGATAAAGCTAGGTATAATAAAAGAGGTAGATTTAGATTTTCATAAATTTAATTTACCTCTTCTTTTTTTATGTTAATCTTATAAAACTCTTGCAGTCATTTTTATCCTCATTTAGTTTTTGGAAAAAAAGATAAGAAATTATTGCGGATTTTTTATGATTTCACAGTGGATTTAACATCTTGCTTGATATATGCTTAAATGTATTAAATTACAAAATTACAAATTAAATTGTGGTTTTGGGGAATTTACGATTTATTTTACTTTCGTTTAGGATAGACTGTCTTGAAACTACTTTACATAAAAAATTGTAAATCAATATAATATCTAATTTCCCACGAAATTTTTCAACTCGCTATCGCTCACTTAAAAGGACATTCCGTAATTTATTGTGATGTTGCTTTTCTTTCTTTTTTGTTGTAGTATAGAAGTATAAGTTTATTGTTAGTATAAACAAAAGTAATACTAACTTACTTTTTTGCTTGTATATATTGATAAACTTATATTATTTAACAAAATAATATAGAAAGGAATATATTTATGTATATTGAATTTACGGATCAAAATTTTCAGGAGGAAGTAAAAAATTCTCAAATTCCAGTTTTAGTGGATTTTTGGGCTCCGTGGTGTGGTCCGTGTCAGATGATGGGACCTGTCATTGATGAACTTTCAAAGGAATTCGAAGGAAAAATGAAAGTTGGAAAACTTAATGTGGATGAAAATCCGAGTGTTGCTGGCGAGTATGAAATCTTGAGCATTCCGACCATCAAGATTTTTAAAGGTGATACAGTTTTAGACGAGATGACAGGACTTCAGCCAAAAGAAGTTTTAGTTGAAAAAATGAATGATGTATTAAAAAATAATTAGATAAATATATAAAGTATGTCAAATAAAGTTCAAGTAGATCAAGATCTTTGTATCGGTTGTGGAGCGTGTGTAAATTTGTGTCCTGATATTTTTGAGCTAGACGATAGTGGAAAATCTCAGGTTATTGGAAAAGGTGATTGTGAAAGTTGCGATTGTGATTGTGGAATGATTGTTGATAGTTGTCCTGTGGGAGCTATAAAAGCAACAGAATAGTAATTTATTAAAAATAATAAGAGAAAAACTATGTATGATTTGATAATTCTCGGAGCTGGACCTGCTGGACTTTCGGCTTCTATTTATGCTTCAAGGTATAAAATTAATCATATAGTTATAGGGAATATTTTTGATAGTTCAACATCAAAAGCGCATTTGCTTGAAAATTGGCCAGGAGAAAAATCAATTAAGGGGTTGGATTTGGTTAATAATTTTTCTGATCACGCCAAAGATTTAGGAGCTGATATTTTTCAAGAAAATGTAGTAGAAATTACTAAAGAAGTAGATTCTGATTCTGAAAAAAATATTTTTACGATTAAAACAAATCTTGATAAGGTTTATCAAGCAAAATCTATATTAATGGCCCTTGGAACAAAGCATCGAAAGCTTAATATTCCTGTAGAAGAAGAATTTCTTGGAAAGGGAGTTAGTTATTGTGCTGTTTGTGACGGTGCTTTTTTTAAGGAAAAAATTGTTGCTGTTGTCGGTGGCAGTAATTCAGCTGCTATGGCAGCTATGATGCTCTCTGAACATGCTAGTAAGGTTTACTTGATATATAGAAAAGAACTTTTGAGGTGTGAGCCTATTATGATTGATCGACTTGAAAAGAATGAGAAAGTAGAAATTATTTATAATACGAATGTGACAAAAGTTTCAGGAGATAAAAAAGTTGAATTGATAGAAATTGATAATGAATATAATGGAAGTAAAAAAATTAAACTAGATGGATTATTCATTGAAGCTGGTTCTGTTCCTTCTGCGAGCTTGATTAAAGGCCTTGAAATGAAAACTGATGATAGCGGTTATGTTGTTATCGATCAAAGTGGAGCCACAAACATTAAAGGAATCTTCGCAGCAGGGGATATTTCAAATGGTTCAAATGGTCTTCGTCAAATTGTGACAGCAACTTCAGAAGGGGCAATTGCAGCTACGAGTATTTATAAATATTTAAAGGAGAAATAGATTAATAGTTTGTATGGTTTTGAGATAGCGGTTGTTTTATAGTATGAGATGTTTTGAATTAAATTTAATGTGAGATATTATTAAATTTTTTTATACAAAATGATAAAGAAAAAACAAAAAATAATTATTGCCAATTGGAAAATGAATCCGGTTAGTTTTGTTGAGGCAGAAAATATAATCAAAACTGTCAAAAAGGGGATGAAAAAATCTGACAGTAGAAAAGTTATAATTTGTTCGCCGTCAATTTATCTTGCAAAAATTAAGCCTAGCCCTCAAATTGATTTGGGAGTTCAAAATATATCTTGGGAAGATAAGGGAGCTTATACGGGAGAAATTTCTGCTTTAATGGTGAAAAATTTAGATATAAAGTATACAATCATAGGTCATTCTGAAAGAAGATTATATTTTAAAGAAACTGATGAGACGGTAAATTTGAAAATTGTTTCAGCTTTAAAAAATAAATTGCAAGTTGTTTTATGCGTTGGAGAATCACTAGAAGAAAAAAATAATGATCAAACTACCGAAGTGATTGAAAGACAAATACAAAGAGCTTTGCAAAATATAAAAAAATCTCAAATCTCAAATTTGATGGTTGCTTATGAACCGATTTGGGCAATTGGTACTGGAAAAATTCCATCGCAAGACGAAGTGATGAGTATGAGTTTATTTATTAAAAAAATAATTTCAAATTTATACGACAGAAAAACTGCTGAAAAACTTGATATTCTTTATGGAGGAAGTGTAAATAGTCAAAACGCTTTAGACTTTACTGATAACACTGGAATGAATGGACTTTTGGTCGGTGGTGCATCTTTGAATGCTAGTGAGTTTGTAAGGATTGTGAATTTGTTTTGATAAAAATGGTAAATAAAATATAAGATTTCACAGTGTTGTTTATACTTTTATAATTATTCTTATTAGCAACTGTCATCCTCAGCTTGACTGGGGATCCAGAATAGACTGAAACAAATTACAATTTAGACTTAATACAGCTAAAAGATACTAATCCTAGATTCCCGCCTTCGCGGGAATGACAAATAAGTCTGATACAATTTATATAATTGTTTTTTTAAAGAGTATATATAATACTAGAGAATCTAACAAATAAGATAATTTAATAATTAATCTAATATCAGATGACATTGATTAAAGAAATAATAAAAAATGCGCAAGAAGGGAAGAGTGCTTTTGGAATGTTTAATGCTTCAAATTTGGAAGTAGCGCAGGGGATTGCGAGAGCGGCGGAAGAAAAGAAAATGCCAGCTTTGATTGGCATTACGGAATCGGCGGTTGAATATGCTGGTTTTTTGTCACTTATCAATATGATTAAGGGTATAATTGAAGAATCAAGCGCTGATTTGGTTATGCATTTGGATCATGGGAAAGATCCAGAATTTGTCAAAAAATGTATTGATGCAGGATTTGAATCAGTAATGATTGATTCATCTCATCTTGAGTTCGAAAAAAATATTGAAGTGACAAAAGATATTGTTGACTATGCTCATAAAAAAGGAGCGACTGTTCAGGCAGAATTGGGTAAAATTCCAAAATTAGATATTAGTGTTGAACAAGGGGTTACGCTGGCGAAAATGGAAAAGACAAATCCAGATGAGCTTGAAGAGTTTGTCAAAAGAACGGGGGTTGATACGGTGGCGATTATAATTGGGAATATACACGGTATGTATGAAGCTGAGGGTAATCCTCATTTAGACTTAGATTTATTGAAAATTTTGCGAGAGAGAGTTTCAACTCCGTTTATTTTGCATGGAGGATCAGGAACTCCTTCTGAAGATGTGACAAGAGCGATAAAAGAATGTGGTATTGTCAGCGTGAATATTGATACAGAAGTTCGCATTGCTTTTACAACAGCGATTCATGAATTTTTTACTAGCGGACAAATGGTGATTGATCCGAGAAAAGTTTTGTCAGTCGCTCGTGATGCTGTTCAGAAAAAAGTGGAAGAGAAAATTGAATTGTTTGGGAATTTGTAAAATAATGAAATTTACCTTTCAGGGTTTCAAATCGTTGTAAATACAAAAAAACAGCTTGAAGGCTGAATTTCATATAAAACTCAAAAAATTCCGTATGAATTTATTCTCCATTAATTTCAACCAGTTTTAATTCATTATTATCTTTCGAATTCACAATAATTTCACAATCCTCAGCGATTGTGTTTTTTGAAATAAGTTTAATATTGTATTTCAAATTTTCTGGCAATATCAATTCGTCATGCTCGACAACTTTTCCAAGTTCAATCGTCATTGAGTTTATTTTTTTACAATTATTTTTTTCTGCGTATTCTAATGCAGTTTTAAGCATTTGATTGGCAGCGTGTATATCATGCATTGAGATTATATTAATATAATTAATGTGTTGAACAGGAAATGCAAGGGTCGTAAGAGTGAATAAGTTTTAGGATTTCCAGTTCTCTTCTTTTTTTGTTATATTTTTTAATTCGAGGAAGATATTCTTTTAGGTCGTCGTTCAAATTTACTAAAAGCTGAGCAGTCGGTGTCATTACATCTGCTTGAGTTACAATGCCTTTATCATTTATATCGTATGAATGATAAAGTATCCCTCTTGGTGCTTCAAGAAGAGCAGAACCAAATCCTTTTTTGATTTCAAAGTCCGTGTTGATATTTTTGAAATTAGAATTTTCAAGTTTACTTACCAACTCGCGACATTCTTCGACATAATGGATAACTTCAATTGTCTGGGCAAGCATATTGTAAAAAGGGTTATATAAGGGAAATTTAAGTCCAGTAGATTTTAAGGCTTTTTTTGCCATTGGATTCAAATTGTCTCTATTAATATGAAGTCTAGCTAGCGCATCTGTTGCATAACTTTTTCCATTGCGTCTTGCAAGTTTCATAACAGTTCCTTCAAACTGCTGTTCTTTGATTTCATCTCTAAATTTTTCTTCATCTGCAACCCATCCTTCAGAAGAATTCATTTTTCCATAATATGATGAATATTTGTTTTTCTCTTTTGGTTTGTGTGCAATATATTCGGTTTTTCTTTGGAAGTCTGGTATATCAAGATTTAGAATAAAATCAACAAGAAGCTTGCTATATGGAAGAACTTTTTTCCCTTCAATTTCAATTTGATTGATGATATTTTTGTTAGGAATTTTGTGCCATCCGCCGACTTTTGGTGTAAGTGGGTGAACAGATCTTCCTCCGATAAGTTTGATAACATTATTTCCAAAATCTCGAAGTTGCAAGACTTTTTTTACAAATTCTGGTTTTTCTCTCGCAAGATCAAGTCCATCTCTATTCTTGAAATAATCAGTGGCATTCAGAAAAAAAATGTGAAGAACTTGGCTTTGAATAATTTGTCCTGCCAGCATCAATTCTCTGAGAATGACAGTTTCTTTGGTCGGAGTTATGTCAAAAGCTTTTTCAAGCGCCTTAATGCTCGTTATTCCGTGAATAACAGGACACAGTCCGCAAATTCTGGAAGTTATAACTGGAACATCTTCATAACTTCTTCCGACAAGCAGACTTTCAATTAGACGTGCTCCTTCGTGAATTTCAACTTGAGCTTTTGTGACGTTGCCTTTGACAATATGACCCACAAAACCAGCATGTCCTTCAATTTTCGCAATATGATCGATTTTAATTTTCATGGTTGTTATTTGAGGTATTAGTTTTAATTATTTCGTATTTATAGCGATGGTTCCATAGTCCCGAAGGGCTGTGGAACCGAGATTGCAAACCGTTGTCAAACATCTAAACTATCCAATTCTATAACACATGTGACGGTTCCATAGTCCCGTTAGGGTTGTGGAACTGATATGCAAAATCATCATTCTTCATTCAAACTATCCAATTCTATAACACTATTATCATTCAAAATTCTATTTTTTGCCGATGAGTATTTCCAATCTTTCTGATTTGCAACATATTCTTTTTT
>JAGLJF010000057.1 GCA_023142595.1 Minisyncoccota bacterium | reverse complement strand
ACGAGGAATTTATTCTATTAAAAAAAGTATCTTCGGAATAGTCCTCTTCCCTTGATTGCTTCTTTGCTCTTTCTAAATCTCTAATATTTTCTAAAATTACTCCCAAAACAAATTCTGCAACCGCTTCAGTACTATAATCCGGAATATTTGTAACTGAAATGTTTTTCATTGTTGCATATTCACAGTCAATTTTTCCAAAAGCAGTTGCCAAAACACTAATATATTTTAATTTAGAGGCTTGATCAATATGTTCTTTTTTAACTTCAAATACAAATGGATTGATCAGTAAACAGTCAGTATCTTTTAATTGATCATTAATTTCTTCACTGTCAGCTGAAATTGAGATTCTTTCTTCTGATAGTTTATCAATCATCTCCCAATATTCTTTATCTAGATTTAATTCTTTAATTCCTATTGTTAAGACTTTTTTGAATTTCATAAATTTATCTTAATTTATTATATATATTCTATCACAAATCACCAAAAGGTTCGAACTTTATTTTCTGGTATAAAAATAGCCCTTTGAAATTATCTCTGGGCAAACATTGAAATTAAATTCTGTAGGCCGATTCACCTTCTCCAAGAATCCAACAGTCAAAACCACTTCTAAAAGGTCCAATTACAATTTTGACTTCCTTTTTATTTTTGTCTTTAAATTTAAAACCTTTTTGACATTCAATTCTTTTTTGAATCAATTCCTTAGTCTTTGTAGATATGTCTGGATTACTTAACAGCATAGTTCCCACATCATAGACATGCAAATCAGGCACTTCTTCAAATGTATCAGAATCTACATCAGTCATTGTTGCAATTGTATTTTTTGCATCTTCAATACTTTCAAACATTGTTGTCATATTTACCTCCTATTTTTTAGACATGACTTTATATTATACATAAATATATAGAACTGTCAACTCTAACATCCTACATTCTATTCCCAAGTGCAATTTATAAAAACAACCGCTATAGTTAGCGGATATTTTGTTTGTTCGGGTCCTGGGACGATGTTGGAACCTTTTTAATAGATTTAAGCAAAAAAACAAACTGAAAATATTACATTATATATAAATCTCCTTAATCCTTTTCTTTGTTTCTGTTCTTTTTTTTCTCTGCGAACCACCAAAGTCCTCTATGAAGAAAGAATAAATATTCTTTAAATTTTTTTTCGTCCAAGACACTTTCTTTCGATATATATTTAAAATGTATTATTTTATCTTGTTTTTCTTTAAGTCCAACAATACCATATCGCCATAATTCTCTTATAAATCTTTTAATTTTACTCCATCCAACTTTTGTTCTGATATCCAAATATTTCCCGAGCTCTGTTTTGAGCTGTGATATATTAAAATTCTCCCGCTGACTAAGCAACTCGATTAGTTCATTAATATTATTCTTACTAAAATCATATTTTAATAAACGACCTACTAAAGACAATTCATCTTTTAGCTCACTCGTAAAATATTCTGAATATTCTATTTCTGCCGATTCAATATTTTCAAATGTAGCAACATGTTTCAAACTTAAGCGCTCTCTCATTGCATAGCAAAACATTAAAAAATCTCTAGGCCTATTGAATGAAACTGAAATCATATATGAATAGAATTTAGTAGCATGTTGATTTGTTCCAAAATTTGCCAAGGTTTTAGAGAATATTTCATCAGGAAATTGTTTACGAATAGCTTCTATTGGATCTTCTAGACTTTCATCTAGTTTGTCTTGATAATATGGCAAACGGCGAATCAAAAGACTAGCAAAACTTTTCTCATCCCACTCAATTTTAATTGAGTCAGTTAATAGTTTATTATTGTTTGACCCATCCATAAACTCAAACAAATCATTGCGTATAAGAGATATAAATTTCAAGCCTTTCCCAGCATCATAAAAATTTGAATTATAGTTTTGAAGATTAAATAATAATTCTCTTAGATTGACAAGGTCATTACCCAGTTTGTTCATATCGCCTTCGTCAAAATAATCACTTATATCATCAATAAATATATATATATTTTTATTCTCTGGCAAACTTTCTTTTAATGCCTCAATAAGTGAAGATGGCGAATCAGATATAAAAGACTTAGAAAGCTGAGACTCTTGTTCAATCTTCCCGCCTGCCCCAAAACTAGAAAGAAAAGTAGAGATTTTCCCACTAAATGAAAATCCACCTTTTATATTCTTTTTAAGTTCAGTAAAGGACTTATAATCTGCTATGTCTTGTAATCCATTTTGAATCAAAAAATTCTCCCAGTATTTTTCCGATTTATCAGTAAAACTTTTTTCTTTAAGCAATTTTAATACTGTTTTGATTATTATAAAAAATATAATGGAATTTAAATGATCCTTTAAGTTTTCATTTCCAGTAAGCGAAACATCTCTTATCGGTATTCTGTATGCTAAATCAATATCATAATCCCGTGATTTTTCTTCAAGATATTTAGCAAGAGCAGTTTTTCCGGTTCCTTTTCTTCCTGATATAATTGAACAATTAGATTCAATCATATAATTAATAAATCCTGTATCATGGAAAGACTCTATAAGATAAATATCTTTTTCTGCGCTAGATTGTTGCTTAATTTTAAAAGTATTGGACATGTATGTATTGTTAATTAAGATATTTATTTACTTTTATTCTACTCTTTTCTCTCAAATAATCAAGGAAATAATCAAAAGACTTATGCTAAAAAAGAGAATCAATTTCAAATACAATTATATTAATTAATATTTTATTTAAAGCAAATTGCACTAAAATGTTTAGAGTATGATTTTCCTTTTTTTGGTTTACCGGTGATATCATTAAGTATTGCCTCGCTGTTATTTTTTGTAAATGTTTTGACACTCATTAATGCAGAAGGGTCCATTGATGACTCCTTCAATAAATATAAAATTCGAATAATTTCCTGTGGATCTCCGCCTTTCGTTAATTCAAATAAGTCTTTAATTTGTTTGTCTTCTGCGTATTTACTGACAAACATAGAAGAGCTAACTACATTTCTAAAATTATCAGCTTCAAAACTTTTTATCACCTCGACTAAATCAAGCGATTCGAATCTTTTTCTATTAGACAAAGGTATTTTATAATTATTCAGATATCCAGGAATTTTATTTTGAAGATAACTAAAAATATAATCGCCCAAACATTCTAGCTCAATACTTTCGATACTACCGTTATCATTAATATACATTTTTTTAATCAGCGTCATAAATTGGCCCGATCTTTCTTTGGCGGTTATATCTGTCCGACATGGTAGTGCAAGATGTCTACGAGGCAAAATCAAAAGAATTAGAGAACAATGAGATTGTAATTAAGAGCCAAATGAAGAACTTTAAGGGTGAAAATATAAGCGATGAAGCTACTTTAGAACAAGTAAAAAAAGTCTTTTTAACCGCTAATACAAGCAAAAAAGAATTTCTGAGCTATGATAAATATGAAAAAAGAGAATTGCTCGAAACTCTACTTTGGAACCTTGAAATTAAAGACAAAAAAATCGCCAACATTAGGTTCAAAATGCCATATCAACTACTGGCAAATACACCTAAAAATTGCGATTCTGCAACATTGTTCGGGGACAGGGATTCGAACCCCGATCGCCTGGACCAAAACCAGGTGTCCTACCATTAGACTATCCCCGAATATATAATTTACACACCCCAACCCCTCTCAAGAGGGGAATTTATTCAGACCACTTCTCCACCAAACATTTCCAAAGCTGAATCTACTAAATCATCACTACTTTTTTTCTTCTTATTTTTTGAAGGCATATTCTTGTCAATATCATAACCCATACTCTTTGCTTCCTCGTGAGCGATGAATTTCACCAAAATTTCTGTCTTAAAAATCTCCTTCATCACATTCTCAATAATTATTTTGTTTTCAAGTTTATTCAATTTATCTTTGTGAAAAGAATATTCACAAGAAATCAAAATTTCATTTTCAGCAGTTGCAACTGGCTGACACGTTTTCAAAAATGCTGTCAACGAATGATTATGCGGTTTGACATCTTCTAATATATCACACCATTCATCTTTAACAAGTTCTAAGCTAATATTACTTTCTATATCCTTCTGCTTCTCTACTACTTTATCTTCTGTTTCTTTAATTTCTTCTATCTTTACTGGTTCGGTGTTTTTGATTTCAGCTTCTTCATTTTTATTCACAATTGCATCTCTGATAATAGACTCTCCTCCTTCTATACTTTTTTTGATAAAATCTCCAGACTGCTTGACTGATTTTGAAACTTGTTCTGTGATTTTTTTGATTGGCTTTGCGATTTTTCTATTATAATCGTTTTTATCACTATTTGTCAATGATTTTCCATCTTTATCTTCAATTGCAATTTGAGCGACCGCTAGTTCAAGCGGAAGTTGAGGAATAATTGCAGATCTAATTCCCTCTTTTGCTTTAATAAATTCACGAATAATTTGAACAACTTGGGACAGTGTCGCAACCTCAGAAAGTTTTTTGAGCTCTGTAATTTGTTCTTCCGTCATTTCAGATGCAAAATGCTGCTCCATATCTGAACTAATTTTTATAAGCAATAATTTTCTGGAAAACTCAATAATTGAGATTGTAAATTGTTCAATATCATATCCACTATCCGTTATTTCATCGATATATTCAATCGCCTCAGAATATTTTTTTTCCAAAATCAAACCCACCATTTTAATTGAGATCGAAATATCAACTACGGAAAGAATTTCCTGAACATCCTCAAGCGTGATCTCGTCCCCACTAACAGAAAGAATCTGACCCATCAAACTTTCACTATCTCTCATTCCACCGTTCGCATTAATAGCTATAAAATCCAACGCCTTTTTGGAAACTTTCACTCCTTCTTTTTTAGCAATATCAGTTAGACAATTTGTTATTTCAACAACTTTTAATCTTCGAAAATCAAATCTTTGGCATCTTGAAATGATTGTTGCTGGAATTTTGTGTATTTCTGTCGTCGCCAAAATAAAAACCACGTGACTTGGTGGTTCTTCTAAAGTTTTCAAAAGCGCATTAAATGCTCCTTTACTAAGCATATGAACTTCATCAATAATATAAACTTTATATTTTCCGAACGAAGGAGTAAAATTTATTCTATCTATTATGTCTCTCATCTTATCAACCTGAGTATGAGTTGCTGCATCAATCTCCACCATATCCAAAAATTTATTCTGATTGATACTTTGACAAATATCACATTCATTACAAGGATTTGAATCTTTTGGATTTTCACAATTTATGACTTTCGCAAGTATTCTGGCAATCGTAGTTTTTCCAATTCCTCTGGAACCTGAAAACAAATAAGCATGTGCAACTTTATCGTTTTTGATAGAATTCTTGATAGTTTTGATGACATGCTGTTGTCCAACAACATCATCAAAATTAAGCGGTCTATATTTTCGATATAAAACTTCAGTCATATAAAAATAAAATTTATTTTTTAAAATTATAAATTAAAAATAAAGCTTAAAAGCTTATATTTTTTAATGGAACGAACAACTCCTGATAAGTCAATATTTCTATGACAAATCATCTGAAATTCCGTCGTCATCATTCTCGGTATCGTGATAATTAAAACCTGCCTCTTTTTTTATCTCTTCAATACTGGGAGTCCATTCATCTTCAATAAATCCAGTATTTGCTTCATCTCCTTGTTGAATTTCTTCTTTTTCTTCTACTACTTCTGGAACAGTCTCATCTTCTTGTAATTCACCGCTTGCTGAACTTTCCATAACAGCTTCAATCGCCGCCCACTGACTTATCTTTTCTTTTGGAACAACCAGTGTTACTTCATTTCCTTCTTCGGCTTTAAAATACGTCAAAGATGCTAAAAGCACATTATATTTTCTTCCTTCAGAAAGAGCATAATATTTATTATTCGAATCCTTGATAATTGTTCCGATGATTTGTCTTCTATCTGCTGGAGAAATTTGCTTATAAAGAAATCGACCATCTTCGGTAATTGTCAATTTCAACAAATCCCCTTCAATTAACTTTGACTTACTGGCATAATTCACAGGAACTGGATATTTTTTACCATCAAGTCCAATCATTTTTTCTCCATCAAAAGTTCCTTCAATTATCTGGCTTGCTTCAGAACTAGCCACTCTTTTCCCAGAACTGTCATCAATTTGAGACAAAATCTGCTTGGCAGCAATGATATTCCTTTCAGCATTTTCAATCATTTGACGCAAAAGCACGATTTTATTTTGTTTTGATTCATTCATGTTTTTTATTTTTATTTTGTTATTTTTTAATGTTTTTAAGCATCATTAGTATATCAGATTGATAGAATTTGTAAAATAGAATAAAAATAAAAATCTGACTGTGGATAACTTACAAAAAAAGCCTTGACATATTTTTTTGTTTATTATAATATATCAATACTCTTGGAGAGATGAGTCGGGCGTTTCCTAAGAATAGACACAACAATATTTCCGACAAATAAAAAGGGAGGCGGGGTTGTACAACAATCCTCCTTCCGTAACACTATCCTAGATCATTAAAAGGCTTTTACGGGTCTGTTTTTTTATATATAAATTAATTATCGAAATCCGACCTCAAAAATTCGAAGTCAAACTTCAATTTCAACGATTTAATACTGAATCCCTCCTTGCCAAAAATATATTAATAAGATAGTCTTGAATTATATAATCATTTAAAATTCAAAAAATGCCAACAATAACATTTCGAGAAATAAAAAAAGGTTCAATACTTTTAATCGAAGAAGAGCCATTTGAAGTGATCGACAGATCTTTTCGAGCCAAACAACAAAACAAAGCTATGGCAACTGTTAATATGAAAAATCTTTTAACTGGAAAAGTTTTAACCAAAAACTTTCAATCCTCAGCTCCAGTTGAAGAAATAACGCTTGAAGAAACAAGAGCACAATTTCTGTACAAAGATGGGGAAGAATATAATTTTATGGATCAAGAAACATATGACCAATTTTCTTTAACAGAAGACCAGCTAGGAGACTCTGTAAACTATCTTAAAGAAGAAGTTATCGTTAAAATCAAAAAATTTGAAGATAGACCAATTGACATTATATTACCTGCCGAAGTAAGTTTGAAAGTCATTGATGCTCCTCCAGGAGTTAAAGGAGATACCGTACAGGGTGGTTCAAAAACTGTTACCCTTGAAACTGGAATGCAAATCAACGTTCCACTTTTTGTTAAAGAAGGTGAAAATTTAATAATCAAAACAAAAACGGGAAATTTTGACAGAAGAGAAAATTAAAAGATAAACCAAATGAACCAAATTAATTGTTTTATTTCAAAAATAAATTTAAAGTTAGTTAAAAATGGACTGTTTTTAGCAATAATAATTTTATTTTTAGCGCATATTTTAGGAAGATTTTTTTTAAATATTGGATATGATACTGGTATGTTTAATTTAGATGTTGAAAAAAATATTCCCTCAATATATTCCGCTTTGCTTCTTGCATCAAGCGGATTTTTGTTAGTTTTAATAGCAATTAGAACCAAAAAATTAAAGAAGGAATTTGTAACTCATTGGATTTTTCTAGGAATTGTTTTTATATTTTTAGCGGCTGATGAATTTTTTGTTATTCATGAAGACTGGATGAACCCTATTCGTGAAAATCTTAATACTTCTGGTTTATTATATTTTGCATGGATTATTCCATATATTATTTTCATTATTATTTTATTTTTAGCTTATCTTAAATTTCTCAAAAGACTTCCTCGTGATATTTATCTAAAATTTATAACCTCTGGATCTTTATATGTCTTTGGAGGAATTGTCATTGAGTCTTTTGGAGGAAAATATATGGAATCTCATTCTTGGCAAAAAGATAATATATATTTTATGCTAATTACAGCTGAAGAAATGTTTGAGATTATTGGAGTTTCTTTATTTCTATATACTCTTTTAGTCTATATTCAAAGATATCTCAAGCCAATACGAACAAGTTCATAAAAAAGGGAAATAAAAATTAAATAAAAAAATAAACCGAAATTATATTCGGTTTTTTTAAGAGAAAATCAATTAAAAATGGTTCACTCTTCTATTTCCTCAAAACTCTCTTTCAACAAAAAATCTTGTAAATCAATCATCGAACTGATTTCATATTCCTGATGAAATGCTCTACTAACTTCATCAAATTTTTCAGCGAATATTTTCATAAAATATTCATCTGAATAATTCATCAGAAGTTTTTGACGCATTACAATGCACACTATTCTATACGCCACGCGAAAGGAAACCGCATCTAAAACATCACTCAGTTCAACCTTTTTATGAAAAAACAATCCGTACTCCCAATAGTACTTATCAGCAAGTGCTATTTAATTGTTTTTCTGTTCCCTAGAAAATTTCTGGGAATAGTCGGTTCGAAAAAAGAGTACCTTATTCTTTCATCGATTATAACTATCCTGTCTTCCCACGATAGGCTCTTTTCGCTCTCAATTGTTCCCTCTGGAACTAAAATAAAAACTTTTTCTACCATTCTTTTTACCTCCAATTGTCTATATGTGCATTATACACAAAATCATATAAGCGTCAATAATTTCAATGCTAAATAATGTTTTTTAAAACCCGTTCAATATCCCTCAAACTTTCAACTTGCACCAACTCCTTCCTCACTTCTTTCGCATTTTCAAATCCACGAAAATACCAAAGAAGATATTTTCTCATTTCAACAATCCCATGTTTACCCTTGCTTTGATATGACATATTGGCATGCTTGATTGCAGCCTTTTTTATTTCTTCAAGTGAAAATTCTTGATATTCCCCTTTTTCCAAAAATTGTTTCGTCTGAGAAAAAAGCCATGGTTTTGTAAGCGCTCCTCTGGCAATCCCGATTCCATCGGCTCCAGTTCGGCTTAACATTTTTTTTGCATCTTCAGGCGAATTAATCCCTCCATTTGCTAAAACTGGGACATCAACTAAACTTTTGACTTTCCGAATTTGCTCATAGTTAATTTCACCTGCAAATCCCTGTTTCAAGCTTCTGCCATGAATCATAATGGCCGCAATCGGTAAATCATTTAGTTTTTTTATAAATTTATAAGCCGTAACACTGCCGACTTTTGCCCTAATTTTGATCGATACTGGAAGACTTGTTCCTTTCAGAGTTTCTTTGACAATTTCTCTTGCTTTTTCCGCATCATTCATCAACGCTGCTCCACTCCCATTAGAAAAAACTTTTTTCGCGGGACACCCCATATTAATATCAATCCCAGCTGGTTTCACTTTTTCACTCACAAATTTTGCAGCGTTACAAAAATATTTTGGATCATTTCCAAAAAGCTGAACAATAAAAGGACTTTCTGATTTATCAAATTCCAAAAATTTCAATGTTTTTTTTCCTTCAAAATTCAAAGCTGTCGCACTAGCAAGTTCTGAATAAACAACATCCGCGCCATGATATTTACATATTTGCCGAAATGGTGAAGTTGTATAACCCGCCATCGGAGCCAATGCTAAAATCGGTTTATTTAATTTTTTCCAAAAATTTTTCATTTGTAAATATAATATAATAATTTGTCATTTCGTGGGAGCGATAGTGACGAGAAATCTATAAACATAATTTAACTCATTTGTTATATTTTTTAGATCTCTCAATCGCTCCACTCATTTCGAGATGACATTTTAATAGTTCTCCATTCTTTCAATTTTTTGCATATTTATTTTTTTATTATTATCATCGCGGTTTTAATCTCTTCCACCTTTTCATGAAAACCAGTCGGATAATCCAGTAATGCATTTTCCAAAACATCTTCATCATATCGATATTTTTCTCCGTTTCTTGTTCCTGGATCATTTGTGATAAATTCTTTCGAAATAACATCATAACCAATAACAACTAAATTATGAGTTGTTGGCCCGGGAGGTGTGTAATTTGGATTATTAAGCAATTGTCCATCTGTTGGAACAATAACAAGATTACCTTTAAAAAGTTCTTGCTTGATATCCTCTTTCGTTATATCATGCCGTACTTCAATATTATTATATTGATAGAATCCTTTAAATATAATTTCTACAGTATCATTCGCATTTGTGTCATGAAAAGTACCAATCTCTCTTTCTTCAAAAGCAGAAATCTCATTGATTTTATCATCAGCTTTCTGAGGAGTCAATTTTTCTCCCATAACCCATGCCATTGCCATAATCACAGCCACTTCCTCACAACCATCTTGTTTTCTGGCATCGCTCCAATTGGCAAATGGTGCTTGAGAGATAAAAGGAACTTCCAACAAAACATTTTTTTCTTCAATTATTTTTTCTGTCACATACTCCTCTATCACCCCTTCTTTATCTTCAACTTCATCATTATTTTCAAAATTCTCTGTTTTATCCCAACTTTTTTCACTATCACCTGAAATTGTAATTTTCTCTCCTAAAAATTTTGGCTTAGCGTTCAAATTCACATCCAAAAATGCTTTTACTTTTGAAAAAATTTCCCGAAATTCATTATAATTAACATTAGTATATAAATGTCTATCAGCGCTTATTCCATAAGTTTCAACGCCAAGCTCTCTTCCAATATAAACGGCTCTTGGCAAATGAAAATTTTGCGTTGAGATTATCAAAGATCTTACCTGGAAAATTTCCTTTGCTCGATATAAACTATCGTATGTATCAAACCCCGCATGATCTAAAAATATATCCGACCTGCTAACTCCTTTTTCTAGTAAATATTTTTTAACCGCATTAACTTCATCATAATTATCTTGTCCATGATCACCACTTACAAGAATTTTTTCAACTTGATTACTTTGATATAAATCAATCGCAGTTTCAACTCGATCCTGAAGCATTCCACTCATAGATCCCTGACTATAAACCTTTGCGCCTAAAATAAGAACAACTTTTGTTTCTGGCAAATCATTCATCTCTTGAAAAATATAAGAATTACTTTTTGAGTTAATATAAAAATTTATCGCCACTATCAAAATAGCCAGAATCGCAATAGATAAGCAAAACAAAATAATTATTTTTTTTACTATTTTTTTCATAGATTGAATTTTATCTTATATTGCTATATTATCATCTCTTTTCATTATTCACAATAAAAACAATTACATCACTAAAATCGAAATCCGACCTCTAAAATTCGAGGTCGGATTTTGATTATTTGACTTATTAGCTATAATATTTCTTATAAAACTTTTCTTGGTAAACGGGAAATATATATTGCACTAGAAAAAGGCATAAAACTCATTATCATAGAAAGGGAACAAAAACTCCCCATCGCAAGCAAATAAGTTATTGTGAATTTAGATAAGATGTTTTGACTTATACATTACTAGAGACTATTCTATGATGTCGCCACTCAAAGAAATACAATATTTTTTAATGTCTATATCTTTTTGTGATTTTTTAATTGCTTCTGTAACCATATATTCAATTCCCGAACAACATGGCACTTCCATATGTACAATCGTAATAGATTTTATATTTTTATTCTCAAAAATATAAGCAAGCTTTTCAATATAATCTTCTCTAACATCATCCAGTTTCGGACATAAAATAGTTAAAATCTTTCCTTTCAAAAATTTCAAATGGAAATTAGGATAGGCAAACGAAACACAATCTGCAGAAATAATCAGATCTGCATTATCTAGATATGGAGCATCAGGATTCATCAACCTCAGTTGTAATGGCCAATTATGAAGTTCTGACTGAACATCAACTGGAGACGACGATGTATTACCTTTGTTATGAAAAATGTTTTTAGACATTGATCCTGGACAAGATTTTCTCACAGAACAAGCAGTTGGTTCTTTTTTGAAGCCGTGTACATTTTCTGCAGCTTTCTCTCCTCTCAAATCCTTAACTCTGCTATATGCCTTCTTCGAATCATATTGATCCACATCTTTTTCAATAATTTCAAGTGCTCCAACAGGACAAACATCCAAACATGCCCCCATCCCGTCACACAAAAAATCATTAACAACTTTGGCTTTGCCATCAATAATTTCCAGTGCCGCTTCTGCACATATCCCAACGCATTTTCCACAACCATTACATTTTTCTTCATCGATCTTTATTATTTTTCTTTTCATTATTTTTTGAGGTTATATTTATTAATAATTTTAATATGATCCATTGTTTTATTACATAGGAATCTCTAAAAACGCAGTTTTTGTCATTCTGAATTTATTTCATAATCTTCATTGAATTAAGCTCTAACTTATATTATCTAAATAATACTTTTTCATACAGAAGTAAAATCTTTACTAGAAAAGATATAATAAAAACTTGAAATCACTTTTGGCTTTGATTGCATGCACTAAATTTTCTTCCATAAAAAAATAATCATTTTCTTGAAAATCATGCCATTTTTCAGCAAGCATAAATTCCCCTGTTCCCTCAACAATATGAACAATGGCTTTCGAAGTGGTGGTATGTTTGGAAAATTCTTGTCCTTTTGAAACAGCAAACAGGGTTATATTCAGTCCACTACTTTTTAAAATAACTTTACTTATTATCGCTCCTTCTTGATATTCAATATCATTTGAAATATTTTTAGGAACCTTTGAAATTACGTTTGTATTCATATTTTTAATTTATTTATAAAATAGATTAGATTTGTCGATTCGAACGCAAAGCACAAACAATATTCTACCCAGCTTTAGCTGAGGGTCTGTGAAGTTTTAACCTCACAAATTATCTTTAATTCCATGGGGTTAAAACTTCACAGACCGTGTACTAAAGCACCGTAGAAAATAAATATTGAGATTCCTGCGCTTAATTTTATTTATAAAACAATTTCCCTAGTCTAATCTCATCATAAGAATATTCTCTTTTAAGATATTCGAAAACTGGCTTCAGTTTTTCATCACCGCATTTTTCAAACGCTATTTTGATTTTTCTTAATCTTTCCTGTGATGGTTTTAAATAATCAATATCGACGTCTTCACCATTTGAAATTATTTTTTCAATATGTGCTACGATTGTTCCATATTTAAATCCTTGTTTATCGGCAATTTCCAAAATCGAAAGTTTTTTACAAAGCATCTCTTTTGTTTTGATATATCTTTCGGGAGACGCCGAACCGATTCTTCTGCCAATATTATGAATTTGACCACGATTTGGAATTTCAGTTGATTGTAAATTATTCTCTTGAATATGACTGCTTATCACAAACAAAAACTCTTTTGAAAAACTTTCCAGTTTTTTGATTCCCACGCCTTCAATTTTAGCAAAAGAATTTTTATCAACAGGAAAATAACGCGACATTTCTTGCAAAGAAACATCAGAAAAAATCATAAATGGAGGCACACTATTTTGATCAGCAATTTGTTTTCTCATGATTCTCAATTTCTCAAATAGCTTAAGATCATATTGCATTTTCCCCCTTAAAACGCTTCCTTCCTGATCTTCTAAATCCTCACGCATTTTCGGCAATTCTAGTGCTTCTTTTTGCTTTAAAAATAAAATTCCTTTCTCCGTTACTGAAACGGTTGGATATTTTCCAGAGCTAGTCTGCAAAAATCCATATGCAATCAAGGATTTCATAATATGATTTATTTCGTCTTTATTGAAATCGCTTACAATCCCGAAAACAGAAAGATTATTGTGTTGATTATCAACTATCTGCTGTAAATCCTTTCCTAAAAGAACATCGGCAATATAATTTCTACCAAATCGACTTCCAGTACGAATCACACAAGAAATGATTTTTTGAGAAATTTCCGTAGCATCAAACATTGAATTTGGATTCAAACAAATGTCACAAGATTCACACCCTTTTTGCTCTTCGTCTTTACTCACAAGAGGAAAAGAATATTCTTCACCAAAATATTTTAGCACATGTTTTCTCCGACAATTCACCGTTTCGCAATACTCAATGATCTGGCTTAACTTTTCCCTTGATTTTTCCCGTTCAACTTCATCCTCCATTTGATCAATGAAAAACTCGTGTTTTCTAACATCTCCATAAGAATAAAATAGGACACAATCACTCGGCAATCCATCTCTTCCTGCTCTACCAATCTCTTGATAATATCCCTCGATGGTTTTTGGAAATGTATAATGGACCACGAGACGAACATCTGGCTTATCGATTCCCATTCCAAAAGCAATTGTGGCAACGATAATTGACACTTCATCTTTGATAAACAGTTCTTGATTCTTCTTGCGCGTTTCACTATTAAGTCCCGCATGATATGGCAAAGCATTAAAACCCTCTGCCTGTAAATTCATGGCTATTTTTTCCGTGTCTTTTCTGGAAAAACAATAAATAATAGCTGAAGAATTTTTATGTTTTTGAAGAAGCCCTAATAGTTTTTCAAAAGCTCTTTTTTTCCTAGTCACAATCATCGCCAGATTTTCTCTATTGAAACTCGATATGAAAGATTTAGGATCATCCAAAGAAAGTTGTTTGACAATGTCCTCCTGCACTTTTGGAGTTGCAGTCGCAGTAAGCGCAATAATCGGCACTTTTGAAAATTCACTTTTGAAAAGTTTCAAACTGCGATAATCTGGACGAAAATCATGCCCCCACTGTGAAATGCAATGCGCCTCGTCAATAGCAATTAATTTCACATTTACCGCCATTAGAAATTTTTTAAAACCAGTTGAACCCAATCTTTCAGGAGCGATATATAAAATTTTTATTTTTCCCGCAACAATGTCATCTTGAATTTTTTGAATTTGCACAGGCGAAAGAGAGGAGTTGATATATTCAGCGGAAATACCATTCGTTTTCAAAGCATCAACCTGATCTTTCATCAAAGCAATTAGCGGAGAGACAACCAGAGTTAACCCATTAAGCTTCAAAGCTGGCAACTGATAGCACAAAGACTTTCCGCCACCAGTCGGCATCAAAACAAAACAATCCTTTCCCGAAAGAACATACTCAATAATTTCCTCCTGCAAAGGACGAAATTCATCATAGCCAAAATATTTTTTCAGAAGTTGTTTCATAAATTTATTTATTTTAAATTATAAAAAAAATTTATTCTTTAAGCGAAGCAGCAGTGCAGTCGAAAAGTTCATCTTATGCGTATAGTTCTTGATTTCGTTTCACTTCTCTTGAACAATAATTTTATACTTCGTAATTTGAGGTATTAATTAAGCTAAAACCATCTGAATAAACTTATTCTCGTCAATCTGGAATCAAATAATTAATTGCTAAATATATTTTTTTACTAAAATTATTATCCATTTTTATGACATTAAAACTATATTTCTTTGATTCTTTTTCAATAATATGTCCATATTCACAAATCATATCTGCAATTTTTTGATAAGTCTCTTCTTTCTTTGTTCTGGCAACTATCCAATCGTTTGGGGTTGTGCTTTCTCTAATGTCAAAAATAAACTTTTCTCGGTCAAGTTTGACCAAAAAAATACTCTTAACCTTGTTCGGATATTTTTCATTTAATTCATCAACAAGTTCTGGTTCAATGTGATAACCCTCGATAATAAAATTATTGCCATCGGTAATTTCGCAAATCGCAAACATGTCTATCGCCCGATAAACAGTTCTTGCTTGTTGTCTATAAGCTTCAATGATTTCATTTGACGAATATTTTGTATATTTTTCATCATTGTCCTTGCAGCGCTGATAACTGACAGGAAATTGTTTTGAAATATCCAACTCGCTCATATATGGCTTAATAACATTTTCCAATGCATCAGTTGAGGCCCAAGGAATTTCAAATGATTTTGATAATTCTTTAGCCAACGTTGTCTTTCCACATTTTGGCGGACCACCAATTAAATATATCATAAATTTAGATTATGTATTTTATTATTTGACCTACTTATTTACTATTTAACCTGTGACGAGTAATCAAGCTGCTGGGCTGGAATTCCGAGAGATATACCATATTTTGCAACTTCATCATACTGAGATTTTTTCGTTCTATCAACCTTAAAAACTTTGTCTCGAAAAATTATATAATGAAAAATTTCATTTTTAAAATCAGCATACCAAACATGTTCTTGATCCAAAGATTTGCTTAGTTGATTTGCAAATTCTTCAGCTTGATTTTCAGTAATATTAACTCCTTTCAAAATATCAATATTCGCAAGACTTTCTTCGATTATAATTCCTTTAAAATTCTTATTTATATATTTTAAAAATATTATCCTATAAAAATAATCCAATCCACTGCTTTACTGAATTTATAAATTCATCATGATTTTCTTTTAATTTTTTCCTAATTTCTTCCTTGGAAAACCATCTGATTTCCGCCACTTCACTTTCTTGAATCTTGAATTTTTCAAGAGGTTGATCAATTTTAATCGTATACCACTGTAAGAAATATCGAAGCCTTCCAACTAATTTTATTTTTGACTTTGATTCTTTTTTAAATTTTACATTTTTCAATCCAATTTCTTCTTCTGTTTCTTTGATTATGTTTGAATCATAAGTTTCTCCCTCTTCAAGCGTACCAGCAACAGCTGGACCCCACTTATTTGGATCACGAGATTTAGATGGAGCTCTACGAGCCAACAAAACTTCTCCTTTGCTGTTTTCAATCCATAATCCTGAAACTCGATAAATATCTTCGTTTTTCAAATTTTCCCTATCTTTCAATCCGATTACTTTATCCTTTTTATCAACAATAATAATTTTTGAATGAATATCCTCTTTCCAAAGATTAATTTTCTTTTTTACTTCTTGAAATATTTTTTTATGACCACTTATGCTCGGATGAAGTCCTTCGCAAAAATCACCATCTTTTACTTTGTCTATAACATCAATAAACAAAACATTTTCATTAAAACAACATTTTCTGATAATATCGTTATAAATTATTAAATTTTCCCTAGTAAAGCACTTTCCTGTCTTACTTGCTGGCAAAGGCATCATTAATCGTTCATCTCCCAAACACAATCCCACAAAAACAATTTCCTTGGTAAATTTTCTAGCTTTCTTAATGAGAGAATAAATATTTTTTTCAAAAGCAACTACCGTGGTAATTGGATAATCCTTTGTCTTTCTGTATGTAGAATCATTAATCCCTATTGCGAAGATAATCATATCAGGTTTTCTTGCAACTGCTTCAGCATCAAAACGTTCTAAAACGCCATCGGTCGTTTCAGCATCAATTCCAAGATCATAAAGATTCATTGCGTAATTACTTTTATCTTCAATATAATTTCGAAAAAGATTTACCCAACCAACACGAAACGGCAATCCCCATCCCCAAAGGACGCTATCTCCAAAAACACAAATTACTTTTTCCATTTTTTTGTCTTAATTGGTAAATAATGTCTTCTTAATAATTTTCTTCCTTAATCGCAAAATAGGCCTGTGGATGAAGGCAAGAGGGACATTCTTTCAAGGCTTTTGGTCCTTCATGTAAGTACCCACAATTCAAACATTTCCAAATTACATTTCCTTCTCTTTCAAAGACTTTTCCCTCTTCCAAATTTTTATATAATTTTCGATATCTTTCTTCATGCGCTTTTTCCACGGTAGCAATCATCTTGTAAGCAGTTGCGATCTCTAAAAATCCTTCTTCTTCTGCCACTTTAGCAAATTCTGGATAAAGTTCTGTCCATTCTTCATTTTCGCCATTTGCTGATGCTTCCAAATTTTCTAGCGTCGTGCCAATTTTTCCAGCAGGATATGAAGCAGTGATTTCTACTGCCCCACCACCCAGAAATTTGAAAAATCTCTTGGCATGTTCTTTTTCATTCAAAGCAGTTTCTAAAAAAATTGCTGACATTTGAACTAAGCCTTCTTTTTTTGCAACACTTGCAAAATAATCATATCTCATTCTTGCTTGAGATTCACCAGCGAATGACTTTAATAAATTTTTCTCCGTTTGAGTCCCCTTTAATGATTTCATATATTTATCTTATTTAATTAAATTATTTAATTTTCATAAGTATAATTCTACTTGTAATTTTTTCTTTTTTTAACACTCTTTATAATAGCATCTTGAAAAACTCTAAAAGCTTTTCTTTTTTCTGACTTATAAATATAAGGTGAACCAATTACAAATCCACATTCATTACATTTCAAAGCTGATATATCTTTGATATTTTCATTTTGCAAACCAACCAATTTTTCAGGTGCCATAATTCTATCCATATATAAACGACGCAAATTTCCTGGACCATCTTTTTGATATATAATAACCACATTATTACACTGAAAACAGTGTAAATTTAATAAACGAGAATAACCACCTCTTGAACTTTTATATTTATCTCTTTTTGTAGCAAATTCTTTTTTCATATTTAAAAACTTATAAAATTTTACTGAGACATATTGATTACATCTTTTATCGATCCATTGGAAATATAATATACTTTCCCTTCCTTGTCTTTCAATACCGTTGAACGCATTGTGATTCTGAGAACATCTCCTTCAAAGGTTCCAATTTTTACGTTATCACCAATGCCATATTGATTTTCAACCAAAATGAAAAGTCCAGAAACAAAATCCTTGACCAAAGTTTGAGCTCCAAAACCGATTGCCAGTCCAATGACACCAGCTCCTGCCAAAATTGGTCTCGTATCAACACCAAACATATTCAAAATTACAAACAAAATAGTTGTATAAATGATGATATTTCCAATTGAAATGATGACATGTCCCAAGGTTTCTATCCTTTTTTCTTTTTGAGAAATATGGTCCTTGTCGCCATCATCAACCACTTTTTCCAACCTCCTGACGATTAATTTCAAAATCGTTTTACCTAAAAAAAACAAAATAAGAATCCAAGTAATATCTGCGATATTTTGTTGAATAAGGTCAATAATTGTTTCTTGCATAATATTTAACTTAATATTTATATAGTCTTAGCTTGATTCTATCAAATTTCATCAATTCTGGGAAATAATAAACTTCTTGTTCTATTCACGAAAACAAGCAAGTCTATGCAATATCGTGTAAAACCTTATGTAATTAAAACATTAAGAAAATTGAATCAAAAAAATTCCTCAATAAAAGTGGGAAAATTTTAGTAGAAAACACAGTTATAATTCACGATACAACAAAAACAAGGCAAAACCTTGTTTTTACTAAAAAATTGTTAATAAAAATAAATATCATCTCGACATAATTCTAGTCTGGCAAAACTGAAATCAATTCGGCAATTTTTGGATGCTGAGCAAGAAACCTATATTCAAGCATTTTCATTACAATCATAATATGTCTGAGCTCGACATCAGCTTTACTAGGGTGAGATATAAGTTCGGCAATTTCCTTTCCAAGATCACTTATATATTCTGGGATAGTTTCAGAATTAATTTTTTGTTTCAATTCTGCAATAATCTTATCAAGCTCATTCCTATCAAGCCAAACTCCATGACAATCAAGACAAATATCAACCATCACATCTGTATTACCATATTTAATTTTGAAAAGAGGTTTTCCGTCTCTTGGACAATCGACTGATTTTCCATTAGCCATCAATTTGCTCTCGTCTTCCCACAAATCAAAATCAAGCCAACTCAAATCCTTGTCACGCTTATCACGAGTAATTTTTAGTTCATCTTTATCAAACCAAAGCCCCCCACAATATTCACATCTATCAATTTTAACTCCATTAATTTCAACTTCTTTTAAATCCTCAAGTTTACATTTTGGACATTTCATATATTTAAATTAACAATTTACACAATATATAATAACACAATCAAACTATTTCTCAAAACTTTATAAAACTAGAAATTGATACAATCATAGCTAAAAATCAAAATATTTTTTACCTTCTAATTTATCTGGCATATATTTTTGCTTTTCTTGATACTTAAAATCTGGCGAATATTTATAGTTCTTTCCATAGTCCAAATCTTTCATTAATTTTGTGGGAGCGTTTCTGATGTGAAGCGGGACTGGCAAATTCCCAAACTTTTTTATATCTTTCACTGCTTCTCCATAAGCTTTATAAAGTTCATTACTTTTCTTACTTTTTGCCATATAAACAACAGCTTGCGCAAGATTTATATTACATTCTGGCATACCGATGAAATGACAAGCTTGATAGGAACTCACAGCTTGATCAAGCGCGCGAGAATTGGCAATACCAATATCTTCAGAAGCAAATCGAATCAAACGACGAGCGATATAAAGAGGATTTTCACCACCTTCAAGCATTCTAGCAAGCCAATACAGCGAAGCATCTGCATCCCCTCCGCGCATTGATTTATGAAGAGCAGAAATAATGTCATAATGCTCTTCTCCATTCTTATCATAAGCGAGTGATTTTTGAAGCGCTTCTTCAATTGTTTTCTTGTTAATTCTGATATCAATGTCACTGGAAAATTCCAAAGCGCTAAGTGCAATCCTAGCATCGCCACCTGACATTTCAGCCAAAAATCGCAAATCTTTTTCATTAATCTTAATTTTCGATTTTCCTAATCCTCTCTCTTTATTCTTTAAAGCGCTTTGCAAAATCAGAAAAATATCGTCTGTGGAAAGTTTTTCCAAAATAAAAACGCGCGACCGAGAAAGAACAGCGTTATTCACTTCAAAACTAGGATTTTCTGTGGTAGCGCCAATTAAAATAATAGTCCCATTTTCAATATAAGGTAGAAGCGTATCTTGCTGTGATTTATTAAAACGATGAATTTCATCAATAAACATTATCGTTTTTTTGCCTTCTTTTTTCAATTCTTCAGCTTGTTTAATTTTTTCTCTAATATCTTTAACTCCACTTGTCGTAGCACTCAATTTTATAAATTCCCCTTTTGTTGCTCTGGCAATTACCGACGCAATCGTCGTTTTCCCAGATCCAGGAGGACCCCAAAAAATCATCGAAGGGATTGCGTCACTTTCAATCGCTTTTCTGAGAATCTTCCCCTCGCCCAAAAGTTTTTCCTGCCCCACAAAATCTCCAAGTGTCCTTGGTCGCATTCGATCTGCCAGTGGAATTTTATAAACTTGTTGAGCCATAAATTATAGATTATTCTAATTACATTATATCACAGACAAAACAAAAACAAACTAATCTAAAATTAGCTTGTTTGAAAGTTATAATTTTACGATAACAAACTTTGTAATCAATGAAAAAGTTTTTTATTGATGATTTCCTGTAATTTTTCACTTTTCAGCGGAATGGAAATAAGTCCAAGCGCCAAATTTCTGAAAATTCCGAGTCTATCTAAAAAGTTTAAAATCTTTATATGTCTGTCTCCAACTTTGACAATTTTATCAATCTTTTTAGAATGATAGTTTTTATCTAATATAGACTTAACAACTTCTTCTCCTGAAACCAAAGCTGAGTGTATCCCTTCACCAGTCAATCCAGAAACAAGTCCTGCTGATTCGCCAGCCAAAAAAATATCATTAAACTTATATCCCCGATAATCATAATTAATCGTATAAGCTTGATACTCGCCTTTTGAAATATCTATCTTATTTTTTTCCAGCCAAAAATTGAAATTCTCTCGAAGTTTTTTTGCAGACAACATACTGGTATTGCACCCACATCCAATTGAAACAAAATCTTTTCTGGGAAAAATCCAAGCATACCACGAATTGAACAATTTCGAATCAAAGAAAAATTCCAGTTTTTTATACTCATTGCTCGGAATTATATATTGAATCGCCACGCAAAATTTTTCTGTTTTCAAACCCAAATATTTTCTAACAATTGAATTTGCCCCATCTGCCCCAATAAGATACTTGAAGCCAATTTCCTCTTCAGTATCTAAAATGATATAGTCTTTGTTAACCTCTTTTACTTTTGTTTTAACTCTAATTTCAACTTTAGATTTATTAATCTTTTCAAATTGCCACTGACCAAATTTTTCCCGATTAATTGTATAAAGAAATTCATCGTCCGATTTAATCTCATTCTGAAAAAAAGGAGAATGAATTGTCATCGCCTTAAATTTCTTCTCCAAAAGTTCATCAGGAATATTAAATCTTTCTAAATCCGCATTCGGCAATCCTCCACCACAAACCTTTGGACCGATAACTTTATTCTTTTCCAGCAACAGAATAGTTTTATTTGACTTTGCCAACATTTCTGCACATCTCAACCCTGCAGGACCAGCACCAACAATTACCACATCATAATTCTCCATAATTTATTTTAATAAATCACTCTTATAATAAGCTATGAATGATTGCACTAATTAAATCCTAAAATTAACTTTAATTTCAGCCTCATGGTTAACTTCATCTTTCACTTCAATCGCTTCTTCAATTTTATTTTTATTTTTTAAATAAGGTAAATACACACCAAATAATAATATTAAAGTTGCAACTGGTGTTAGAACATCAGCCAAAAGGTATTGAAAATTATTTGTAGCAGCATTATGTAGCGGTCCACCAGTTAAAAAAACAAAGATTCCCAATGCAAAAACTATCGAACGCACTTTATATATTTTTTCCGTTGACTTGACTGCAGCAATAATGAAAAATATTACCAAAGCCAAGAGTGTAATCCCACTAAATGTTATGGCAGCCTTCATTGCATTTTCTCCGACATTCCAATTTGTAATCCCATTGTCAAAAAATGGTAAAGGAATTTCCTTTATTATCATAGCTGTAGAAAGTAAAGCTCCTATTAAAACTACATAAAAAACTGGTTTTTCAAATTTTGGAAAAAGTGTTCGAAGAGGTAAACGAAGAAAAAACGCAGTAGTTGTAAACAAAAAGAAATGCGCTATCACATAACAAATTCCTGCAAGAAAAGAGTTGGAAACAGAAAACAATGCTCCAACTGCCAATAAAGAGTGCATTACCCCATATCCTAGAAAAAATATTGCAAAATATTTTAAAAGATTATCATTCTTTTTCTTCCACGATTTATAAATTGCCAAACCACCTACTAATAAGAATATCGCAGATACTGCCATGCTAATTACACTTAGATTGATCATATTTTTGTTTATTAATTTATTATTTGTTAAACGCTTTTTTTATTATTAGCTAGATTACTAACTAACATATTATATTTTATAATATTATTATACACGAATATTTTATATTATCATAGTAATTTAAAAACCATTAAATATTTTTTGTTTTTTATTAAGCTATAATATTTATATTATAACACATATTTAAATAGTTTTCATAATTAATTTTTAAATAAAATAAAAAGCAACTAAACTATAGAACTCTTATGTGTAATTTATGATTTTCCAAAATTATTTTTTCCTCGCTTCAAAATCTTCATAATTTCCCAAATATGATTTAACTTCATTATTTTTTATCTCCCAAATTATATTACAAACTTCGGAAAGAACTGACCTGTCGTGAGAAACTACGATAATCGGACCTCCAAAACCTTTCAAAACTTCATTCATCGCATCCTTGCTTTGAATATCAAGATGATTTGTTGGTTCATCAAGAATAAGCATATTTGATTCACTCAATATTAATTCGGCAAGTGCTACTCTGGCTCGCTCTCCTCCACTTAAAGTTGAAACTTTTTTGAAAACATCCTCTCCTGTGAAAAGAAGTGCTCCCAAAACAGTACGGATTTTTTCTTGACCGAGATTAACTTTCGACTCTACCTCTTCGAGAATATTTTTTTCTGGATCAAGCTCTTCATGAGCCTGAGCATAATAACCGATTTTAACACCTGGATTAAATTTAATCTCTCCACTCAAGTAATGACGGTCACTTTTATTGCTTTTTCGGTCGTCCAAAAGAGCCTTCAGAAAAGTTGATTTTCCCGCTCCGTTTGGACCGATAATGCCAATCTTGTTTTCTTTTTCAATCACCCAGCTACCTTCAAATACTGCCAGAGGAAAATTTTCACCACCCACAAAAAGATCTTTAATTTCCAAAACTTTTTGCGGAAGTCGCTTGGAAATATTGAACTTAATCTTGACTCCTCTCTTATGTTCTTCTGGCTCTGCGATTTTATCCATTTTCTCAAGCAATTTTATTCTACTTTGTACTGCCCTTGCCTTGGTTGGTTTATACCGAAATCTTTCAATCCATTCATTTTGCTCTTTTAGATATTTTTGCT
>JAGLJF010000056.1 GCA_023142595.1 Minisyncoccota bacterium | reverse complement strand
GATACTCACCTCGGAGGAGACGATTTTGATCAGAAAATTATTGATTTTTTGATTGATGAATTCAAAAAAGATCAAGGCGTTGATTTGTCAAAAGATCAAATGGCTTTGCAGAGATTGAAAGAGGCTGCTGAAAAAGCAAAACACGAACTTTCTTCATCAATGGAAACAGAAGTTAATCAGCCATTTATTACAGTTGGTACAGACGGTCCAAAACATTTGAACATAAAGCTTACTCGAGCAAAACTTGAAGAGCTTGTTGATGATTTGGTTCAAGGAACTCTCGTACCATGTAAGAAAGCGCTTGAGGATGCAAAATTTGCTACTGGTGATATTAATGAAGTGATTTTGGTTGGTGGAATGACAAGAATGCCAGCAGTTCAAGAAGCTGTTAAAAAGTTTTTTGGAAAAGAACCACATAAAGGAATTAATCCAGACGAAGTTGTGGCAACTGGAGCTGCAATTCAAGGTGGAGTTTTAGCAGGAGACGTTAAAGATGTGCTTTTGCTTGATGTGATCCCACTTTCTTTAGGAATTGAAACTATGGGCGGAATTTCAACAAAATTGATTGAGAAAAATACAACTGTTCCGACTTCAAAAACTCAAATTTTTTCAACTGCAGCTGATAATCAGCCATCAGTTGAAATTAACGTTTTGCAAGGCGAAAGACAAATGTCAGTTGATAATAAGTCTCTGGGAAGATTTATGCTTGATGGAATTCCACCATCACCAAGAGGTGTTCCGCAGGTTGAAGTTGCCTTTGATATTGATGCAAATGGAATTTTACACGTGAAAGCAAAAGACAAAGCAACAAATAAAGAACAGTCAATTCGAATTGAAGCATCTTCTGGACTTTCAGATGAAGAAATTGAAAAAATGACAAAAGATGCTGAAGCTCATGCTGAAGAAGACCAAAAGAAGAAAGAACAAATTGAAGTGAAGAACAATGCAGATACTTTGATCTATTCTACTGAAAAACTTTTGAAAGATTCTGGAGATAAAATTAAGGAAGATGACAGGAAGTCAATTGAGGAAAAGGTTGAGGCCTTGAAAAAGGTGAAAGATGGCGATGATGTTGAAGCGATTAAGAAAGCATCTGAAGAACTTTCTGTTGAGGCTCAAAAAATTGGAACAGCAATGTATCAAGAACAAGCTGCACAAGCAGAGGCTGAAGAGAAAGACAAAGAGAACGGTAAAGAAGACAAGGGTCCTGTTGAAGGGGAATATGAAGAAGTGAAGAAAGATGACGAAACGAAAGATGAGAAGAAAGATGATGATAAAAAATAAATAGACGAGATTAAAAAACAGCAATAGAAATATTGCTGTTTTTGTTATTTATATGTTTTGAATTGTTAAATACTATTTGAACGTCATCTCGAGCGAGATTTATAGATTCTTATAAACAATTCAATTTATGACATTATAAATTCTATTGTAGGATCAAACCATCCTTCTCGCAGTCCAGCTTTAATAAATCCAATAAAAAGAATCAGAACAAAAATAAACATTACTCGGTTGGCTACTTTCATTGGATCTGGTTTTCCTTTATAAGGAGAAACGTTCCATTTTGATTTTGACATAGAATTAAATTGTTAAATTGTTAAATTGTCGAATATTAACTGTATATAATAGTTGTATATTTATTGTTATTTTACAGAAAAAAGTGGATATTGACAAGAGTTTGTTTTTGTGATAGGATGATTCTAATAATTTCCATATTAATGTGGAAAAATGAGAGGGATAAAATGACATTAGAAGAAGAATTTTTTAAGCAAGATCTTGCAAAAGATGTTAGTACTGAAGTTGCTTTATTAGATGACGAATATCCTGAAGACCTAGAAGGAGATCCACTGGTTTTTGGCGGTTCGTTACTCACAGAATCTACAGTCTTAGATCAAGGTGGATATGAAAGGACATTGCAAGCGGAAATAGATAACGCTCCAGAAGGGTTTTGTGATATTCTTCCATAAAAGAGAAGAGAGAGTGAAAAAGAGTAAGAAATAATTCATATTTTTTCTTACTCTCTCTATAAATTTTTCCAACAGAAAACGCAATTGATGGCGGTTTTTTTGTTGTGAAAAAATGAGTTGAGGCGATGAAGTTTAGTGATGACAAAATCCAGTTATTTCAGAAAATTTTACCATATTTGTGAGAATGACAAAATTTTTGTTAGTAAATTAAGTAGCATCTATAAGGATGACGGTTTGATTTTTGATAGCAAATAATTTGTCAAAATTAAAAAAAAGGAGCATAATGTTTATAGAGAATACGTTGTTTTAAGTGAAGTGAATAAATCATTAAAAACAAGAAAATGAAATTACAACATGCAAAAAATTCAGAAGCTTTAACGGGATTTGAACAAATGCATTTACCTTGGATTGTAGTTCCGGAATTTATAAAAAAAG
>JAGLJF010000055.1 GCA_023142595.1 Minisyncoccota bacterium | reverse complement strand
TAAGAAGGAGTTTGAAGGAAGTTAACATTGAAGGGGTTGATGATATAAAACTTGAAGGTCCGATTGGCGCAGCTATTGGATATGATGATGAAATTGCACCAGCAAGAATTGCGAATGAATTTGCAAAGACTAATAAGAAGTTGATTCTTTCTGGAGGTTACATTTCGAATAAATATCTTGATGCGAAAGAAATAAAAGCTTTGGCAGTACTACCTGGTAAAGATCAGCTCAGAGCACAATTGGTTGGAACGATTAAGGCTCCAGTCTCAGGATTTGTAAATGTTCTAAGTGGAAACTTGCGAGGACTCGTTAATGTTGTAAAAGCGATAGGTGATGATAAAAAGGAATAATTTAGATAAATAATTTAATTAAATTTTAAAAGAAAGGAAAACATTATGTCAGACGAAAAAACAACTATTGCAGACGCAGAAGTAACTGAAGAAAAAAAAGAGGTTGAAGTACCTGCTAAGTTCAAAGATTTGGTAAAACAAATTGAAGAATTAACAGTTCTTGATCTTTCAGAACTGGTAACAGTTCTTGAGGAAAAATTTGGTGTTTCAGCAGCAGCTCCTGCAGCAATGATGGCAATGCCACAGGCTGGTGCAGCCGCAGGTGAAGAAGTAGAAGAAAAATCAGAATTTGATGTTGAACTTGTTGCTCCTGGTGATGCAAAAATCGCTATTATTAAAATTGTAAGAGAAGTTACGGGAAAAGGATTGAAAGATGCGAAAGATATAGTTGACGCAGCTCCTGGAGTTATCAAAGAAAAAGCTCCGAAAGACGAAGCTGAAGCTTTGAAAAAACAATTGGAAGATGCTGGTGCAACTGTAAATTTGAAATAAGTTTTTCAGAATTATAAATAAAAAATAGAGGATTCAATCCCTCTATTTTTTTATTATTATGTATTTGTATTTCAAAATTTCAAGAAATCAATTTTTTACTTGATAAAATTCTATAATATTATTTTCAGTATCTTTCGCTTGAAAAATTAAATATTCGTTAATTTTTTTAAGAGGCATAACAACCTCACATTTTTTAGTTTTGATAAATTGAAACATTTTATTTATATCATCAACTTCAATATTTGGTACAATGTTATTTCCAATTAAACATTTTTCACCGTCAATTTCTGGATCAAACAAAAGTAAAGAAATATTTTCAAAATTGAAAGAGCTCATTCTTTTATCGAACAATGACACCTTGATGTCAAAAATTTCCTCGTAGAATTCTACTGCTCTTTTCATATTCTTTACGGATAAGTAGATTGCTTTAATTTGTGGCTTCATTTTTATAACTTTATATGTAAAATTTCATAGCGTTGTATATACTTTTTGAAAACAACAATATAAATCGCGTTAGACTTATTTGTCATTCCCGCGGAGGCGGGAATCTAGAATTAATTTCTTTTAGCTTTATTAAACCAAAAGTATAATTTCTCCAGTCTATTCTGGATCCACAGTCAAGCTAAGGATGACAATTGATAACAAGGATAATTATGAAAGTATATACAACGCTAGAGAATCTAACACTTTATATCTTAATTTCAATTTCAAATATCTCACTTCCGTTTAGAATATAAATTTTCTCTTCTTCGCTGTCAATAACAATATTTTTTATATCATTGAACTTTTCACTTGTATATTGTTTGACTAAGATGCCAGTTGTTTTATCGAATAAAGCAACTCTTTTATTTTCTGAATCAGTGACATAGAGATATTTTAGGTTTGAGTTTGTGTATATTCTGGCAGTGGAGGGGATCGGGTTGCTTGGAATTTCAATTGCAAATAATTCTTGATTTCCTGTTCTAAATTTGTTAATTAATCCATCAGAATTTAACAAATAAATTGATCCATCAATTGCAATTGAAACAGAATTTTTAATATCCATTTCTTCCGTAAGCCACTTTACTCCATCATCAAAACCATTCGTAAGTCTCTTGTATTTGTAAATTTGATTTGATTCTGGACTTAGAAGATACAGATAGTTACTATAAGAAGCGATTTCTTTGGTTGCAAAAGCGTTGTCAACAAAATTTATACTTTCGCTAGTTATTGTTTTTCTGCTTGAATTTAAAATTTCTAACTTATTTTCATTTTTTAGAAAAATAATCTCGTCGGTTTTTTTCATGAACGAAGAAATGTCAAGATTTTTGATTTTCTCAATGTTTCCAATATCAAAATTTTTCACATTTTTTTCAGCAATATTTATTTCAGAAAATGTTATATTGTCTTGACCGAGAACAAAATATTTATTACCGCTTTCAAATATTTTAGTTGCGTTTTTGGTATTTTCAAATTGATTTAAGTCAATCACGATTCTAGGGTTTTCTATTTTTTCTACAAAATCAAGTATATCAAGTTGATTTTGTATTTTGTTAATTAAGTCGCTTGATTTGTTATTTAAATCTTGATAATTTTTTCCAGTAAGAGAACGGTCTTTTTCTCTAATAATTCCTCTCGCTTCTAACAAGTATCCTCTAGCATCAGAGGGACTGTTTATCGATTTAATCTCTGCTTGGCTTATTTTTTCTTCAGCCTTGATAATCAAGTTTTGATAATTTTGATAATTTTCTTCATCTAATTTTTTCTTATTTTCTAATAATAGTCCTCCTGTTAATATAATAAGAATTAAAATAAAGCTGGCTAAAATAATTTTTTTTCTTTCTGATGAAAAGGAAATTTTTTGAGATGAGTCTTGATTGAAATTATCTTTTCTTAATATTTTTTGTATACTAGATAGAAAATTTTTAACTAAATTTATAAGACTTACCAAGCTTTCTTTATTCATGATACCTTTTAACTTGTTTGAAAGATTATCAAGCAAGCTAACATTACTCTCTTCGTCTAATGCTTGTAAGAACTTATCTGTTTCTTCGGAATCTGGTTTTTTATCAAAATTGTTTTTTTCTAAAAATTCAACCTGTTCCCTTTCCTCAATAATTGTTTCCACTGATTTTGGATTTTCTATGTTTTCGAATTCATTTTCATTATCTGCTTCATATTCTTTTATAATATCTTCAAGGCTTATTCTTTTTTCATTGACAAGTCCTTTCTCACTTTCTGGTTTTTCTATTGAAAAAATATTTTCTTCTTCTTTTTTTTCTTCTTCTTCTTGATGTATCGGAACAATTTCTTCTTTTTCTATTATAACCTGTGATTTGATTTCGATATGAGTGAATTCTTCTTCTTTTTCTTCCTCAACTTTCATGATAAATAGTCCCATTGTGTTGATATCCTTTTCCTTTTCGATTGCATTTTGTACGGCTTCTGCAAGTTCTTCGGTGTCTAGCGAAGATGATAGCTGTTTTAATTTTTCTGTTGAAAATACATTAAAAAGTTCTGGTGTTGCAAACAGAACTAAGTCACCAATTTCCAGTTCTCCGCTAGCAATATTGGCAAATGTTCTAATCGGATGAGAATTTGTTTCAGATATAACATTTTTTCCGATATCGGTTATTTGCTTGTCTCTTATCAGTATAGTCTTGATTTCTCCAGCTTGAGAAAGGTGAAGTTCTTCGTTTTTATATGCGCAAAAAATCATATTTAAATTTCCAATCCAGTCAATGTTTCCTTGTTCGGCCATATCAGAAAGCGTTGAATTAACTTTGTGCAAGCTAGCTTCCAGACTTTCTGTCGTTGATTTTTTTGAATCTGAATAAAATTCTTTTTTGGCAATTGATGCTAAAAGATTTATAAGATAAGATGAATTACTAGGGAAATTAACAACTTCTCCTAATATATATAAGCTCCCAAGCGATTGTTCGTCGATATTTTCTGGCTCATAGATAAAAATATCGCAAAATGACTTCCCTTCTTCATTTGAAAAAACAACCTCTCGTATGTCAATTTTTATTTGTTTAACTTTTTTATTCATTTTTTATTTTTTATATAGATAACGCTTTTATTATAATACTTTTTTGAATTTCTGACAAATTTTTATGTCTATTAGTTTTGTGCAAATTAGTCTAATTAGATTCTCAATATTTATATATTGCTTCCCTGTATTTATCAATAAAGACTTTGATTTTCAATTTTTGTTTTAAATATAGTTTAGTATTGATTATTCACATGTAACTGCTATGATAAGTATATTAATCTAATAAATAAACCTTAATGATATATCCAATCAGAATAAATAAATATTTAGCGGAGAAAAAAATTTGTAGTAGGCGGGAAGCTGATGAGTTGATAAAAGCTGGTAAGATAAATATAAATAGTAAAGTGGCGGAATTGGGAGAAATGGTTTTGGAATCTGATGAGGTTGTAGTGGATGGCAATTTGAAAAAGCTTGTTTATTTGGCATACAATAAACCTAAAGGAATTGTGACTCATACTGGGCAAGAAGGTGAAACATCAATTTCTGATATAATAAAATTAGACTCTGATGTTTATCCGTTGGGGAGGTTAGACAAAGATTCACGAGGATTAATACTTTTGACAAATGATGGTCGTGTAACTGATAAATTACTTAATCCAATTTATTTTCATGATAAGGAATATATTGTGAAGGTTAATAAATTTATTGATGAAAATTTTGAGAATGAAATGACTAGGGGTGTGCAAATTGGCGGTGGTTATAAAACAAAAAAATGTAAATTCAAAAAAATTGATGATTTTACTTTTTCAATTATATTAATTGAAGGAAAAAATCGTCAAATTCGAAATATGTGTAAAGTTTTGGGATTTGGAGTTGTTGATTTGAAAAGGATCAGAGTGATGAATGTGGAACTTGAAGATTTGAAACAAGGGAGATATAGAGTTGTTAACAATGAAGAAAAGGATAAATTTTTGGCGGATTTAGGTTTGTAGTTTTTTGAATTTCAGAAATTATTTTTTTAAAAAAGTGTTGAGTAAAATATTCTACCTTGTCTTGACAAGGGTTTAAAAGATTTATTAAGAAATAAAATAGTAGAGTTTTTTTATGTTTCACTCATAAACAACTCTCAAAAGAGTGTCGAAGAAAATATTTCACATAAATGGCATATTGTCATTGACAGAATTTTTCCTTATGCTATTATGTATTCAGTATTAATTATAAAATATTTATGAAAACATTTTCAAACCAAATTTGTTGTTGCTGTAGTATCCTGTAAACAGGTTGGTTTTTAAGTGTTGTGTAAATTTTTGTAAATTGATTTAGATGATGTTTATAAGCCCGCCTGTTTGGCGTGTTTTTTTGTGTTTAGATGTACCTTGACATATGAATAAAATATACATGGACTTGCTTTAATATATTTTTTTGCCAGGTTGGCAGATGGGTATGCGGAAGTCTGCAGACCTTTACAGGCAGCGGTTCGAATCTGTTTTCTGGATTTTAGTGTTATTTGAAATAATAAATAAAAATAAATACAAATACAAATAAATCGGAGCTGATAATTAATGAATAATAATAAAGAGAGAGCGACTGAAGTGATAAAAATATTATTTTCTCGCTATTATCGTCAAAGAAGGTCTGGATATAAAAAACCAGAGCCTGATAGTTTAGAGTACAAAGAAATTTATGATAAAATATTAAAAAGTATTGAAGCTGGTAAGAAAATAAATCTCGTACTTGGATATGGACATCATAAAAACATTAATGTTTGCGGTACTGTAGAACCTGATTCAGCTGAGATACTTAGCTTAAATTTTTTAACAGAACTGGCAAAAAAAATTCAGTCAGTATATTCCGTTGGAGCTGAAATAACTTTGGTAACCACTGGAGCCAGAGCGGAATTTGCAAATGGTTCAGAACTAGATGATATTGCAAAGTATCACGAATTGATGACAAAATTAATCGAAAGTGATAAAGACTTTTCTAAAATATTCAGGTTAACAATGTTATGCGATATTTGGAAAAAATATGAAAATTTTTATCCTACGGTAGATAAAAAGATTAACATTATCCAAAAAGAAGGAATTGATCCGGAAAAATTGAATGATTTAATAAAAAGAGCAAAAAGAAATGCAAAAGGATTTATTAGTAACGAAGAGGCATTAAAATCTGTAATTAGGTTTCAGGCTACTTTTCGTGCTGAAAATGAATTGGAGGTATGGTCGGAATCCTTTCCAAATTCAATAATGTGTAGCTATAGGATAAATCATTTTATCGGCAGCTATGTTCTGTTGAATACAGTTAAAAAGGGTTCAATAGTGCAACCATGGGAAGGATTTTGCGGTAATGGTGATGAGATAAGAACAAAAATTTGTTTTGTCAGAACTCTTTCAATCTGAGAGTTCTGACATTTTTTTAAAAAATAATAAATATTTAATATGAATTCTACTGAACGTATTTATAGAGTTTTAAATAATGAAAATGTTGATCGCATTCCTTTTTCGTTATGGCGTCATTTTCCAGGTTTTGAACATACAAGCAATGGATTAGCAAAAAAAATAATTGAATTTCAAAAAAAATTTGATTTAGATTTAATAAAAATTACCCCATCAAGTGGATATTTCGCTGAGGCATTTGGTGGTTGTTTTGATTATAGAAAAGATGAATATGGAGTAAAAAAAGGTATTAAGGAATTTTCTCATTCTTCTGTTAAGTCATACATGGATTGGAATAAGCTTGAAATATTAAATGGTAAAATTTTAGAAAGAGAGATAGATGTTGTAAAGATTGTAAATAGTGAATTTAAAAATGAGGTTCCGATATTTCAAACCGTTCCTAACGCTATAACGCTTGCAAAAATTATCAGAGGAGAGGCATGGATTGATGACATAAGAGAACATCCTGAACACTTTAAAAACGGTCTTAAAATTATAAATAATGCTATTCTTAGATTTTGTATAGATTCGATTAAATCTGGTGCTAATGGAATTTTTTTATTTACTCAAATAGCAGGTCAAAACGATTTAAGTAAAGAAGAATACAATGAGTTTCAAATTAACTTTGATTATCAAATTTTGAATGAATTAAAAAATAAAAAAGTTTTATCAATTCTTCATATACATGGATTGGATATTGCATTTGATTTATTTAGTAAATATCCTGTACATATAATGAATTGGCATGATCAATGCACAAAACCATCCTTGTCTGAAGCTCAGAAAATTTTTAAAGGAGTCGTTTTAGGTGGAATTGATGAAAATAATGTTTTGGCTATTAAGAGACCAGAAGATATCACCTTGCAAGTTAAAAAGGCGATTAAACAAACAAACGGTAAAAGGTTAATAATTGGTCCTGGATGTACAATACCTATTAATACTTCCGAAGAAAATATTAAAGCTATTAAAAAAGCTTTAACCCTATAATTATAAAATATACTAAAAGCAAATAGGTGTTTTTAGTAAATAAAAAAGATATATTCGAACAGTATTTTAATATATCTTTTTTATATTTTGTATAAATTTTGGTGCGTTAGTTGTTTTAAATTTCAATTCACCCCTACAACAAAAGTTGTGAAATTAAATTTGAGATCTGGAATTCCTTCTTCAAGTATATCTAGATCGTATAATTTTTTGCAAATTTTAGGGGCGATGACGGCGGTGTCTGAGGTTAATTCATTGTTACACAAATCTTTTGCAGCACTTGCAGTGTCAGAATATTCTTGTAATTCTGTATTTGGTAATTTTTGTTTGATATACATTCTACATTGTTTTAGTGCTTGGGGATGGGATGCAATTTTTTTTATGTCACTGACATCTATTCCTCTTTGGACAAGAAGACAGTGTTGCACATCGATTTCAAATATTTTTTCAATATCAAAATTATAATTACTGATGGCATAAATTGCTTCGATCACAATTCCACCATTTGAGTTTTCAATTGGAAAAATCGCTTTATCGATTTTTTTTTCAGTTAATGATTCGAGTGTATTTTTTACATTAATTAAATATTTTAATTTATAATTTTCTATATTATTTTTTTGGCAGTAATAGTTTGCAGCTTCTTCAGAAAAACTTCCAACATTTCCAGAAATTCCAATTGTAATTTCTTTTTTCATATTTATTATTTTAATGATATAATATTATTTTAGCATAAAGAAAAAATAATGCTATTTTTATTTCCACTTGTCATATAATTCAAAAGTTGTATAATATAGAATAGATTGAATTTTATTTAGATATTAAGCTCAATATGTCGGAGATTCTAGAAAATTTATTTCATTCAAAAGCCGAAGTCAAACTTTTGCGTCTTTTTTTGAACAATTCAGAAGAAGAATTTCTTTTCAATGAAATTGTTACTAGTTCGAAAGTAAAGGCTTCTTTGGCTCGTAAAGAAATTAATAGTTTTTTAAAAATTAAATTTTTAGTTCAACGAAAAAAAGCAAAAAAAATTTATTACTCAGTCAATAAAAGTTTTATTCTCTATAATGAATTGAAGAGATTAATTTTCAAAGCGAGTCCAGCTTCGTCTGATAAAATTTCTAGTCAAGTTATGAAATTAGGTAAAATAAGATTTGTATTAATTTCAGGAGTTTTTTTGAATTCCGACAAATCTCAAATTGATATTTTGATTGTTGGAGAGAATATTAATAGAGGTAAATTAAAAACTTTTTTATCTAACATTGAGGCAGAAGTTGGTAAGGGAATTAACTATGTTTGCATGAGTACGGATGAACTTCGGTATAGAAAGAGTATGTTTGACAAATTCATAATAAATATTTTTGAAAGTCCACATAAAGTTTTGATTGACAGAATGAAAAAAGATATTTGATTTAGATTTTTAGATAGCTTTATTTAGGATAAGCAATATTTGCAGATTGCTTTTTTGTTTTTTTAAATTAGTAAGTGTTTTGAGGTGTAGAAAACCTATATATATCAGAAAAAAGGGGCTCTGGGTTTTGAATTCACCTTGTCAATAAACGATAAATTTATTATAATAAATTAGATTTTAAAAATAAAAATGAATGAGCATTTCTTCAAAATTATTTGGAAATAAACTTAATGATTATTTTATATCACTTGATATTGGTTCAGAAATCGTCAAGGCTTTGATTGTGCAATTAGATAAAGAAAATGAAAGAGCCTTTATCATTGGTGTTGGAGAAAGATGTCAGAAAGATGAGAATGTCTTAATTAGTGGTAAAGAGAATTTTCAAAGCATTATTTCTGTTTGTGCTTCTGCGATTGATGATGCAGTAAAAATTTCTGAAATAAGACCTAGAAAAATTATTATTGGGATGAATGGAAACTTTGTAAAAGGTGTTTCGGTTAAAATCAACTATAATCGAAAAATAAATAGACATAGAATAGGGGAGCGAGAATTGAAAAATATTATCTCTGAGATTCAAGGAAATTTGTATAAGAATGTGAAGAAAGCTGTACAAAAAAAGGAGGCTTTTAATTCTGATATATTTATTACCCATCCCTCAATAACAAATATTAATATAGATGGTTATAAAGTGACTAATCCCGTAGGATTTAAGGGAAGTAGCATTGAATTTACTATATTCAATTCATTTATGCTTCATTCTCACTATGAATTAATAAAAAATATTTCTGAGGGTTTGGATATGGATTTGTTGGAAATTGTTTCACGATCATATGCAGTTTCGATTGCAAAAGGAATAAAAAATATTTCAAAATCAAATATTATACTTGTTGATGTCGGAAGAAAAACGACTAGTGTGGCTGTGCTATATAAGGGGATCATTGAGAGCGTCAAAACTTTTAATATTGGAGAAAAATCTTTTAAGCAGTATTCGTTAAATAAAGCTAATCTAAAAGTTGCGGAAATTGAAAATTCTAAAAAGAGGGACAATATAGATAAAGCATCGTTTGATAAAATCAATGAAGCGTTTAATGATTGTGAAATTTTGTTAGATGGTATTGAATTGTCTTTGGAAGATTTTGCACATATAAATTTATCTTCTTTTAAAATATTATTTTATGGAGAAGGAAGTGGGTTTTCTGAAAATAATAGGAGTGCAGTAATCAAGTTATTGAGTAAGCGATTATCCCCTTCTTCTAAAATGAAAATAGATTTTATTAATTATCGTGATATTTTAAAAATAAAAGATCGAACAAATAAGATAAAGAATTTTCAATATATAAATTCTCTGAGTTTAGTGAATTTTATTCTTGATAAAGAAGTTGAAGAGGATCAGTGCAATAAAATTTTAAATAATATTATTATCAAATAAAAACAAAATTATGAAGGATAAAAATCAAAATAAAATATTTATAGAAACGGATGAAGAAATACCTTCAATTATTAATAAAATTAATAAGTGTGCTAGCAGTGAAGTAGTTTTGGTTATTCCAGCGAAGGCACTTGTTTTAAGAAGTATTATAAATTTAAAGATATTAAAAAAAAGAGCAGAAGATGTAAATAAAAATATTTCGATTCTAAAAACTGAAGATTTAGGTGTTAATCAAAATCAATCTATAAAAAAAGATGAAAGTAGTGTAGTTAGTTCTGTTGTAAAAAGTATTGATAAAACTTTGGATTTAAATAAGAATATTAACAACACTGTTGAAAGAAAAGATGTGTACCAAAAAGATAATTTTCATACAGAAAATCAAGATAATAAAGTGAAAGTATTTGATATTGTGAAAAAAGTTCAGACTCCGGTTTTGGATAATGATGTTGAAAGTGAACATAAAATTTTTGAAAAAGAAGTTAATCATTATGAGAATGAAATAGATGAAAGATTTAAAAAATCTTTTAATGATGATAAATCAAATGGTCATAAGAGAGTTGTAAAAAACAATAAAAAACGAAAAAAAACAATAATTGTATCTGCTCTTAATTCAAAGCTACTTGTCTTTTTTATTTTGATGATTATTGTTACTATGTCAATCGCTGCTTTTTTTATGTATCAAAAAGCAGATATTAATATAGTTTTAAAAAAGGAATTAGTATCGCATAATTTTGAATTTACAGGAGATGAAAGTATCGGAAAGATTGATATAAATAATAATAAAATACCGCTGGATATTATAAAAATAAATAGTGAAGAAAGTGCTTCTTACCCAACTACTGGAAAAAAACACATAGAAGAAGAAGCAAGCGGGAAGATTACAGTTTTTAATGAATATTCTTCTACTCCTCAGAGAATAGTTGCAAATACAAGATTTTTATCAAAAACAGACAACAAGCTTTTTAGAGTAAGACAGGCCGTTACTATTCCTGGATTTTCAAGAGTTGAAGGAGTGGACATTCCTGGACAAATCGTAATTACGGTTTATGCTGATAAAGCTGGAGAGGAATATAACATCAATCCAGACGCATTTCATTTGCCAGGGTTACAAGGTAGCGCAAAATATAATTCAATCTATGCAAGATCAACTAAGGCGATGACCGGTGGAATAAATCAAGAAGTAGCTTATTTTTCAGAAAGTGATTATGTAACAGCTAAAGACAAACTTGTAAAATTAGTTAAAGAAAAGAACGAGCAAGATATTTCCAATAAAATATCTGATGAAGTCGCCGATTTTAGTGATTTGAAAGAAGTGGGTGAAATAAAAGTTGATACAAATATAAAAGTGGGTGAAATTGCTGAGGATTTTGAGATTAATGTTTCAATGCAGTCCAGTATTCCGATTATATTAAAAAACGATTTAAGCGAATTGGTTGACAGAAAGGTTGATGAGAAATTAGAAAAAAATAAGATTGTTTTGGAAAATAGCAGAACATTTGAAGTGGGGGATATTTCGACAAGTGAAGATGGTGAAGTTATAATTCCTGTTAGTACAAAACAATATATAGTAGCGGAGATTGATATTGATAAGCTGAAGGAAGAAATAGCCAATAAAAACGAGAAAGAATTAACTACATATTTCAATAATATAAACGGTATAAAATCAGCTAGCATAAGTCTTGAGCCGAAATGGATCAATAAAATTCCTTCTTCTTATAATAAAATAAATATCACTATTGACATAAATAATTCTATGTAGTAAACTAGCAAAGTAATTGATTAATAACTTAAGTTAGAAAATAATTTAGGGAATTAATAAAATAGACCAGAGATGGTTCTAGTTATTGTTTTGTTTATAAAATTTTTATATTAATTTTGTAGGTTCATATTTATGAAAGAAATTGTACAGGTAGAGGGTGTTATTACAGAGACGTTGCCTGGAACAAAATTTAAAGTTCAAATCGACGAAGGTCATGAATTGTTGGCTCATATTTCTGGTAAAATGAGAATGAATTATATAAAAATTTTACCAGGTGATCAGGTTATTGTTGAAATGAGTCCTTATGATTTAACCAAAGGTAGAATAGTTAGAAGAAAATAATTATCAATAATTGTAAAAAAATGAAAGTTAGAGCTTCAATAAAGAAATTTTGTGATAAGTGTAAAATAGTGAGACGCAAGAGAAGACTTTATGTCACTTGTGAAAATCCTAAACACAAACAAAGACAGGGATAATAGATGGTCTCAATTATTATATTTGTAAAATTAAATTGTATTTAACCTTAAACTAAATTTATATGCCAAGAATTTTAGGAGTAAACATTCCAGAAGAAAAAAGAATGGAAATTGCCATGACTTATATCAAAGGCATAGGACTTTTCTCAAGCAGAAAAATTTTAAAAAATGCAAAAATTGATTTAAGTACAAGAGCAAAAGATATAACCTCAGAAGATATAAGCAGCATTCAGAAGATTATTGAAAAAGAATACAAAGTAGAAGGAGAGTTGAAAAGAATAATTATGATGAATGTTAAGAGACTGAAAGAAATTGGTTGTTATCGAGGGACAAGACATTCTAAGGGATTACCTACAAGAGGACAAAGAACTAAGACCAATAACAGAACAGTGAGAGGGAATGTCAGAAGAACGGCAGGAAGCGGAAAAGTTAAGGTTGAGAAGACATAGGTTGAAAATGTTTTTATGGTTTCAGGTATAATAAAAAATTAATTATATATATGGGAAAAAGAAGAGTAATAACAATTGGAAGCAAGGACAAGAGTGGTTCAAAGTCATTGAATAGGGGCAAGGTTTCGAAGACTAAAAGAAGAAGCATGGCCAAAGGACAGGTTCATATCAAGTCAACATATAATAATACTGTTGTAACTCTTACAGACTTAAATGGCGGTGTTATTGCTTGGTCAACTGCGGGACTTTTAGGATTTAAGGGGGCAAAAAAGGCAACTCCTTATGCTGCTACAAATATTGTAAATTCATTATTGGAAAAAACAAAGAAAGTTGGATTAAAAGAAGTAGATGTCTTTGTGAAAGGTATTGGAAGTGGCAGAGAATCGGCAGTGAGAGCAATCGCAGCCAATGGTCTTGTTATTTCTTCAATAACCGATATGACTCCAATTCCACATAATGGTTGTAGACCTCCAAAACCCAGAAGAATGTAATCGTTCTAATTTTTATAAGTTTAAATTGAATAATAATGGCTAGAGATATAGGTCCAAAATGTAAAAAATGTAGAAGAGAAGGAACAAAGCTTTTTTTGAAAGGTGATCGTTGTTCTGGTGTTAAATGTGCTATGATAAAAAGACCTTATGCTCCAGGGCAGCACGGACAAGCACGAAAAATGGGTTTGTCTGAATATGGAACACAGCTTCGTGAAAAACAGAAAGTTAGAAGAACTTATGGAATTATGGAAGGACAATTTAAGAAATATTATGACATTGCTAGTCGTATGAGTGGAAATACTGGCAACTTATTGGCAAGTCTTCTTGAAAAAAGAATGGACAATGTTGTATATCGACTTGGGATGGCAAGTTCAAGGAGTCAGGCCAGACAACTTGTTAATCATGGTCATTTTTTGTTAAACGGTAAAAAGATGGATATTCCTTCTTGTCTTGTCAGCGAAGGAGATGTAATTTCTTTAAAAAGTGATAAAAGTAATCATTTTCAAGATTTAAAAAATTTAATAAAAAATTACCAAACTCCTTCTTGGTTGTCTTTAGATGTGAAAAAAATTGAAGGAAAAGTTATTTCTGAACCAGTGCTAAAAGAAATTGATACTAATATAGATGTTCATTTGATTATTGAATATTATTCAAAATCTTAATAAATAGATAAAAATTTTATTAATAACAAAATAAACAAAAATATGCAAAAAATAACATTACCCGAAAAACCAATTATAATAAAGCAAGAAGAAAATTTTGCAGTTTTTGAAATTAAGTCTTGTTATCCTGGTTATGGTGCGACTATTGGTAATGCTTTGCGCAGAGTACTTCTTTCTAGTTTAGTTGGTTCTGCAATAACTTCTGTTAAGATAGCTGGTGTAAACCATGAATTTTCTACTATTCCTGGAGTAATGGAAGATGTTGTTGAAATTATTCTTAATCTAAAAAAGATTAAATTCAAGATGTATACTGATGAATCTATGAAATTATCAATAAAAGTTAATAAAGAGGGTAAGGTTACATCAGGTGATATAAAAGTGAATAGTGATATAGAGGTAGCTGATAAAAATATTCATGTCGCCACAATAACTGATAAAAATGGAGTTTTGGATATGGAAATTATAGTTGAAAAGGGCGTGGGTTATAAGTCTGTAGAGCAACAAAACAAAGAAAAGCTTGAAATAGGAAATATTGCCATGGACACTATTTTTACTCCTGTAAAAAAAGTTAATTATCGAGTTGAAAATATGCGTGTTGGAAAGATGACCAATTTTGATAAATTAATTTTTGAAATTCAAACTGATGGAAGTATTACACCTGAGGAAGCTTTCAGAGAAGCAACTAGACTGCTTGTTGAGCATTTTAATTTGTTTAGAGAAACCATTAGTTATGAAAAAGAAGACGACAAAGAAGAAGTTAGTAAAGAAGAAATACTCTTAGAAAAGGTTGAGCAAAAAAAGAAAAAAGTTGAAAAAGAGAAACAACAAAAAGAGGTTCAACAAAAAGAAGATGAACAAGATGTTCTGAAAACTTCTATAAATGATATTAATTTATCAGCGAGAATTGCAAAAATTTTGTCAGAAAACAAAATTAAAACAATCAGTAAGCTTAGTAAGAAATCAGAAGATGATCTGCAGGAATTATCAGGCATGGGAGATAAGGGTATAAAGGAAATTAAAAAAGCGTTAGGTAAATTTGGATTAACATTAAAGAAATAAAATAAATTTTAGCATATAGTTATGAAACATAAAGCAAAGGGAAGAAAATTCAAGAGAAGTAGTTCGCAGAGAAAAGCTTTGTTGAAGCATTTGTCAGAAGCTATTATATTGAATGAAAAAATTATTACAACAAGCGCTAAGGCAAAAGAGCTGTCCTCTTTTGTTGAAAAATTGATTACAACTGCAAAGAAGAAGAATCTTTTGGCTGCAAAATCAATTCATAGTCTTTTAGGAGATGAAGCTTCGAAAAAGCTGATAAATGAAGTTGCAGACAAATATAAAGACAGAAATGGCGGATATACGAGAATTATAAAAATTGGAGAAAGAAAAGGAGATGTCGCGCAGATGTCTGTTATCGAATTCGTATAATATAAAATAATAAGTATAAATAATTTTATGTCTAAAGAAAAAACCAGTACAGCAGAATTAGCTCCAAGAAAATGGCACATTTTTGATGCATCTGAAGAAAGTTTTGGAAGAATGTCTACAAAGATTGCAACCTTGCTGAGAGGCAAAAACAAAGTTGATTATCTCCCTCACATTGACAACGGAGATCATGTTGTTGTTATTAATACTGACAAAGTAAAATATACTGGCAACAAAGGTCTGGGAAAAATTTATTATTCTCATAGTTGGTATATAGGAGGATTAAAAGAAATTACTTTG
>JAGLJF010000054.1 GCA_023142595.1 Minisyncoccota bacterium | reverse complement strand
AAGCTTAGAGATCAAATGATAAAAAGATTGAACATATATACAGATGATAATCATCCATATAAAGAAAAATTTGGTAAATAATTTAATATAAATTATGAGTGAAGAAAAAAAAGAAGAAAAATATTTTTATGCAACAGGTAGAAGAAAGACTTCTGTTGCCAAGGTCCGAGTTTACGCTGATACAAAGAAAAGCGGAATATCTGTGAATGAAGCAGATTATAAGGTGTATTTTGAAAAAAATGATATTCTTACTGAAAAAGTTTATGCTCCAATCAAGCTTTTGAGCCTTGAGGATAAATATCGAATTACGGTGAAAGTTCATGGTGGTGGTTCAAATGGACAAGCCGAGGCTATTCGACTTGGTATCGCCAGAGCATTTTTGGTTTTGAATGAAGAATATAAAAAAGAGCTCAGAGATTCAGGATATCTTACTCGAGATCCTCGAAAAGTTGAAAGAAAAAAGCCAGGATTGAAAAAAGCCAGAAGAGCTCCTCAGTGGAAAAAGAGATAATAATAACGTTTTTATATAAAAACCATTCTTTCGGAAGAGTGGTTTTTTGTATGTTTGTATTATCGCTCACTAATATTATTATATTGTCATTATTAATGGTAGTAGAAAGTGGAAAATCCTGAGTTTATGTATGGTATAATTTAACAGAATGCAAATTTTCTCACTGGATTCTTCATTCGTTAGAATGACGATAGATAGAACTTTCCATTATAAATTTTTTAAAAATGGTAGCGATTTTTAATTCAAAAAATTATTCTTCGTTTAAATCAATTTGCAACAGTTTTTTATCCTCAATATAAAACAAAGAGTTTGAGTTTTTTGCATAAAATATGTTATTGTTGTTAATCTCAATTAATGCAAATACATTTCTTCGGTCTCTGTCGTCAAGTTCGAGAAATTTAATTGTGTTTCCTTCTTGGTAAAGTAAATGTTCATTATCTTTATATAAATATACATTATTTATTATTCCACTAAATCTAGTGATTAGGTTATTTGCAAATTCTTTTTCGGGTGTTTGTGAAGCATCTTGATTAACATAATAAATCCATATTTCATGTTCATTATTATAAACTATTTTGTTGCTGTTGTCTGAAAATTTTGCTTTTTCTACAAAAGAGTTAACGAAAGTAACTTCATTGTTTTTGTTAATAAAATATAGATTTCCAGAAGATGATAGTATTGTAAATATCTTTTCCTTGCTCCTTGTTATTTTAGCATCAAGTAAATTATTAAAATCATCTGGCATTGTAGTAACGGTTTTAACTTTTGAAAAGTCGTTTATATTAGCTGAATATAGACTGTTATCATTCTTTGAAAAATAGTAGACATTCTTGTCTTGAATCAAAAAACTGGACACATTGCTTAATATTTTTTCAGAGGATAGCGTTTTGTAGTCAAGCTTATATAGATTATTTTTATTTGTGTAATACAAAAATTCATCAAGGTTTATGTTTGATTTATTCCTTAATTCTTTGTTGTTGCTGAAAGCATTGTCCAAATTACTCAGTTTGTTTTCGTTTTCCAAATCAATGAGATACCAATTTGAATTTTTTGCAATGCTTATTCCTATAATCAATTTTGTGCCATCGTTAGACCAGATAACATTTTTAATATCAAAGTTTTTTGGTATACCACTTTTTGCAATACTAATTGTAATTTCATTATTATTTTTTATGTCAAATATATTTAGGTCTTTTCCTTTCTTATATATAACTTTATTTCTTTGATTGTTTTCCCAAAAAGATTTTAAATTTAAATTTTTTTCAACTTTATCTAAAATAATTTTTTTATCATAGTCTTTTTTTAATAAAACAATATTTACAAAACTTGTTGCCAAACCTTCTTTGACTTCAATATTTTTTTCCCAGCTATGATAATCATCTTTTTCTATTTTAATATTATATTTACCCTTATTCAGATTTTCAATTTTTATAATATTACTTAAAAAGCTTGTGATGGATTTGTTATTTTCTAATATCTGCCCATTATTATATATAGTGACATCTTTTGGCGTGGTTTTCATTACAATAATTCCAGTTTGTACTGTTGTTCCATTTTCTAGATTATATTTATATCCAAAGCTGTAATATAATACGAATGCAAGCAAAAAAAAGAACATTATAGCACAGAAATAGAAATAAATTTTGAATTTCTTATCTTTCATAATAGTGTAGTTTAATAATTGACATTAGATTAATTATTCTTTATACTTTTGTTTGTGTTAATTAAATTCTAACAGATGCGCGATAAATTGACAATTAAGGTAGATAATATAAAATTAAGATAACTTACAATAATAAAGAGGCTTATGTTTATGAAAAAAATTGGAATAGATTTGGGAACTGCGAATATACTTGTGTTTATACCTCAAAAAGGGATTGTGGCAAACGAACCTTCTGTTGTTGCTGTTTCTCTCGATAATAATAAGATTTTGGCGGTTGGAAACGAGGCTAAGGAAATGCTTGGAAAAACACCAGAAAACATTTCTGCAAGTCGACCAGTGAAAGATGGTGTTATTGCCGATTATAGAATTACAGAGGCAATGATAAGGTATTTTATAAATAAGGTTGGTGGTAAAATTAGATTTTTTAAACCAGAAGTTATAATTTCTGTTCCCGCTGGAATTACATCAACAGAAAGAAGGGCTGTTATTGATGCGGCTTTGCAGGCTGGGGCGAAAGCAGCTTATGTTGTGAAAGAACCGATTCTTGCTGCTATTGGTGCTGGAATACCAATTAATACTCCATTTGGTAATATGATAATTGATATTGGAGGTGGAACCTCAGAAGTTGCGGTTATATCCCTAGGAGGTATTGTTGCCTTTTCTTCTGTAAGAGTTGGAGGAGATAAATTGGATAAAGCAATTTATGAATATATAAAAAAGAAACACGGAGTTGCGATTGGAGAAAGAAATGCTGAAGAGATCAAAATTAAGATAGGAAGCGCAATCAGAGAAAAAGACGAAGTTTCTATGGATATAAGAGGAAGAGATTTGGTGACAGGATTACCAAAGACGATTAAGATAAATTCAAATGAAATTACAGAAGCCTTGCAAGATGAGTTGGGAGAAATTATCAGAGCTGTAAAAAATGTTCTTCAAGATACTCCACCAGAGCTTTCTTCTGATGTGATTGACAGAGGAATGGTTCTCAGTGGCGGTGGGGCATTGCTTCGAAATCTTGATGTTTTGTTATCTCAAGCGACTGGAGTTCCTTGTTATGTCGCTGACGATCCTCTTTTGTGTGTTGTTAGAGGAACAGGAAAAGTTTTAGATGATCTTGATACTTATCGAAGAAGTATTATTTCTAAAAAATAAACTTAGTTTAAAAATGAAAATAGGCATTGATGCTTTCAGAGCTTTTGTTAAAGAAAGAACTGGCACAGAGGAATATTCTTATAGGTTGATTAAAAATCTGACGATACTGGACACTTCAAGTCATCAGATTTTTTTGTATGTTAAAAATTGCAAGGAAATTAAATTAAAATTGCCTAAAAATTTTCTTATCAAAGAAATAAAAAGAAATAAATTGTGGACGCAATTTGGATTGTCAAAAGAGATGAGGAAAAATCCAGTCGATGTCTTGTTTATTCCAGCGCACTGCATTCCTTTTGTTCATCCGAAAAATACCGTCGTTACTATTCATGGTTTGGAATTTAAATATTTTCCTGAGAGTTATTCTTTGAGAGAAAAAGTGATGTTGGAATTCAATACTTTGCTGTCTGTTAAATGGGCAAAAAAAATTATTGTACCTTCTGAAAATACAAAGAGAGATTTGATAAAATTTTACAAAGTTAGTTCGGAAA
>JAGLJF010000053.1 GCA_023142595.1 Minisyncoccota bacterium | reverse complement strand
CAGCTTGCTGCGGGGTAATTCATTACGACAGAAATTAAAGGTAAGAAATTTGGTGTAATTGGTTTGGGAAATATAGGATCAAGAGTTTCGGAACTTGCTTCAGTATTCGGAGCAGAAATTTCTTATTGGTCAAAAAACAAGAAAGTTGAATTAGAAGAAAAGAATAATATTAAATTTCAAGAGGTACAAACAATATTTTCAGAATGTGATTTTATTTCGTTACATCTTGCTTTTAATCAAGAAACAGAGCAGTTTGTAAACAAGGAATTGATTGAAAAGATAAAAAAAGGAGCGATATTAGTTAACACAGCGCCAAATGAACTTGTTGATTTAGAAGCTTTGAAAAAGAGACTGGGCAATAATGATATGACATATATTATGGATCATTCAGATGAGCTTAGCGCAGATCAGGCAAAAAAACTTTCAAAACATAAGAATTGTATAATTTATCCACCAATAGGTTATACAACTAAAGAAGCATCAAAAGAGAAGCAAGAAATATTTGTTGGAAATATTAGAAACTTTTTAAAAGGTGAAACGACAAATAAAGTCAATTAAGCCATCCTCACAGCCTGCTTAACTGTCTCAAGTAATTTAAAACAAGTTTGAATACTATCTCTTTGAGGGAACAAACAAAATATCCGCTAACTATAGCGGTTATTTTTATATCAGAAAAATCAATTCGAACCTTTTTGTGATTTGTGGTAAAATGTAGATGTAATAAAGATCAAGAAATTCTTTATGAAAGGTTTTTTGGGAATATTATGGAATTATAGATTTGATAATTTTTTATATATGAAAAACAGAAAAGTTAAAAAAGGGGAAATGATTATCTATCAAGCGAAAAATGGCGCCATTGAATTTCGTGGTGATTTTGAGCATGAAAATATTTGGGCAACACAGGCGCAAATTGCCGAAGTTTTCAGTGTGGAACGATCAGTAATTACAAAACATATAAGAAATATCTTTAAAGTTGGAGAAGTTGATGAAAAAAGCAATGTGCAAAAAATGCACATTGCAAACTCAGACAAACCAGTTGCTTTTTATTCTCTTGATATTATTTTATCAGTGGGGTACAGAACAAATTCTACGCGAGCTATCGAGTTTCGAAAGTGGGCTAACAAAATTTTAAGAGAATATCTAATCAAGGGATATACAATTAACCGTAAACAAATTGCAAAAAATTATGACGCATTTATGCAAACAGTTGCAAGTATTCAAAATCTTTTGCCAGAACATGTTACGCTTGATCCCAAAGTTGTTTTGGAGCTTATCAAAGAGTTTGCCAGCACTTGGGTGGCGCTTGATGCTTATGACAAGGAGTTATTCATCCCTGTCGGTTCTACGAAAAAAGAAATTAAATTTTCGGTGGTGGAATTGATTGAGGTAATTGAAAGTCTTCGTCAAGAACTTATTAAGAAAGGGGAAACTACAGAACTTTTTGCGCAAGAAAAAAAGTCGGGGAGTATCGAAGGAATTGTGGGAAATGTTATGCAATCATTTGACGGTAAGCCAGTTTATGTGACAGTTGAAGAAAAGGCGGCAAACCTTCTTTATTTTATAATAAAAGATCATCCATTCAGCGATGGAAATAAGCGTTCAGGCGCTTTTGCTTTTATTTGGTTTTTGCGAAAGGCAAAAGTAAAAGGAATTAGAAATATAAATCCAAGTACACTAACTGCAATGACACTTTTGATCGCAGAAAGTAGTCCGAACAAAAAAGAACAAATGGTTGCGCTTGTCACGACATTGCTCTCGGTTAAAAAATAAGAAATAAATCTTTATAGACGCTAAAGGCAATTTATAGAAATCAACCTTTATCTAGGATACAGGAAAGTGATTTTTGATTCAAAAAGTTGAATTCGTAAAAATATATTGATAATAAAAGAATAGACGAATAATACAGGCTAAGACATTCTCACAGATTGTTTGACTGCTTCGAATAATCTAAAACAAGTTTGAATACTATCCTTTTGGGGAAACAAACAAAATACCCGCTAATTTAAGCGGTTATTTTTATATCAGAAAAATCAATTCGAACCTTTTTGTTATTTGTGGTAAGATATAGATGTAATTAATAAATAAACAAATGCAATTATTTCACATGTATCATCAAAATCGATTTGGAAAATATTTGCATTCAGAGTTTTGGTTATTTGAACTTTCTGTTTGGCTCAATACTTTCTCTCGTTCAATGATTGCCATTTTTATACCTATCTTTCTCTTACAAACAGGTTATTCAATCGGAAATATAATGTTTTTTTATTTTATTCTTTATGCAATCAATGTACCACTGAATTTTGTTTCAAGGTGGTTAATTTCAAAAATTGGCACCAAAAAAGTTATTATTCTTGGTTCTTGTTTTTCTATTGCTTTTTTCGTTAGTCTTTATAGTCTCACTTTGGACAATTGGATATTATTGATTGCGATTGCATTTTTTGCTGCGGCTTATGATGCTCTTTATTGGGTGGCTCATATTTTTCTTTTTATGAAGTGCAGCAAGAATGATGACAATGTTTCTGGAGATGTCAGTATCTTGTCAATCATCAAAAATATTGCTGGTATCATTGCACCTGCCTTAGGCGCTTTGATTCTTATCTTCTTTAATAGAAATCTTTTGATTATGATCAGTATATTCATATTGGTGCTGTCAATTATACCACTATTTGTAATTAAAAAATTTCCTGACAGACCAGCTCAGAAACAAATTTCTTTCTCATCTTTTTTTTCAAATTGGAAATTTTTGAAGGACTATTTGTCAAAAGGATTTTTTCATATTCATTGCACGACAGAAAGTGTGATTTGGCCGTTGTTTATTTTTATGTTTTTTGCGAACATTGAATCTGTGGCAGTTTTGCCAATAATTGTTTCAATCACGGGAATTATATTCACTTTTTTTGCAGGAAAAGTAGATCGCACAAAAAGAAAAAAAATGATAGTTTCTGGAAGTTTTTTCATCGCCATTATTTGGATTTTGCGACTTTTGATCGAAAATAGTGTATTTTATTATATTAGCGTATTTTTGGTTGGTCTATTCGCTATTTTAATCAACATCCCACTTGATAGTAATATTTTTGAAAAAGGAGAGAAAAGAGACACACTTAGTACGGCGACGTATCGCAATGCATTCGCGATGTTTTTCGGAGCGTGTTTTTATGGAGTTCTGTCCATTCTTGTGAATATTTTTAATATCAGCTTCCTCCTATCATCCTCTGGTTTGATTTTTGTAATTATGATAAGCTATCTATCTGGAATGAAAAAAAGCGATTCGGAGATGGGACTAGAGAGGGTTTAAGAGTTTAGGGAAAGTTGAGTTTTTTGGGAAATGAGATAGAGTGAGGGTATAAGATTAAATTAAAACAATAAATTTATGGATTTTTTACAAACAGTCACGTTTGCAGGTGCAGTCGGATTTTTGACACTGGTGGTTGGAATTTTGGTAAAAGTAATTGGACTTCCAGATCAAATAAGAAAAAATTATAAACGTAAATCAACTGAAGGTCTTTCAACCATGTTTATGGTTTTAGCTTTGTTGTCATATTCTCTTTGGACATTACATGGAATTTTACGAAATGATATTGTGTTGATCATCGGACAAGGTCTTGGAATTTTTACAACTAGTATAATTATTTGGCAAATTATTAAATATAGAAAATAGAAATAGAAGAAATTTATTAATGAGATATTTATAGTTAAGTTGATACAAATTTAAGAAGAATTAACGATTAATTATGAAGAAAATATTTAAATTTATAATTTCAGTTGTACTTTTACTAGTAGTGATAGTTTTTGCGACTTTATTTTTTAATAAAGGCGATGATATTGAAATTGTTAATTTACAAAAAGAGGAAAATAAGGATACAAAGATTGATTCTCAAAATGATATTCCTGTAAAAGAAAAAAATGCAATTTCGGTTTATGTGCAAAGTGATGTAAAAAAATATCCTATAGAAAAATGGATTTCGGAAAATGATGAACCAGTTTTAATAAAATCTAAAACATTGCAGCCCGAATTTATTATCACAAAAAATAAAAAGATTCAAGATATGAAAATTTATTTTGATGAGTCAGAAGATGATTTGTTAAGCAGTAGATTTTCAAATGCTGAGAAAAATAAAAACGATGAAAATGGAGTTGAATTTAAATTTCCCTACACTTTGAATCAAGAAAGTCATTCTTTGAAAATTAATTATAAATTTGAGGGTGAAGAAATTTTTGAAGAATATAATTTTATATTAGTTTTTTATGATGATTTTTCCGTTTCTCTTGATGATTCAAAATTTTGGGGGATGACTGAAGAAGCAAAAACATGTTATGACAATTGGGAAATGCAAAATGGAAAATTAATTGCAAATAATCTAGTTTCTAGTGAAGACAAGGATTGTCAAAAGTCTTCATTATTTTTTATAAGAAAATTGAGAGGTGATTTTTTTATACAATATGATTTGATCCCAAAATCAGAAACAGTTGTTCTTAATTCTTATTTGCTTGAAAATAAATTAAATTTTTTCTTTGGTGATGGTACAAATGAAAATGTGGTTATTAAGGCTGATAAAGTTTTGGCAAGAAACAATTTCATTTTTGAGAAAGATAAATCTTACCAAATAAGAATAATTAGAACTGAAAATGTATATAAGGTTTTTGTTTCTGATACTGAAAAAATTTCAGATGATAATTTATTAATTTCTTATATTGATAATAGCTATAAAAAGAAATCTTTTGATTCTTCTGGGTTTACGGTTTATGGAAATAGTGGTGACATGGAAATTGATAATTTTTATAGTTCCAATGAGGATATAAACAGTATTTTTAATCTTGATGGTGAAGAATAAAAAGAAAAAACTTAATAAGCTCGAAAAATGGGCAAAGGAACATCAACATTCTAATGTTTTAATTTGTAGCGTTGTAACTATTATTTTTATTTTTTTTGGCTTATTAGGTCCTTATAATAGCAATTTATCAAACAAACAATATTCAGTAAAAGAGGCTTTTAATAAAGAAGAAGAAAAAAATGGTCAATTCGGTATATTTATTGAAAACAGTTCTAGATGCAATAGTGATTTTCTTGATATTGAAAAGTGGACAATAGATAGTTGGTGGCAAAGAGATAATCAGGTTTTTACTTATAATCCAAAAGAAGGTTGGGGACCAAAAATGACGTTTGATCAAAAAGTAACCAATAATTTTCATATGGTTGTTAAGTTTGTGCCAATTTTAAACGAAAAGAAAGAAATTAATTTCGTTCTTTATATTGGAAAGTCTTATAGGATAATTCTTGGAGACGGAAATAATACTCATTTTTATTTAAAGCAGGGAGATAATTTTATATCAGAAACAAATAGTGATTTTGTCGGTCCCATAGAATTAGCGAATAGAATTAGGTTTGACGAACCTGTTGAAATTGAAATGATTCAAAGTATGATGAATGATTCGAATGTCATTAATATTTCTCTAAATTTTAGATATTATCCTGAAGAAAATAAAAATAGTGGGCAAATTACTGCAAGAAAAAAGCCTTATGTATTTCAAGTAAATGATAGTTTGTATTATAATAATGAAAAAGAAATATCTTTAGGTCTGCTTTATAGCGAGAAAAGTAGAACTACAATCGTTACAAAATTTAACTGTTTTGAGCTGGAAGATGGATAGAGTCTTTTAAATTTATATTTGTAGTATCTCAGGTGATAAAGAAACTAGAAAATGCTGGAATAATAAGGTTATTATTTTCAAACAATTTATGCTAAAATATAGATATAATAAATAATTTATTTTCATGAATATAAAAAAAGATAGTTTTCTTGATGTTGCTTATTTTTCAATGGAGGTGGCACTTAATTCAGATATGGCTACTTATAGTGGAGGACTAGGGGTGTTGGCTGGCGATACGCTGAAAACATTTGCTGATTTCAAATATTCAGCATTAGGAATAACTCTTTTACATGAAAAGGGTTATGTGGAGCAAAGTCTTGATTCGACGGGACAGCAGATAAGCAAGTCTGAACTATGGGATAAGGAGAAATATTTAAAGAAACTTCCGTTTACAATCAAAGTTCCGCTAGGAGATCATTTCGTGGAATGCGTGGTTTGGCAATATGATATTGTTGGACAATTCGGCAACACCGTTCCAGTATATTTTTTAGATTCAAATGTTGCTCAAAATACTGAATATGATCGAACATT
>JAGLJF010000052.1 GCA_023142595.1 Minisyncoccota bacterium | reverse complement strand
TCACAATCTCCAGAATCAAATATGCGAGAATTATCCCAAGGAAATATTTTTGCACTTATTTTCATATTTTAATTTCAAATTTTTATATAATTAGACTATCTCGAATCTTGTAAATTTACTTATCTTTATATTTTCTCCAAGCTTTGCAATTTTTTCTGTTAATAGCTGCTCGACAGTAACATCAGGATTTTTTACGAATGCTTGCGTTCCAAAACAAAGCTCGTCAAAATGTTTTTTTACTTTTCCTTCAACTATTTTCTCCGCAATATTCTCTGGTTTCTTGTCTTTTTTAACTTCTTCTGCTAGTTCCTTCTTTTTATTATTTATCTCTTCAGGATTTATTTCCTTATAATCAATATATCTTGGATTATTAGCAGCAACATGCATAGCCAAATCGTGAGCTAATTCTCGAAATTCTTCATTTTTTGCCACAAAATCAGTCTCACAAACAATCTCAACTAAAACACCGACCTTACCATTACTATGAATATAAGATCCGATATATCCTTCGCCAGTACTTCTACCACATTTCTTGTCTGCTACCTTTGAACCACTTTTTTGCAATACCACTATCGCCTTTTCAATATCGCCCTGGCTTTCTTCAAGCGCATTTTTACACTGTATCATACTTGCGCCAGTACGATCTCTCAATTTTTTAACCTCTTGTGCTGTAATCATATATATTTTAATAAATTTCTTAAAAAAATTATTTGTAAAACACTATTTTTTAGTTTCAAGTATAGTATCAGAAATAGTATTAGTCATAATTTTAATTGAACCTACAGCATCGTCATTAGCTGGAATTGGATAACTAATCAGACTTGGATCAGTATTTGTATCAACAACAGCAATTATAGGTATATTTTTTGAGTTTGCTTCAATAACGGCTGTTTGATCTTCTTTTATGTCAACCAAAAAAATTGCTTCTGGAAGTTTTTTCATATTTCTAATACCACCAAACTTTTTCTCAAGTCTTACAATCTCTCTATCAATTTCAAGTCTTTCTTTCTTGTTATATTTTTTTTCAAGCTCACCACTCTCTTTCTGTTCTATCATAGTTTCAAGTCTCTTTATACTTGTTGCAATTTTTTCAAAGTTTGTAAATGTACCACCAAGCCATCTTTCTGTAACATATGGCATGCCACATTTTTCCGCAGCTTCTTGAACCACTTTTTTTGCTTGTCTTTTTGTACCAACAAAAAGAATTACACCATTATTAGAAGTAATTTCCTTGGCATATTTAACAGCTTCATTGAGATGTAATATTGTTTTACTTAAATCAAATATATTTATACCATTTCTCATTGTAAAAATATATTTATCCATTTTTGGATGTTTTTTGGCTTTTTTATGACCAAAATGCACTCCCATCTTGAGCATATTCATCATACTCAAATTTTCATTTTGTTTATCGCTCATTTTTTTTCCTTTCCTGTTAAATACATATCGATTTGGAAATTAAAATCCAAACAAAGATATTCTCCTTTTGAATGTACCAACATTGTCATTTCTGACAAATTTAAAAATTAAAAACACACAGAGGTTTATCAACCTTAATGCTAGAAACAAGTATAACATAACAATAAAATATTGCAAGGAATTGTGCTAGTCCACCTCATATTGGAAACTAAGTTGTTGTTTATTAAATAATCTACAGGAGATTGTAAATTTAAACTCCAATAATATCTTTTTGTATTATACCACAGAATCCATTCTAACATCTTTTCATTAAATTGTTCTATATTATTAAAAGTATATTTCATTTTGATCGATATATTCTTCTTGAATAGTTCTATTAAACTTTTCAATATGTCCTTGTTTGTATGGTTGTCCTTTGTAATTCCAATAATGAATGATTTTTCTTTTTTCTAAATATTGCATAAAATATTTATGAAATTCACTTCCATTGTCTGTTTGGATTGCTTTAATTCTGTAAGGGAATACTTGCTCCAACTTTTTTACAAAATCTCTAGCACATAGACTGTCGTGTTTTTTATAGCAAAGTGCAAATGAATATCTGCTATGAGTGTCTATTGCTGTTACTACATATCTTTTCATTGATCCTATGAATCTTACCACCACATCTATTTCTATTAAGTCTCCTGGGTTATTGGTGATTAAATTACTTGGTTTTCTTTGTTTCTTCTTCTTTTTTATTGATTTTATCTTCCCAAAGTGAGATATCTTTTGTCTATGGTGACAGATCTTCTTTTCTTTGATTATTCTACCTATTTTTGATTCTGAGTAGATTGGTAGATTGTTTGTTTTACAAAATATATCTAGATTCTTTTTTATCTTTGCTTTACCCATATTAGGACATTCTTCTAATCTTAATCTCTTTATTTCTTTTAAAATGAGAGGGTGTGTGATTCTTTTATTATTGTTAATTCTTCTTTGTGATTTTGGGTTTAAACT
>JAGLJF010000051.1 GCA_023142595.1 Minisyncoccota bacterium | reverse complement strand
AACCTTTCCACCTTCAACAAGTGTGCTTGTGACTGTTTCTAAAACAGCGCTTACAGCTCTTTCTGCGTCTTTTTTAGACATATCAGTTTTAGCCGCTACTGCTTCGATTAATTCATCTTTTGTCATTTGATTCACCTCCCTTCTTAATTAAGATTGATTAATTATTTTAAAAAGTAAATATTCTAAATTAAGCCTAAATCTCCATACACTGACATTATATATAATTAGCTGAAATAAGGCAAATTTTTTTAAGGTGCCATTTTGAAGGTCTTGTTTATGCGTATAATTTTTTTCGCAACTGCAGTTTTATCATTCACTTCAACAACTACCGCCCCAACCAAAATATTTTCATCCTCGCTAATCTCATAACGAAATTTTGTCTGATTTTGCATCTGCTCTATAACAAATTCCTTTTTACAACCCAATACTGAATCTTTCGGACCAACCATTCCCACATCAGAAATATATGCCGTACCTTTAGGAAAAATTTCTTCATCAGCAGTTTGAATATGCGTATGCGTTCCTAAAAAACAAGAAACCCTTGAATCTAAATATAGACCAAGAGCTCTCTTTTCGCTTGTTGCTTCGCCATGAAAATCCACAACAGCTATATCAAATTGTTTTGCATTATCTTCCAATATCTCATCAACCACTCGAAAAGGACAATCAGGATGATCTTTAAGAAAAACCCTTCCAATCAAGTTTATAATCAAAACACGCTTTGAATTAACTTCGACTATCTTATATCCCTTTGTATAATCCAACGCAGGATAATTTGCCGGACAAATAAAATCATAATCACCACTTTTCAAGATTTCAATTGCCTGAGAAGTATCCCAGGTATGATCACCACAAGTTACAATATCAATTCCATGCCCCTTGATTTCCTCAAGAGTATTTTTTGTTACTCCCTTACCATGCGCCAAATTATCACCATTAGCAATTGTCAAATCAATATTATATTCTTTTTTCATATCTGGTAAAATCTGTTTCAATATATTTCTCGCAGGTTTCCCAACAAGATCTCCAAAAAATAATATGTTCATCACTTAATGCTTATCGCTTAATACTCTATACTTAATACTAAAACTATCTCGCGTATTCAATTGACCTTGTTTCTCGTATAACATGAACCTTGATTTCTCCTGGATAATTCAAATTCTCTTCAATACCATCGGCAATCTTTCTTGATAATTTTACTGCGCCAAGATCATCAATTTTTTCAGGTGTCACAAAGACACGAATTTCTCTTCCAGCTTGAATTGCATATGATTTCTCAACTTCATCAAACGCGTTAGCAATACCTTCTAACTCTTCTAATCTCTTCAAATAGTTTTCAAGACTGTCTTTTCTTGCTCCAGGACGCGAAGCTGAAATTGCATCCGCTACACGAACAATAACTGATTCAGTTGTTTCAAAAGGAAAATCTTCATGATGAGATTGCATTGCCTTGATGATATCTTCTGAAATTTTGAATTTATTCAAAATATTTCTTCCAATTTCTACATGAGTACCTTGAATTTCATGATCAACTGCTTTTCCAATATCATGAAGAATTCCAGCTTTTCTCGCGACTGCAACATTAGCACCTAATTCTGATGCAAGCGAAGCAGATAAGTGAGCCACTTCAATGGAATGCATCAAAACATTCTGTCCATAGCTTGTTCTAAACTTCAATCTACCTAAAAGTTGAACTAGTTTTGGATCAAAACCAACAATACCTACATTAGATATAGCTGTTTGTCCTGCTTTTTTAATATTTTCAACCAACCCGTTCTTCACCTCTTCTACAATTTCTTCGATTCTCGCTGGATGAATTCTACCATCGTTCATAAGTTGTTCAAGCGACAATTTTGCAATTTGTCTTCTGATTGGATCAAATCCAGAAACGACAATTGTCAAAGGAGTGTCATCAATAATAATTTCAACTCCCGTAGCCTTCTCAAGAGTTTTTATATTTCTTCCTTCTCTCCCAATAACCCTTCCTTTCATTTCATCACTTGGCAAACTAACAGTAGAAGTTGTTGTTTCGGCCGTATGAGCTCCTGAGTATTTTTGAATTGACTGAATAATAATATCATTCGCCCTTTTCTGCAAATCTTCAGCACCCTCTTCCTCTAGTTGTTTCATTTTTTTCAAAATATCTATTTTTTGATCCTCTTCAACCTTTTTGATTAAAATCTGTTTTGCATCTTCTTGATCAAGTTGCGCAACTTTCTCAAGTTTTTCAAGTTGTTCTTCTTTGATCTTTTTAACATCTTCTTTAATTTTCATTACTTGTTTCGCCTTATCCTGAAGAACGGTTTTTTGTTTTTCAATTTCGTTATATTTCTGATCCAAGCCTTCTTCTTTTTTTACAACCCTTTGCTCATTTCTATTAACTTGCCTATTTCTTTCAATTTCCTCGTTCTTTACGTCATCCAATATTTTTACTGCTTTATTTTTTGACTCAAGCAAAATTTCCGCTGCTTTATCTTTTGCATCTGAAATTATCTTACCAACTTTTCCTTCGGCTGTTTCCATTTGCTTTGAAGCAAAAAATTGCCGACCAAAATAACCGATAACTCCACCAAAACTAAAAGCAACAAGACCTATGCCCAAAATTTGTATTACATCCATTTTTTATTTCTCCTAAATCAATCGGTCAAATACCGAGATACAATCTAAGATTTCTAACAATTTGTTATATTTAACTATTTAAGCTGTTAATTACACGACCCTTACATAATAAAACAGCCCACGATAAAGAATTTCTTTATTTAAGAAATTTAATAACTTATAATCTTTAATAAATAATTTTTGTCTCATTTTAGCAAATAATAACAGAATTAAATAGAAATCAAACCCATCTCAAGAAATTTTAACCAATCAACATTAATTGTTAATTATGTTTATATACTATCAGATACAATTAAAACTGTCAAAATATAATAAATTTTGACATTTAATAAATGAAATTTAATATTGATTTATATGAATACGAATAGAATAACAACCATTAATAATGGTAAAGTAAGAAAATACGAAGCATCTCTTCGTAAATTAAAAGATCAATTAGCAAAAGCAGAAGAAGAATTATTAAGCTTGAGAGAAAACAGCATCGGAGCTCGCAATAAACAAAGTCAAATTACTAAAATTAAAGCAGATATAGAGAAAAAGGAGGATGCAATTCGTATTTTAAAAGGAGGCATATCTATCGGCATAGATAAATCAGGAAATGAAAACCTTGTTATCAAAATATAAACAAGAAAAGGTTATGTATCAAATATCTTGATCATAACCTTTTTATCTATTATAAACCACACAAGATTATTTAATACATATTAGATTCTAATATATTCAGTTAAAAAATAATATACAAATAAACATCAAGCTTTCCCCATTTTTCCAACAAAAAAATCTTTAAGACCTGCAAGCACTGCTTTTGCCCATGGTCTTTTTTTTGGCATAAAAATAATTTTTATAATTTGTTTTAAAAATAGAATTAAACAATAAGGATATAAAATAATTTTATTCAAAAAAGAGCCAGTTCGTTTTGCCATAACAAGACCGTTTCGGACGTGATAATAGATATAACTTGCAGAACCTGGCTTAGTTGATCTTGAAATTTTGTGATAAATTTTTGATTCTGGAACATAAACACATTTATATCCGACATTTTGTGCTCGCAGTGAAAAATCTGTGTCTTCATAATACAAAAAGTAATCTTCTTCCAGAACACCTATTTTTTCAATAACTTCTTTTTTGACCAACAAACAACAGCCAGTTAAATAATCAACTTCTTTTATTTTATCATATTGTTTTTTGTCTATTTCGTCCAATCCAATGTGAGTACCTTTATTTTTGAGCCAATTAACTTTTCCACCTGCAAACCAAATTCGATTTTTTTCACTATAAAAATATATCTTTGAACCTATAAGCCCATTCCCCTTATCGGCCTCTCCTACTTTGACAAGCTCAGCAAGAAAATTTTCATCAACGGTTGTGTCATTATTAATCAGCAAGACATAATCAGCATCATTGTTAATCGCATATTTTATCCCAACATTATTTCCACCTGCAAATCCAAGATTATTTTTATTCTTAATAATGAATAAATCAGGATATTTATTTTCTATTTTTGAAATAGATTCTTCTTCCGATCCATTATCAACGACTATAATTTTGTAATCGTTATAGTTTATTTTCTTAAGAGATTCAACACATTCAATGGTATCTTCTTCGTTATTCCAATTTAATAAAATTATGTAAACTTTCTTTTGCATTTGTTTTTATATTAAAATAAAATGCTTATAATCCCCTTGATATGGCCTAATCAGTTAAGATACTATCCAACACAACAATAATCGAATATGAAGCGAGAACTACTATTAAGCCAAAAATAGTCCAAGTAATAAGTTTTTTTGAAGTCGCAATTTTTTGTTCGTCTCCTGCAGAGGTTATATACATAATTCCTCCCGCAATGAGCATTAATAATGATATTGAACCAGCCACACCCAAAACCCATTGTAAAACATTTCCAACCAAAACCGAAAAGTCACTAGTTTGAATTGGATTTGTAACGTTTACAACAGTAACAGCACTAACTTTTTTTGTCACCACAAATAATGACAACGAGGCAAAATAAAAAAAATTCGATATTTTCTTCATAATTTTTTATGTTAAGATATTATCTAATACAACAATAATTGAATACGAAGCAAGCACAATCATTAGTCCCAAAATAGTCCAGGTAATTATTTTTTTTGAAGTCGCAATTTTTTGTTCATTTCCTGCAGAGGTTATATACATAATTCCTCCCGCAACAAGCATTAATAATGCAATTGAACCAGCCACACTTAAAACCCACTCCAACACTTTTCCAACTAATGTTGAAAAATCAGTAGTACTTGTAGTCGGCGGTACCGTAATAGCTATTGATAATTTACTTTTCATTTTATTGATATAATCCATAAAATTTTTATTAATAATATTTTTTAATATCAACGCCTTTATAATAATACTCTATAATTTCCTCCCAACTATTTCCGCCTCTTGCCATTTGATATGCTCCAACAGCGCTCATTCCAACTCCATGGCTTATTAAAATCTTGTCTTGATTATGAACAGTATTTGTCGGGTCTTTTATTCCGCCATTTAAATATATATAATCAGCACCGCAATACTTGAAAACTTCACAACCACTTTTTGTAACTCCACCTGAATCAGATGAATATGCCGCCACAATTGGTTTATCATTAAAATCAATCACATAACCTGTAGTAAACTCATTGGCATCAACAATTTTCGAAGCTCTCAACTCAAAATTATATCCTTTGTACACTTGATCATTTCCGTTTCCGTTTCTGCTGTTTTTTAAATGAAACGGCTCATCAGTATGTTTCCCTCCTCTTTTAATATAATACATTGCATAAGTTCTTGCAATTGTTCCAAATGCCTTGAGATATTCCTCTGGACTATCGCTGAGTGCTTCAGCAATACCATTTATATAATCTTCCAACAATAATTCATTTATAACCCACAACTTTTGCGAATTCTCCGAGTATTTGATTTCGATCTCTCCTCTGAATTTATCATCGTTCGTTTCCTTATTCCACGACAAATCACTATAAGAAAGTACTTGTAAAATTACATCCCTGGACTCTGGAATAAATCTGACATAATTTGATGAGTCAAAATATGAAATTACAGTTTCTTCGTTCGAATCTTTTTGTAAGCTCGTAGAAATTTTTCCAGATGAATCATAATAATTAACTGTATAATTTCCATTAGCAGTAATTTTAATATCTTCATCATTTACTGAATATATCGCGATTTTTATATTCGGTTCTTTTCCCGTCCCTGCTTTTATTTCGGGGTTTTCTAGTTCTATATTTTTTTTAGGTTCCACTGTTTGTATGATTTCCTTTTCTTTTTGCGTCACCGGAGAAGAAGAAACTTTGACAGAAATTTTATATAACTTCATTTCTTCTTTTAAAACCTCAATCACATCAGACCATTTATATCCAGCCAGTTTAAATTCTTCAGCTGATTGTATTGCTTGAATTTTTCCATTTTTCATAACATAAACTCCATCACTGCCAATTTCTCTGAGCAAAGTGTTTTCTGGATATAAAAGATTTCCTCCATTCTCATACGCAAGAAATTCTTCTCTATCAAGAAATATAACATCTGAAAAGTTGCTATTTGTTGCCTCAAATAAAGCCAAAGATGTAAATTCTTTTCTCTGTCCATTTTCTATTTTGAAAATAATTGGAAACCCCCTCCTTTTCACTAAAGTTCCATCTGGATAAATCATTGTCTTTCCATCTGGATAATCTTTCATTTCACTTGGATTGATAGAAATTATATCACTCCAATCATAACCTATTTTTTTCAATAAATCGGCTGAAGTTATTTTTCTCTTTTTTCCCGACTCAAGAAGATATACATTTGGATTGTCTGTAGATTTAATCAATAAGCCATCAGGATATAAAGCTCTTCCATTTCTTGGATAGGTATCAAGCTCTTTTTTGTCGATTTCAATAACGCTATTCCAATCATATCCAGATTTTTCAAAAAGCACCGCTGAAGTAAATTCTTTTCTTTTAGCGCCTTGAATGATATAAACCGCAGAATAATCTTCTGCTTTTACAAGAGTATTATCTGGATAATTGAGTTTATCTCCTATGGCAAAATTATCTAACTCGTCCTGATTAATTGAAATAACATTTTCAGCTTTATATCCCAAAACTTGCAACAGTGTGCCTGATGAAATTTCTTTCTTTTTCTTATTCTCCGTTAAATATACTTTATCATTATTTACGCTTTTCACTAAAATTCCATCAGGATAAATTATATAATCCCCATCAAGATAATAATTTGTAAAGTTATCATCTACAATATTTTTCCATTTATAGTTGAGATATTCAAAAAGAGTTGCTGAAGTAAATTTTCTTTTTTTCCCATTTTCAGCAAGATATACAGTCCCCTTCTTGTCATTGATTAATTTTCCGTCTGGAGAGTATTTGATATTCAGTCCAGATTGATAAATTTTCAAATCACTTGAAAAAACTTTTATAATATCATCACCCTTGAAACCCATTTTCGCAAATTCCTCTCCGCTCATTTCCATTGCTCTTTTTTTGCCATTTTGCAAAAAATAAACAGTATTTTCGTTAAATTCCTGAAGCAAACTTCCGTCTGAATAAACAACAAGGTCTTTATATTTATAAGCACTAAGCTGCGATTTTGAAATTTGTTTTATTGTTCTATTTTTATAAACATTCGGGAGTTTTTGTCTTGATTCAAACCTAATTTTATAACCATCGCTTATAATATAAACAGATTCATCTCCATTAATTTGATAAGCATAGTTGCTATAAGTTTTCTCAATTATACTAGCATTTTTTTGAATGATATTTAGTTCTTTTTCCAATTCATCTCCAGGACAAATCGTAGGTGTTAATTCTCCATGCCCAACTAGGCCATCAATATATTTTCCATTAAAATTAGTTCTACTATTTAAGCTTATATTATTATTAGCAGCCAGCCAGCCAGCCAAATTAGTCAGGGATTGTTTAATTGCCGAATTCACAACATGCGAAGAAACAAAATTATTTTCACTATCAACATAATCTTGATATCTTCCAAGCACAGAAATGCCAATGCTTCCCGTATTAAATCCACTTACATGTCCTGCCACAGATCCATTTCCACCAGATCTTCCTTCGTAAATATTTCCATTTGGATCTATTAAATAATTATAGCCAATATCTCCAAATCCAATATATTTTTCACCATCTTCATACCAACTTTTTTTACTACTATGGTAATTATAAATATTGTTGACCATATTTTTATATTCTCCACTACCATCCGAATCAGAAACAAGATTAGTACTTGCCGTATGATGTATAACAAATTTCTGCACTTTAGCATTTTTTATTGGCCAAATCATTTTTGACTCATCTGTTCCCCACTGCAACCTAGAAATGATTTTTGGAATTTCTGCAGCGTTTGAAATTTGTGCTTGAGAAAAAAAAGAAATAAAAACCAACAGAACCATCGTCTTTAGAGTTATCATCTTTACTAGGCTAAAATTTTTATTCATTTTTATATTTATAACTTTTATTTATGGTAATTATAGCAATGATTTGTTTTTTGGTCTAATATCTTACATATCCCGACTCAAACAAAAACACCCTAAAAAGCAAAGGTGCATGTTTTTTAAATTTTTATAAAAATTTATGAGATATCTGCCCCACTTTGATACTGAGTTAACTCGTAATCAGTAACAATGACTATATTTTTCCAATTATATCCATTCGAAACAAAAGATTGAACACTATTTATCCATCTTTTATTGTTATCTTCGATTAAATACACCTTAGAATCAGTTAAACTTTTGAATAAGCTACCATTAAAATTTGAATTTGAATTTATTTTTACAACTATGTCTTCTCCTTTTTGATACTGACTTAGTTCGTAGTCAGTAACAATAAGAATGTCTTCCCATTTATATCCATTTGAAATAAACGAATCAACACTGTTTATCCATCTTTTATTACTTCCTTCTATTAAATATACCTTGGAATTATTATTTGACTTTAAAAGAGAATTGTTGGCAAAAATACTATTATTCACAATATCAACAGACAAAGAAAAACTATAACTGTCAATGTCGCTTCCGAAACTAGTACTGTTTTTATAACTTATAGGAATTACTGTAAATGAAGAAACATTATTATCGGACAACGATATAGAATTGTTATAATCTTGATCACTACCTGAATTTAAATATTCAACTTTCTTTTCTCCATTTTTATAAAAAACAACATACGGAACAGAATATTTTCCAGAAACTTCTCCTGTAAAATTTATTTTTATTTTATCCTTAGCGCCATATTGTTTATCGATAATTTTAAATTCATAATATTCACCTGTCCAGTCCTTCATCGAACTTGAAATATTAATTTCGCTGTCATCTACTGTAAATTGATTTTGAGTTGAAATATGAAAATTTTCATAATTAATATTAAAATTTTTATATCCGTATTTTCCATCTGACGAAATCGTAGCATCGTTTAAATAGTTTGCCACAGACCAACTTTCAAAAACAGATCTAAAAGTCTCTCCCTGATTAAAAGTTGATAAAGCATTGTTTATACTCTCAATTCCAATTTTATTATTAGATATCATAATCCTAAAAATATTTTCACCAAACTGATCAGTTAAATATTGAGAAAATAAATTAACTGAAGAATAATCATGTATTTTATTTTGCCATTCAGTGATAGAGTCAACCGGATTAGTTTTAAATCCGCTTATTCTCGCCTTTAAATTACTGACATTATAATTATCATCATAGCCAATAGCAGTCGAGGCATATTCAGATCTCGCTTCATTAAGCCAAATATTATCTGAAATATTATTTAATTTATTTTTATTATACCAAGTAATCATATGCTGAAATTCATGAGCAAGAAAACTTTTAATTCTTTCATCATCAATAAATAATATGTTCAAGTATATCATTTCTCTTTCATTACTTTTTTTACTAACTATCACATCTTTTGAATATTCATCATTAGGATTGAAATATCCACCAACATTTTCTTTTGTCCTAGTAAAAAGAATTGTAATTTTACTGTCATTGTCAATTCCTGGGTTCCATTCTGTTCCAAATATATTTCTCATTCTAGGATAAATTGTATCGTCAAAATCACTCGCTAATAAATCTAAATTTAAATCAAATTCGTTTTTTTGCGCATTAGAGAGACTATTATAATAATCATTTTCAACATAAAAATATCCATTTAAATTGATTTTTTTCAAACTGGCTTGCACCTGAGATCGGTCAGAATAATCATAAGAAGAGTCAACAAGAAAATTTTTATTTTCCGAAATAGTAGCCGCTTTTGCCTTAGTATCAACAAAAGCAAACAATAAAAATATTATACAAAAAAACAGCGTTACTTTGGAAGTAGCTGTTTTTCTTTTTGTAGTGTATGAATTATTTTTCATTTTTTATTCAAAAATATATTTAATTCAATATTTATAAAAATAAATGTAATGGAGCGGGTGATGGGAATCGAACCCACCTCTCCAGCTTGGAAGGCTGGCATAATTAGCCACTATACGACACCCGCAAATACTTAAGCATTATATCAAATAGAAAAAATATGGCAAGAGCAAGAGAGAAATGGGCGGTATAATGCCAAAATAATTATCAGCTTCCTAAGTCAATCTTTAATTTCGATCGTTCTATAATTTCTCTTTCTATAATCTCCTTAGTTTTACCGTATTTAAGCCTAGAGAGCTCTTTTATAGCACTCGCGATTTTCGTGTCACCATGCTTTGGAGGATAAGTTGCCATATTAAATCCCTGAGAAATTGTGCCATTAATCATTAATTTAAGATAAGCATTGAAATTGTCAATGTTTATTAAATCTTGTTCATCAAAAACAGGTTTGAATTGTTTGGAAAGAAATTCTGAATCTTCTGGTCCAACCCTGAAAGACACAATTGTTCCGACATTTCCAAAAACTGATTTTTGAATTTCTTCTGGAAGCTGTCCCAAAAACTGATGAGCAATATTCAAAGAAAGCCGATATTTTCTTGCTTCAGAGAGAATAGTTGAAATACTGTCTGTTGTAAAGTTTTGAAATTCATCAATATAAAAATAAAAATCTTTTCTTTCGTCTTGAGGTATGTCAGTTCTGCTTAGAGATGAAACAAGAATCTTTCCTACAATAACGAGACCAAGCAAATAGGCATTCATTTCCCCAATTTTTCCTTTCGATAAATTCACCAAGAGAATTTTCTTCTCATCCATTATCTTTCGAAAATTAATGGAACTATTCTGCTGTCCAATAATCGGACGCATCGTGTCATTAGAAATAAATTGCGTTAACTTGCTAGTGATATAAGGAACCATATTAGCAAGAGCTGCTTCTCCACCGGCCTTTTGCGCTTCTTTTTCCCAAAAGTTTTTGACAGTGAAGTTCTGACATTTTGATAATTTATATTTTCGAAAATCTTCATCGGCAAGCACTTTTGAAATTTCAATCAAAGTTGAACCTGATTTCGGATCATCCATAATCAAAAGCATTGCATTTCTCATATATTGTTCAAACATTGGACCACCAGTTGATTTCAAATCATAAAGCTTATCAAATATTTTGATCATTTCATTAATCACAAAAGTTTTTTGTTCAGGATAATTTGGATCATATTCAAGAAGGTTGAGACCTAAAGGCCTTTCAACATCTGAAGGATCAAAGACAATAACATCTTCTGCCCTTTCTTTTGGTACACAATTCAAAGCATCTTCAACCAAATCGCCATGAGGATCAATGACACAAACACCTTCTCCATTGATTATATCCTGCCTGATTAATTCACCTAAAAATCCAGACTTTCCAGTTCCAGTTTGTCCAATCACATACATGTGTCTTCTACGATCTTCTTTGTCTATTCTGATAACTTGGTCATCTCCTCGATAAGTGTTATGCCCTAAAATTAGACCCTCTGTTGGCAAATCAGAAGGAACGGCAGACTGCTTTGATTTCAACCATTTAACCTGCGGAGTACCAGTAGTGAATATTGGAAAATGAAAAAGACTGGCAAGTTCCTCAGTGTTCAAAATTAATTTTCTCTTTTTTTCAAAACTTCGAAATATAAAATTATAAATTGTTTTATTTAAATGTCCCACTTTATTCAAAAAAGTCTCATTCACTTTTAGAGAATTTGTGTCTGGAGAATTAAACTGCGTAAATGAATTTTCAAGCTCTCTCAGTAAGTCTTCAGCTTTTTCTTTTGTTGGAGCAGAAGTTACAAGTCTAATATTGGTTTCAAATCCAACTTTAACAGATTTTTCCTCAACGGATTTTACGATCTCCTCCTGAGATGGCGTAAGTGTAGTTGGTTTTTCTTCTTCTTTGGAATTTCCTCCAGCTCGAAGAATCTCTACAAAAGATTTTAATAATTTTACGACAAAAGAAGATTTTCCATAATCAGAAAAACCATTGCCCTTTTGCATCTCTTTGATCCTACTCTTACTTTCTGCTTGCCACGAATTTCCAGCAGGCTTGATGACAATCTGCAAAGCAGCTCCTTCTCCCTGTGGAATTTTACTCAATGCATTCGTGATATTTGAAAGCGGATCAGCCTCAAGTTGTTTATATGTTTTGATCGGAAAAATATAATTTCTTTTCTGAACTATATACGAAGCAGCTGATCCTCCTTGAGGAACAAAAATATTGTAATCTTCAATTTGTTTTATCTCGGCATCAGGATAAAAACTATTAATCTGTTTTTCAACAATTGGTCGAAATTTTTTGGGAATTGAAACATAAAATGAAATTTCATTACTATCGATTGGAGTGGCAATCTCAAAAGTTAAATAGAAAGGTCCATATATAATTTTTTTAAACATTTCTTCTCTAATATTACTCAAACTCGCAAAGAGTTGCTCCATCACAGAAACACCCTCCTTCTCTTTTTCGCTTCTATTTTGAGCATCTTCGTCCGTCTGTCTAGGAACAGAAACTTGAAGCACAATCATATTCAACGACCTCGTAATCCTTCCTTTGATATTTAACCGAATCTTGACATAAGCAAGTATTAATATAACAAAAACAGCTAGAAAGAAAAACAGATCCAGAATTTCTAATGTTATTATATAATTGCTTATTGGAATTTCCATTTTTTGTTTTTATTTTTATAAAAATAAGTTGCTATACAAAGAAAGCAGCTGGACTCCTCACGGAAGTGAAGGAGAAATCTCGCAAAATTATATATAAAATCGTCATCCTGAATGAAGCGATAGCGTAGTGAAGGATCCCGTAAAAAATTCACAAAATATTAGTCTAGGATTCTCTGAAAAACGAAGTTTTTGTCATTCTCGCGAAGGCGTGAATCTAGAATTTAATTCAAAAAACAAATTATAAAATAAAAATTTATTAGTTTTTTTTAGAACCCTCTCTATAACTACTTACAAATCCTTCAGTTTCCCTTTTTCCACAAGCTCATCATGAAGCTCTCCTATAAGTTTATCATGTAACGCATCCAAAAGATAGGCATCATTTAAATTCCTAGCGATATTTATACTATGACCTATTCCTTTTTCAAAAGCAATAACCACAAGCCTTGCGACTTTCCCAGGAGTGTCAAGACTTTTCAGCTCTTCGGTAGCTTTCTTAATATGCTTTTCTTTTTTTTCTTCATCATCAACAATCACCTGCTGAGTTTGTGTGGAAATTTGAGATTTATATTTTTCCAAAAAATTTTTCTCTGTAATTTCAATTTCCTTTTTTTCTGGCAACGGCATTTTCTCTGCTAAACCCGCTTTTTTTTCTGCCAGTTTTTTCTCAAGATCTTCAATTTCTTGAAGATTGATTTTCTCACTATTTATTTCTACCATAAATTTATTTAAATTATATTTTTAAGCTTTGTTTGTTTCTCCTACTCGACTCCATGTAGGAACATCTTTATTAGTAATCCATTTCATAAAGTCGTCTCTTTTTCCCTCATCAAATGCGGCATAAAAAGCAGCTATAAGACCAGTACCACCAACAACCGCTCCTACACCTAAATATGTCAATCCTTTTTTCGCTCCATTATCTACCGCTTGTTTCATTGTTGCTTTTATAATTTCTTCAGCTACTTCTTCTCCTGCTAATCCCGTAACTCCTGCATAAATTCCAGGACCATAAACTGCAATCAATCCTAATCCTGCCAAAAGAGCTGCAACAGCCACAATTGTCATTTTTGGATTTTCCTTAATCACTTGAGCTATTTTTTCTAAAGCACTTCTCTCTTCATTATTCAAATCTTCCTCTTTCTTATCAAGAAGTTCTTTCACCTGTTCCAACGCCAACAGCGACTGCTCTAACATTCGAATTATATAATCTCTCTGAACATGCTCTTCTCTTATCATAGAATCAATTTTGCCACTATCAGAAGCAATATTATAATAATCCAGTCTCTCTAAATTTAATTCAATTTGATTTGATTTTTTCAAGTACTCAATAATATTTTTCATCTTTTCTCTTCCACTCTCATTAAAAAGATCTTCGGCGCTTTGCTCTTTACAAATATCTTCGTAGGCTTTTGCCTCTATCTCAATTTTTTTCTGTAATCCTCTCTTTAACTCTCCGATATTATCATTAATTTCTTCTTCGTTTTCTACTACATTCTGCTCAATTAATTTTTCTGCAGAATCTTTTTTTCGTTCCTCAATCAAATCCTTTTTCTCATTTTCAGTTTCAAGATCATTAAATTCAATGCTTTTCAAATCAAAATCAATCTCCATTCGAGTCATATTTCCCTCTTTAAACCATTTCAAATCAATTCCTTTTATATAGGCCGCCATCATTTTTCCTTCATCATCTGTCCAAACCTCCTTTGACTCATCTACCGAACCCTTCGCCAAAATAATTTTCTCAATCTCTTTTCTCAATTTCATCTCTCCTTTTTCATCAACTCTTTCTCCCTTATTAATTTTTTTAACTATCACAACAACACTCAAATCTTCCGATTTTTCAGTTTCGGTTTCGGTTGTTTCTTCTGATTCTACTGGTATGTCTTCTTGTTCTTCATCGTTTTTTAATACCTCAAAATCACTGACGCTAATGCCTCGTTTTTCATCATTAAAATTTAACGTAAACTTTACAATTTCATTCGTAGAATGTAGTTTAATTCCTACTGCTTCCTCACTATATTTATGAACTTGATAAGTTTTAAACGATTGTGAAAAAAAATTAGGTAATGCCAAATCGTTTTCTATTTTTCCCCAAAGAGTAATAAGCGCACTGTTCCATCTTCCATCTCCTCCTTCTTCTAAAAACAATTTAAGCTTTTCAAATTCCTCTGCGTTACATTGATATTCTTTCTCTTTTACTGCAGAAGAGACATCTTCAATTTCATTTTTAACTCTCTCCACAAGTTTATCTGCCTCTTCTCCTAATCGTCTATTTTCTTCTCCCATCCCTTGATCTCCAAGAGTAGACACAATATCACTGGTTTGTTGATTCAAACCTTCAACTTCTTTAACTTCTTTTTCAACTTCATTTGATTCAGTAGCAACAATTTCCTCTACAGTTTCACTTTCAGAATCAGAAACTTCAACGACTGGTTTTTTTTCTGTATTATTAATTTCTTTTTTGCTCATAATATTTAAATTAAATTTATTTATAAAAATGTACCGAAATTGTCATTCTGAACTTGATTCAGAATCTTTTGTAGTTTAGGTTTTTATTTACCTGCAAATCATAATATTAGTGGTAGCAGATGATAGATTCTGAAATGAATTCAGAATGACAACTTATGTTTTCTGTATATTTTAAATTGAGCTGATTTCGTCCGCAAGAGAAAACCATGGACAACCGACTTCGTCGGTGGATTTTTTAAAAAATTAAAATCTATTTCATCTCATCTATCTCTTTCCGCACTTCTTTCAATTCCTTTTCTTGTTTCATTTTCAAAGCTCTGTTCAATAAATTAATTTGCCTTTTTCTCAAATCTGCGATTTTTACGTGAAATTTTACAAATATTCCCTTAATTCTTGAAATTTTTTCTTTATCAGTTAACTGGCTCATTTAATCTAAGTTATTTTTAGCTCCCTCTAATAAAGAGGATTAAGAAATTTTAAGTATTGTTTGTTTCCCCCTGACAAGGGGGATCAAGGGGGTTTGAATTGCGCAGAGTTATAAATAAAATTATCTCAACATCGTCATCCTGAACGATAGTGAAGAATCCCGCATTTAATTTCACACAACGCTACAATACAGCTTCATTCACATAGACTTCGGGATTCTTCGTCGTTCCTCCTCAGAATGACAGATTACTACACTTCATCAAAACAATCACACCAACAAAGCTCTTATTTTTCTTTCTTAAAATTCAACATCTCTTTTTTCACCAATTCAATTTCCTCTGAAAAAATACTTTCTGTTTTGGGATTTTTCTCAAGAAGAAATTTTTCCATTCCTTCAAAATCACTCTTCGGAATTTTTTCAAACTCATCAATTTCCGCCTCGTTCAAATCCGCAACAATTCGCAAACCAGCCCTCTCGCTAATCAAACTCAAAACATCCGTCAAAATTTTCTGACCATCTTCTTCTGATAAAAACTTCAACCCCAAAGAATTTTTCAAATCTTCTATGATATTTTCGTTTATTAATTTCATAAAATCTATTTTAATGATTAGCTCTATATTTTTTTATTAACCCCTTTTCAATATCTCGACGATTTTAACTTTGTCTGTAGTCAATTCATCTTCAAGTATAAAATGAAGGTTTATTGAGTCTATGAATTGCGTATTCATAGGAGATTTTATCTCTGAAATTCTTTTACCGAATGCTTTTCTAATTTCGCTAAACGAAGATCCTTTTAACATTTCATATACAAGCTTATCCTCATCTTTTAATCCAACTTGCTGAGAAATATCAAATCCGCTAACAAGTATTCTGTGTAAATCCTCCATTCTATTAGCATTTTTTATTTCCGACTCCATTGTTTCAAGAAAAATCGATATTTTTTCTGAATTCTTGTCTATTGTCTTTACAACCGAATCTTTGTCACTGCGATCTCTTGAATTCAAAGCTTTAACAATTTCTCCTTTGAGATCAAAATCTTCTTTTCCTTCTGATTGATTTTCACTTGTTTCATTATCTGGTTCTTTTGTTTTAATACCAGTAACTTTATTTCCAATATGTTTTTCATGCCAATCAACACCGTCTTTCTTAAATGTTCTAGTGTCAAAAGTATTAAATCCTATTCTTGGTTTTCGTGAAACTGGAATATGAAATTTAATTTTTCCGTTGTCAGCAAATCCCAAATATATCTGATCCTTATAGTCGCTGATTTCCTTATTATTTCTTAATAGTTTCTCATCTTTGCCTTTTATTACCACTCTTTTCCCTTTATCATGAATATAACTCAAAAGATTCCGTTCGAATTCAAATTCCCCATATTCCGTGTTCCCTCCAATTTCTGTCAGCATTTCTTTCGAAGCACTCTTTTTTATCCATTCAAAATCTGGAATATAGACAATTGCATCTTGAGGTTCATCAGTCTCACCTGTAACCTCTTTATATCTTTGTGTTGTTCCGTCTTCAAGATATGTATAGACAGATCCTTTTTCAGTCCTAACTTGATCAATTATTCTGTCGTCTGTTAAGTCTCCAAAAAAATCTACAATTTTTTCCGAATCTTCTTTTTCTTTTTTCATATTATCGCCAATACTTTCTGAGTTCCCTTGTTGATCCTTTCCGCCTTCTTTTTCAGATTCCGAAGAAATTATTTTTACCCCTTCTGTATCTTCGGCAATTTCCTTTAAATTATTTTTTATATTTTCAGCGTTACCAGAGACAGTGTCATTAATCGCACTTACAACCAATCTACCAAGAAGCGATTCATCAACCTTTTTTCCATTTTCAAATTCATTTTGCGATAAATCATTATCTAAGCTTTCCTCAACAACCTCCTTCTTCCCCTCTCTTCCCAATAATTCTTCCATCATATCCAAAACAGCGTTTGCATATTTTACAAATTTTTCTTTTTTAACTTTTTTATCTTTCAATTCTTCTCTATGTTCTCTTATAAAATTCAACAACTTATCTTTCTTTTCATTAAAATCATCTGCCCTAATAGCTGAAGGCAGTTCCCCTACAGTTTTAATTATTTCCTTCGACCTTGTTTTTGATCCCCCTGGCCACCTTCCAGCTCTTTCATTCAATTGTTTTTTCATCTTAGGAGTCATCCTTTCAAAATCATCCAAATTTCCAATCCCATTTAAATAACCAAAATCAGGCGTAGCTTCTTCTGACTCGCTAGAAACAACATTCGCAGGAATCTCTACAGCGCGTTCATTAGAATTCTCTACAACGCCACCACTAGGAAATAGATTTTTCAATTTCGCAACAAAACCTTTTTTCTTTTCTTCTAAAATTCTAGTTTCTACTGAAGTTTTTTCAGCTTGTGCATCTGCTAGTTTCATTTGCATAGCACGAACCCCTAACTCAAGATTTTCCTTAAGCTCGGTAATTTTTTCAGCTTTAGCAAGTCGTAATTTTCTTAATTGATCCTCTGTCATATTTTCAGGATCTATTAAATATAATTTTGAAAGCTCCGTGCCAAGTAAATCTGCACTTGTAAGACCTCTCACTGCTGTTTTATCGGCTAAGGTAGCTATGTCAGACTCTTCAACTTCAGATAACCTCTCTTCTGTATTTACCAATCTATCCTTAGCTAATTCTATAAACACATCCATTCTTTCCAATCTTTCTATCGCCTCTGCATTTGTGAGTGGCAAAGTTTCTATTACAGCTGAAGTTTCTGGCTCTACTATCTCACCATTTCTCAATTCTTCTTTTGCACTAATTAATAAAGCCAAATACATACTCTGTTCTGTAAAATCCTCATTATCAATTCCCCTTTCTTCTTTGATTTCTAGTAAATACTTATTTACTCTCTTGATCTCATTATCTAATTCGTCAAAGCTCATTTCAACTAAATCTTCCTCGTTTTTAATAACTGGAATTTCATCAATTATATCTTTTTTGCTAATGGTTTTCTCTTCTGTAATATTTTCCTCATCAATATTTTCTTCATCCAAAACTTCATCCTTCCAGTTTTCCACTGGATCTTCTTGTCTTTTTTTTATTCTTGCTTCATCCCGATCTTTTGTTCTTTCTTCTCCTTTTAGAGATATTTCTTTCTGTACTCTCTTCTTTCTTTTTAATCCTGCCTTAACTTCTTCACTTGTACTGAAATTATCTTTTCTTAATTTTTTATCTGCGATCTGATCTCTTTTTGATGGTTGCACATCTTCTTTTGAGTCAAAATTCTCACTTTCAAAAGACTCACTGTTGTCTTGATTACCCTCTATTCTATCTTGGCTCTCTTTACTGACTTTTTTCGACTGCCGATTACTTTCATTTATTTCTCCTATCTTAAAATTAATTTTCACATCAAATTCAGACAATTCATTTTTTAAATCACCAACTTCCTTTTTAAGATTATCATCTGTAATATTTGTTATCCTCACTTCACCACGAAATATTTTTATTTTTTCTGTTTTTTCTTTTAGTTCTTCTAAGCTTAAACTACTAAAATCTGTCTTTTTTAGTTCTTCTAAAAATAATTTCATCTTCTCCATTTTTTCTCTTGTAGAATCTTCTAAAATTTCCTTTGCGTTCTCGCTTTGATTCTCTAGTAATCCACCATCTTCTGAAATGTCTGCTTCTGATTGATTTGGCAATTTTTCATATTTAGAGTCTTTTTCTTCAATTATTTTCAATTGTCTTTTTAATTCTACTGCATCTTTTCTCCAATTATCTGGTTTACTATCTTCCAACTCAGCAATTTTATTTTCAATTTTTGATATTTTTACCACACGATCATCTTCTGGCTCATTACCTGTTTTTATTTCAAAATATTTTTCACGCATATTTTTATTATTAAAGCTAATAAAATTCAACTTATTATAAACAATTCTTAAACTTTATACAATATCATAATATTATGTAAATGTCAATAAATTTGAAGCGTAAAAGAAATACCTTATTTATCGTCATTCTGAGTAGAGCGAAGAATCCCGTAACTACTTTGCATAAAATTGTAATCAATACGAGATGAAATTTTAATAGATCCGTTTTTGTCATTACCGCGAAGACAGCAATCTAGGATTAGTTTCTTTCAGTTGTGTTAAGCCTAAATTATAATTTGTTTCAGTTAATTCTGGATCCCCAGTCAAGCTGAGGATGACAATTAACAATTCAACGCACATAAACTCGGAATCCTTCAACTCAACATAACTCACTCGAAATAACAACTCTACTTACACAACCCCAAAAATTTTCAACAAGAATAAAACATACAAAACAAGATACATCAAACCTTCCCAGTTATAAATCTTCTTTGAAATTCCAGAGAAAAGATAAAGTAATGTTGCTGCGATCAAAAATGGTACACCAATATAAAAAGTCTTATCATCGACAACCAATGTTCCCAACATCGCTGGAACTCCTACAACCACCAAACTATTAAAAATATTCGATCCAAAAACATTACCAAGAGCAATTTCATATTTTCTTTTCAGGGCCGCTCGAATTGAAACAACAAGCTCAGGAAGAGATGTTCCAATTGCCACAGCACTCATCGCAATTACGCCAGTTTCGATGTTCAAGCTTTTGGCAATTTCAATCAAAGATTCTACGGTATATTTTGCACCAATATATATGAATATCACGCTTACAATTAAAGTTACAAAAACACCAAGCTCAACTTTTGGCTTATAACCCCAAAGTTTTTTCAAAAATCGATTTCTACTTGCTTTTGTTGGCGGAAATGTAAATTTTCTTTTATCCCTTTTTTCTTCTTCAGTTTCTCGATGTTCCAAAATATCTCTTTCTTTGTTAGAAGAAATTATATAAAAGAAATAGATAAGATAAGTAGATAACAAAATCAAACCTTCGATAAAAGTGACTTGTTTGTCAGATAATATAAAAACAAGAATAGTTGTAGTGGTTGCAAGAAGTGGTAAATCGAGATTTATTAAACTTCTTTTGACTTTCAATTTTCCCGCTACCACAGATGCAAGACCAACGACAAGAAATATGTTTGCGATATTTGAACCAACCGCATTAGCTGCCGCAATTTCAGTTTGTCCTTGAAGCGCTGCGATAACTGATGTTGCAAGTTCAGGAAGAGATGTTCCAATACTAACAATCGCAATTCCGATCATAAAAGGTGATATTTTCAAAGATAAACCAATTTCTTCACTGCTCTCTGTAAAAAAATCAGCTGCTTTTACTAAAACCGTGATACTAATCACAAATAGCAATATCCAAAATAATAACATAAATTATTTAATAATTATTTAATACATCAAATTTATCTACTAGGCCTTATATTGGCTGGCGGAACAGATGAATTTTTTGATCTTGAACTGCTTGACTTATATCTGTTTGGATCCTCTTCTCCTGTAATGCCCCTGGTTAGCTTATCGATATCTCTTTTTCCAAATCTTTTTCTCATGTCCTTTATATCAATGCCTTCTTTTGCAACATTTTTAAATTTTTGCCCAACAAATCTTTTCGACTTAAATCTCCTTGCAAAATCAACGAAATCATCTTTTTTCAAAACTGATTTGGAAGGATTATAAGCCTTAAGAGCTTTTATAAATTCAATTTTTTTCTGCACAGAAACTCCATGAACCCCTTTAAGTGTTTTATTTATCTTAGTTAGTCCCTTGCCACTAAAATTATTTAGTCTTTTATGTCTGAATAATTCCGATTTATGCTCATAGGTTTTCTTTTCGTCTGGAACAACTTGACCTGCAACGATTCTCTGTCCTTTAACCTCATCTTTTTTTTGAGGTTTTCTTTTATTTTTCTCTCTTTCTTTTCTTGTCCTTTCAAGCTGTTCTTTCTTTTTTTTTCATGCTCCTCTCTTGCTTTTTCTATGTCATCCATTTCCTTCTGAAAAACTGCGTCTTCATCTGACACTGTAGCACCAGCTTGATTGTTCGGTTCATCAGAATGAATTATATCTTGATCATCCATATTTGTTCTTGAATTCGAATTAAAAATAATCAACTAAAAAACAACGAGTTTACTTAATTATATCAATTTTTAAGTTTTATCACAATACTACCGTGATTATTTATAAAAAATCTTATTTCCAGACTCAAGATATATATATTCTATCGTATTTATCTCATTTTTACTGATTGCCTTAGATAAAAACTCATTAAGATATTCAGCCTGTAATTTTGCGGAACTCATCGTGTTAAAGTATATTCTTACATTTTTATCAGTATAAGCAATTAATTGCCTTGTTCTTATTCCTTTTGTTTTGTAATATTTAATCTTAAGATTATTTATTTGTTGAATTTCATTGTTAATCTCTAAAGCAAAATCTATAAAATCACGATCTGAAACCTGATCGTTAATGTTAATTTGTTTCAAAGATGTTTTTTCTTCAACATCTTCGACCATTTCCTCAACGGTTTCTTGCTGAAGATATATAACCTTAGTTTCATTTTCACCAATTTTTTTTTCATAAAATTCCCTTCCATGAAGATCCTTATTAACTTCCCATTTGCCATCGTCATCTTCAATATATTTAATTTTACTCTCAATACTGTCTTCCGCAATCCTATTTTTCTTTTCTAGAATCTCTTCTTCAATTTCAAGCTGTTCAATAATTTTTATAAACTTTTCATCGTTAACATCTTCATAATTCGCCTCTTCTGTTGCAAACGCAATACCGTCATCATCTAAATAGTAACACTGATTCAATCTACACCAAATTATAAGAGGGGTTTTTTCTATAATTTCTATTCTCAATATTTTAGGAAATATTTTTTTGATTTTGACATTTTCTATTTCAGAAAATTCAAAAAATAATTTTTCTTCAATATTTGTCTTACTTGCCAGAAAGAAATTATTTTTGCTAAAAATCATTACAGCTGATTTTGACATTTCATCGTTAACAATATTTTTTATACTATCTTTTGCAATTCCTTGATTACCTTCAATCTCAATATTATCTATTTGAAAAAAACTTGAAAAAAATAAAAAATAAAAAAAAGTTAATAAAAAGATGACAACTAGCGCCTTTTTATAATTAACAGCCAGTCTGTTTTTTTTCTTTCTGAAATCATACTTTTGTTTTCTATATCTTTTATTTTTTCTAATATTCCGCATTTTTTATAAATTAAGCTTTATTATTTCTGTCATTCTGAACTTGTTTCAGAATCTTTCGTCTGCTACGCTTATACTTGCGCCACTTATTTTTATTATCAAACTACAATACAAACACAAATGATTTCTGAAAAATAAAATTTCTGTCATTCCCTTGCAGAAGGGAATCTAGAATTTAAAGCAAAAAACAAATTATAAAAGTATAAATTTATTAATTTATCAGAGTTTTCTACATTTATAGCAACAAAAAACTAATATCCCCTCTTGATTTTTCGCGCAGTTTCAATAAAATAAGTTAACAAATAATTTATATTTAGCGGTAAATCCTGACAATGCAATATTTCCTTTTGATACCCTCCGAATCCTTTTTTAAATTTTGAAAGTCCGCTCCATGGATGTTTTGGTTTATTTTCAACAATGCCATAGAAATTAAACATTTCTTTTCCTCTTGCCTTTGCCTCCTTAATTGCCTCCCATAAACTTAAATATGAAGAAGGAACTTTCATATATTCGCTAGACGATGCGCCATGGTGATAGAATGCTTGCTTACCATAAAAAACAACAATCGCTGATGAAATTATTTTTCCTTCATAAATTGCTGAAAAAATTTCAATCTGATTATCTTTCCTAAAAGTTTCAATCTCTTTTTTAATATAATCATAAGAAAAAGGAATAAATTTATGTCTCTTTACGGTTTCTGCATGAATATTATAAAAAGCTTTCAAATATTTTTCATCAGTACTTTGAACAATTTCTACACCATCTTTTCCAGCCCGCCTAATGAGATTACGATGTGTTTTTCTCATATCCTTCATCAAATCATCTTCGCTTTTTGTAATATCCAAAAGCCAAGTTATCTCGGGATGCATCATATGGATTGGAGCATTTTTGAATCCAAAATCCTGAAATATTTTGAGATTTTCTTGAGTTTGATCTAAAAGCGGGCTAATTCTTACGAATCCAACATTTTCCCTTTTTCCCAAGTTTTTCAAATATTGAAAAAGTTTATTTAATATTTCTTGATTATTATTTCTTGATTTTTGATAAAAAATTGGACCCTGAGGAACAAACAAAAAAGACCCTCTTCTGGCGTTTATTTTTATAACAAATACAACTGCAACAAGTTCATTAAGCTCCCTTTCCCCTGGGAGATGGTTGGGGTGAGGGGAAATTTCATCCTTAAAAACTCCTAATCTCCATATTTTTTCACCAGTATTTTTATTGAATTCACCCCAATTCCAAGAATGAAGAAAAGTATTTTCTTTATTTGATTGCACAAATTCTTCCCATTGTGATTTGTTAGTTATTTCTTTTATTTGCATTAGTCTTATAAAGATTATTTGTTTAAAAATTTGATTATTATATTAAAATGTAATAAAATGAGTTTGAAAGAAAATATTATTGAAAATAAACAAGGAGATGTTTATTATGAACGTCGTAAAGGTCTCGTGGCAATGGCAATTCAACATTCACTGAGAATTGTCATTCTTCAAGGAAGACTACCTACGGCGAGTGAATAAATGTATGGAGACAGTTTACTGTTTCCTTCAAATTTTATAGCTTGAAATTATTTATGTCTTATATAAAAATTCTAAATTGAAAAATTTGCTTGACTGTTTTAAAATTTAGAGTAGAATAAAATTAATTAAAAGATAATTAAGTAGGAGGAGTTGAATTGAATAATACAAACATTCTTCAAACGACATCTTTAAATCTTCGTCCTGGAGTAGATAATAGTACTATCTTAGGAACACCAATAAGTGCTATTACGAATTTTGTTGATCAAGAAACAGAATTTTGGCCAACAATAGCAAACGCTGAACTTCATGTTAGAACAATTTAAACTGGGAAATTAAACAAGGAGGTAATAATTTTGCCAGAAGACAAATGCAAAAGAGATGATGAAAAGTCTCAAGATAAAAAAGTAATTTCAGTAGAAACACCAATAGTCACAGAACAAGCATTCATCAAACATTATTAAAGATGAAGGAAATCACTCCTTCTTTTTTTATCTATCAAAAATACTAACGATTTTATCAATATCCTTTTTATCGATATTATGATGAGTCGGTAGGTTCACGCATTGCGAACTTACCTTTTCTGCAATCGGGCAAGTTCCTTTCTTGTATCCAAATTTTTCAACATCAACTTCAATCGGTCCAACCACTTGCGGGAACCAATCTCCCAAAATTATATGTTTTTTATGAGCTTTACGAATCAGCTCTTTTTTATTATCTACTAAGACAGTATACCATAAAAATATATTTTTTGATTCAGGAGTTGATTTTAGCAAAACGATTCCTGATTGATTTTCTAATTTTTCTTTATATAAATTTGCAATTTTTATTCTGTGATTGTTGAATTTTTCAATTAATTTCATCTGATGCAGTGCAATTGTTGCAAGAGAATTCGGCATTTTTGCAGGAAAATTTTCAGTCTTGATATTTCCTTTTTCTTCTGTCGTGTAAGCTTTCGGTAATATTTTAAATTTATTTATAATAAACATCATCATTTTTCCTAAATTAAAAAAATAATAAAGTTTCAGAGCTTTGAAAGTAACGACTGGATGCAAAAGTTGTCTGATAATTAGAGATTTTTTTGGATATGGCATTTGATCTCGAAATATCTTTATTTTCATACCTAATGCATTGTTATTTGTCACAATCATTCCTCCCGCAACCGATGAGATTACTTTATCTCTCCCAAAACTAAAAAATCCAACATCGCCGAAAGTTCCCGTTTTTTTGCCATTATATTCAGCACCAAGAGAATGAGCGCAATCTTCAATGATATATAAATTATGTTTCTTGGCTATTTTAATAATATTATTAATATCTGCTGGATTTCCAAAAGTATGTTGAACAATAATTGCTTTTGTTTTGTCAGTAATTTTCTCTTCAATTTTTACAGGATCCATATTTAAAGTATTTTCTTTGATATCTATAAAAACAGGTTTTGCACCGCACCACTGTATGATATTAGGTAGCGCTACTGTTGTAAAAGCTTGCAAAATAACTTCATCATAATCCTTGATTCCAAGACATTTCAAGATTGTGTAAAGACCAGACCTTCCACTGTCAAAGCTTATCGCCCAACGTGAATCCATATATTCGCAAAATTTTCTTTCCAATTTTCTCGTATTTTTTCCTTTTTGCAACTTTCTCCAATTCCAAGGCAATAAATATTTCCCCGCCAAAAAACAATCCCAAATCATATAATTTGGTGCAAACGCTGATGCGATTGGTTGAAATTTTTTGAATATTGACATAAGCATGTTTTTAATATAGATTTATTTTAGAATAAATGGAGGAAAACTAATGATAATAAAATGTCCATATTGTGGACAAAAAATTGATACACTTGGGAAAGAAGTTCCTCTGTTAGAGAATAGAGAGATAATTGGATTAGGTTGTCCGAAGTGCAAGCTGAAGTTTGGTCTTTCAAAAAAGGGCGTTCATAGATTAAAATCTGAACTAAGAAAACACAGATATGATGATAATTCAGCAGTCGTTGAAAGTCAAAATTATTAAGGTGCGATGTTTAAATGACTCGCCCTTCTTTTTTTTATTTTTATTTTATAAATTTGTCATTTCAAATTCCGACAGGATGAGCAAATCTCTTCAATAATATTAATTAACTGTCATCCTGAGCTTGTCGAAGGATCTTTGTCAAACTAGCTTAATTTATAATATTTACATAACATTCACATTGCGGGAGCAGGTTTGCAACCAGATCTTTTTGTTTTGCAACTTCATTATATTTTATGAGATTAGAAAATGCTTTGAAACTGGTTACAAACCTGCTCCCGCAAAAAAACAGTTCTTATGTTTGCAATCAATTCTAATTATTTTTCAACTTCCTCATCACAACACCAGCGCCTCTACTCTCAAAAAGAACAACAATTTTCTCTCTTTTTTCAAAATAAAATTTCAAATCTTTTTCAACCATTTCTGTCACTTTATCAAAATCATTTTCAAAAACAAATTCACAATTCTTATTTTTCGGTCCATTGCTTTCCTCGACCATTTCTTCCTCTTCAATTCCCCTCTCGAGAAAGATCAGGATTGTGTTTTTTAAATCATCATTCAAGATATATGCCTCATCACAAACAGTATCAATCCTATTGAATAATTTTTGATGCACTCTCTTACTCTTATCACCTAATTCAATAATCCCTGAAAAAACAATGATTTTTCGATAATCTTCATAAGCCTCTTCCAAATAATCCAGAGCTGCCATCACTCCATCAGGATTGGCACTATAACTGTCATCGATCAAAACAGAACCATTTGGTCCATTCAATTTTCTCATTATATATTCAGTTGGCTTGATTTTTTCCACTGCCCTTGCGATTTCACTTAAATTCATTTCAAGATGCTCTGCCACCATTATAGCAGAAATTATGTTTTCAATATAATGCTGTCCTAAAATGTTTGTTTTAAATAATTGATTTTTATATCTAAATTCTATATGGTCTTTTTTATATTCTATATCAGTTGCAAGTTCTTTTGAAAAATACTTAATACTCTGAACTTTTGTTTCTGGTTTATAATTTTTTATTTTTTTATTAATTATTGCGAAACCATCATCTGGCAAAAATTCAATCAACTCGAACTTTGCTGTTCTTGTATTTTCAATTGAACCAAATAACTCAATATGTTGCTCATTTATTCCTGTTAAAATTCCAATTTCCGGATTTGCAATTCCGCAAATTTCTTTAATTTCACCAATTTTATAAGCCCCCATTTCACAAATAAAATAATCATATTCATCATTTACTTTATTTAAAATCGTATAAGCCACTCCGATATTAGTATTATTATTTCCCTCGGTTTTTACGACTTTATATTTTTCAGACAAAATCGTATATAAAAATTCTTTAGTACTAGTTTTTCCATAACTTCCAGTTATTCCAATAACTTTTATTTTCTTTAATTGCTCCATTTTTTCAGAAGCTCTTTTGATTATTTTCCTTTTTTGAAAATTAAAAAATGGATTAATAAATAAAACAACTAATGTAATTACGATAGGAGCAAATAAATAAACAAACAATGAATATATTGTAAAAAATTCTGCTGTGCTTATATTTGAATCAAAAGTTATGACATATCCAATAATTATTGAATATAAGAAAGCTGATGCATAAACAATTAACATTGACAATAAAATCAAGATAACTTTAAATGTAGACTTGGGTCTTTTCAAAGATCTGTTCTTTATCTCTCTTATAATTTGCAAAAAAGAACCTGTAAAAAGTATTAATGCTAAATATTGAAATAACGATGCATTATTTTTCAAAAATATGAAATATGAAACAAAAAGAATAAGTATCAAAATATAAAATAAATTATTTTTTAACATCCTATTCCTGCCTTTTAAATGCGAAATCATCCTATCAATTCTATATTCTTTTACCTGCCATAACCAAACACAAAACAAACTATCACGAAGAAGCTTTATGGAAAATAATATAAATATTGTTATTAAGATTATTGACATTTTTTATATTAATTAATATTCTACCCAGCTTCAGCTGAGGGTTTTTGAAACTTTAGTTTCAATGTTTCCGAATCATTCGTGAGGTTAAAACCTCACAAACTCTCGGATAAATCCGGATAGAAATTATGTGATAAATTTAATTATATCTTTTGTAAACTCTTCTGGCTTTTGATATGGCAAAGAATGATTTGCATCATCAAAAATCACAAGTTCAGAATTTTCAATTTTTTCATTCATTAACTTTCCATCAGAAAGTGGAGTTGAATTATCAAGCCTACCCCACAATAAAAGTGTTGTGGTTTTTATTTTCTCCAAAATCGGCGTTAAATCTTCCGCAAGAACTTTTTTCATAATTTCTTTCATTCTCAAACTCGCTTTTCTATAATCTTTTTCTCTGATAATTTTATATAAAAACTTTTCGGCATATTTTTGAAATTTATTAATCACAGGCAAAGAAAAAATTGTTTTTCCAGTTTTCGTTGCAACATACAATATCTTTTGTTTCCTAGAAAGCGAATGTTTGATTCCAGCCGCGCCAGTAAGAACCAATTTCTCAATTTTATCTGGATATTTTACAGCATACTTAATCGCGATCCTTCCGCCAAAAGAATGACCGACTAAAATAACTTTTTTCTTTTCTTCTGTTTTGGTATCAGAAATTGAACTAAATCCACCATTCATCAGATCTTTTATATTTGATTTTTTAATAATGTTTTTCAAAAGTTCAAATCCTCTTGCTTGTGTTACGCTTTTTATAAATTTGTCTGTAAATTCAACATAATTATCTAAATTCCAATTTTCATCTGGCTCATCACTTTTTCCAAACCCAGGAAGATCTGGAATGATGATTTTATAAGGAGAATTATTCCCCCCTGACAAGGGGGGTTGGGGGGTTTGAAAACGTAAATCAACCCCTCCTAACCTCCCCTTATCAGGGGAGGAATCTTCGTTGGCTTCAGTTTCTTGACTGGAGCTTTTTTGCAAATTATCATTATTCTCATTAACTCCATTTTCCTGAATAAAACTCTCTTGTGAAGTTTCACTGTTTTCTGATTTATTTTTTTGTGTCGTATTTGAATTAACTATCAAATTTGCCAACTCCATATACTTATCTGAATCAATTCCCCATCCATGTAACAAAACAATCGGAATATCACCATTTCCAATTTCTTTATAATTTATATTTAAATTGTCTATTTTTATTTGTTTTTCTTGGAGGTTGACATTATTCATAGAGTATGATATATTTATAAGTCATTTTTACAAGGTGATCAAGATGAGATTTAAAGATAATGCAGAGAGAGATGCCTTTTACGAGGCAAAAATAAAAGAAGAATATGAAAGAAATAGGGAGTGGTTAGCTAAAAAGTTCCATGAGCTACCAACTTTCTTCAAAAAGAGGATTAAATATTTTCAAGACAAGAATCCTGATTTCTGGAAAAAAGAAGTATACGAAACCTTCGTATGTCTAGAAGCAGTCAAAATTGCAACAACTCTAAAAACAGTTGATGCAGTTCAAGAAAATATGGATGAAAGTTATAGTACACAAATAGATAGTTCAAAACTTTCAGCGGGTCATTCTACATTTTCAATTTGCGAATCAAATAAGCTTGCAATTGAATATCTAGAATCTAAAGCACCAGCTCAATGAAGCTGCTCTGCTTATTTTTTTTACCCAATTCTATCTTTCCCAATCCATTTTCTCAAAACTTCCGGCACAATAATTGAACCATCTGCTTGTTGAAAGTTTTCCATAATTGCAATCATCGGCCTCACGCTTGGAAGCGCTGTATTATTGAGCATATGCACAAATTTCTTCTTCCCATCTTTATCTTTATATTTCACATTCAATCTTCTTGATTGCCAGTCTAAAAAATTTGAAGCCGAACCAGTTTCACCATAACTGTTTCGACTTGGCATCCATGCTTCCAAATCAAACATCTTATATTTTCCTGTGCTCATATCCCCCGTACAAATTTGAAGTACGCGATATGGCAATCCTAAATCTTGGTGAATTTCCTTGGAAATTTCCACCATTTCTTCTTGCATTTTATTTGACTCTTCTGTATCTGCTTTTGTAATGCAGACTTGTTCAACTTTCATAAACTCATGCACGCGATAAATCCCCTTTGTATCTTTTCCATAACTTCCAATTTCACTTCTATAGCATTGTGAAAAACCACACATTTTCAATGGCAAATCCTTTTCATCCAAAATTTCATTCGCATAATACGCCAAAAGTGATGGTTCTGCAGTTCCAACTAAAAATTTATCTTCTTTTTTGACGCTGCCATCTGCAAGTTTTTCATCATTATCAATTTTATATATCTCATCCACTTCAGGATCGTACTGTTTTCCTGCAAAATATCCACTTCCAAAAAGAGCAAAATCACGCACAAGTGTTGGCGGAATCATTGGAGTGAAACCTTTGGCAATCAATTTTTCAAGTGCAAACATCATCAATCCCATCTGAAGCATGACAGCTTCATTTTTAACATAATAACCTCTGTATCCCGCCACTTTTGTTCCCTTTTCCATATCCAAAAGATCAAGATTTTCTGCAAGTTCAATATAACTTTTTGGCTCAAAATCAAATTTTGTCGGCTTTCCCCATTTGAAAAATTCTACATTTTCTTCCTCACTTTTTCCAACTGGAGTGTCAGGAGATGGAATTGTCGGGACTTTAACCATCAAGTCAAAATATTCTTTGTCTATTTTTTTAAATTTTTCTTCAGTCTTCAGAAACTCGTCTTTCACTTTTTTCCCTTCTTTAATTTGTTCTTCCGTTGGTCTTTGTCCTTTGGCATCTTTGGCAATTTGATTTCTTTGCGCTTGCAACTGATCAATCTCAGAAATATACTTCCTTCTCTTCTCATCAACTTCAAGAAGTTTATCAATATCAATTTGAATATTCTTATTTTTTGCCGCAAGCTTCACCTCTTCAGCATTTTCTCTGATAAATTTTATATCCAACATATGTTTAAATTATTTTTATTGTTATTTTGTCATCCTGAATTCATTTCAGGATCTTTGTTTACAATTGATAATATCTATTTTTTACACAAAATAATAATTTGTCATTTCAACTGAAGTGAAACAAAATGGAGAAATCCCTCTCAATTTCATATAACTCTACTTGATAAATCTATAAGATGTGATATTCTAAAGATAAGGAGGCTATATAAGGTGGATTTAGGAACAAAAGGAAATAAAATAGTTAGAAAAATATGGATAGCAACCATACTTGCAGTGATAATATTCTTAATCGCTGTCGCGCTTATGTAATTTACCCAAATTTTTTTGGGTTTTTTTATTGCTATTTTCTTAGCTTTGAGGATTTATAAGTTTTTGGATGAAATGAATTTAATCTGACTATTCTTGTATTCTCAAGACCAAATTTAATTAATTTATTTTTCAACTCATCTTCTGAAACTTGCTGATCATATCCCAAACAAATCACATCTGGTTTATTATCTTGAATAATTTTATATTTATCACTATAATTTCCCAAAACAACTTCATCTGCTAAACCACTCTTGACTATTTCATCCCTCCTGGCAATTTCATTATTTCTCGGCAAATTTCCTTTGATTTTCAATACATTTTCATTTCGCGCCACTACAACAATCAAATATTGACCGAATTCTCGCGCTTGTCTGAAAAAATCTTCATGACCTTTGTGAAATATATCAAATGTCCCAAATATCATTACTTTTTTCATTTTTTCTTCTTAGATTCTTTCTTCTCAATCTTCATTTCAGCTTCTCCCATTTTTACCTTATGCTCTCCAGTTTCTACTTTTAATTTAAAATGTTTCGTTCTCATTGTTGGAAAAAAGACAACATCTCGAATACTTTCTTGATTTGTTAAAATCATAAACAATCTATCGATTCCAACACCAAATCCAGCTGTCGGTGGCATACCATATTCCAGGGCTTCAATAAAATCCTCATCCATCATTTGTGCTTCGTCATCACCTTCTGCTCGCAATTTGTCTTGCGCTTCAAATCTTTCTCTCTGATCAATCGGATCGTTAAGTTCCGAAAATCCATTACCAATTTCTGATCCCGCAATCAAAACTTGCATTCTTTGAACTTTAGACTTGTCATCGTCTTTTTTCTTGGCCAACGGTGAAATATCAAGAGGTTGATTGATAAGGAAGGACGGTTGAATTAATTTTGGTCTAACAAGTTTTTTATAAAGTTGATCAATAAGTCGTCCTCTTCCTGCCTTTGGATCAACTTTTATTCCTTTTTCTTTCACAATCTTCTGCATATCTTCTTTCGTCGGATACAAATCAATATCAACTCCAGATTCTTTCAAAACAACTTCGCGATAATCAATTCGAGGCCATGGAGCTTTGAAATTCAAAACAGTGTCTTGATATGGAATTTCTAAAGTGCCAAATGTTTTTTCAATTATCTCCATATAAAATTTTTCCACAAAACTCATCAAATCTTCATAATCAGCATAAGCCCAATAAAATTCAAGCATTGTAAATTCTTGCAAATGTTGAGTACTCATTCCCTCGTTTCGAAAAACTTTTCCAATTTCATAAATCTTTTCAAATCCACCAACCAACAATCTTTTCAAATGTAATTCCAAAGAAATACGAAGATATAAATCTATATCAAGTTTATTATGATGTGTCGTAAATGGTTCAGCGTCAGCACCTCCAGGAATTGCCTCAAGAACTGGAGTTTCAACTTCCATATATCCGCTATTGTTCAAAAACTGTCTGACATGATTTGTAAATTCTGTTCTTTTTATAAAAAGCTCTTTTGTATCTTTATTCATAATCAAATCAAGATATCTTTTTCGATATCGCGATTCTTCATCTTGAAGTCCATGCCATTTTTCTGGCAAAGGCAATAAAGACTTTGTCAGAATTTTATAATCCCTAATTCCTAGTGTCTGCTCCCCTCTTTTCGTAGTGAATAAAATTCCTTCTGCTTGCAAAAAATCTCCCATATCTAAATTATCAAGCATCTCATACTTTTCATCATCAATATCATCTTTTCGAAAAAACAACTGCATTTGTCCACTTTGGTCTTCAAGGTCAATAAAAGTAAGGGCACCGTGAACCCTAGTTGTTCTGATTCTCCCTGAAATAGTGATGTTTTCTTCGGATTTTGAAAGCTCATCGAAATCTTCCAGAGCCTTCTTAATATTATGTGTTCTAGTTGATTTTGCAGGATATGGATCAATCCCAGCTTTGAAAATATTATCTAATTTATCAAGCCTAGCCTGTTTTAATTTGTCTATCATTTCATTTAAATTTAATCTTTAACTACCTTTAAATATACTATTTTATTTGAAATTAGTCAAAAAAAGAGGCTTTATATTTAAAGCTCTTTTTTCAAATAATCATTATTAAAAATTTTCTTTGATTACAAAATTATGATTTGTCATTTCGTGAGAGCGATAGCGACGAGAAATCTATAAACGAAATTTATCTCGTTTATTACATTTTTTAGATCTCTCAATCGTTTCACTTATTTTGAGATGACATTTTAATAATGTTTCGTAATTATAGAGAATTAATAATTCCGTTATTATTTCCCCGTGCTTCCAAATTTGCCTTCATTTCGCTCAGTGCTTTCCAATGACTCAACTTCTTCAAATTCAGCTTCCTCAACTTTTTGAATTAATATTTGAGATATTTTAGAATTTTTTTCAATTTTGTAATCTTCTTCTCCAAGATTTTTCAAAATCACGATAAATTCCCCTCGATAAGTACAGTCGATAACGCCACCCATCGTTTTGATTCCATGATTTATAGCCAAACCACTTTTATCCCAAAAAAGAGCCACATATCCTTCTGGAATTTCCATTTTAATACCAGTTTTAAATCCCTTTCGTTCTCCAACTTTCAAAACATAATCATCTTCTGCCGAATAAATATCAAGCCCCGCATCACCTTTGTGAGCATAATTAGGAGTTTTCACATCGCCAATTTTTTGAATTTTAATTTTAATCATTGCCTTAATATTATATAGTTATATTTTTTTATTTCTAAAATATTTCTTTTTCAATAATTTTTACAATATTATTATGAATTTCATTAATTGTTTCATTGGCATTAATTTTTTTCCAGTTGTATTTTTCTGCCAACACCAAATGAACTTGTCTAACTTTATCAATAAGAACACTATTATTTTCATGCTTATGATTCTTTTCTATAGAATCTGTAAATCTTTCTCCATCAAACAAAATTGCTAAATCTTCTTTATATATAAAGGAGTATAGATATTCTAAAAATTCCATATCAACCCCTGCACCAGCACCCCATGCGATAGACGTCCCCGTATAATCTTCTGCAATGATGCTAATGCCATTATCTAATTTTTCCTTGAGGATATTCTCAAAATTAATCTTATTAATATATTGCAAAATTTGAAACTCTCTTGGGCTAAAATTACGTGGGTTGCCATTCCTTAAATATTCATTAATTAATTTTCCAGCAGGCTCTAAATCGTAAATAGCATATTTTATATACTCAGCTTTAATATTTTTTTTATTAAAATAATTTACCAGCATTTTTGCTTGTGTAGTTTTACCCAAATTATTTATTCCATATAAAACAATGAATTTTCCTTTTTGATTTTTCATTTATTTTGAGATTATCTCTTTGTCTTGTACATATGTAAATCCAAGCTTTATCGCTGTCTCAGCTTTTTGTATTTCCGCTCCGAGATCAAAAGCATGCGAAATTTCTGAAATAGCCTTGGCTGATAATAATTTTCTATATAATTTTACAGTTGCACTTTTTTCTTTTCCGTTCTGTCTAAATTCTTGAATAAACTTTCCGTCGGGAGTATAATGCTTAATTACTATATTCTCATTTTCAATATTAATAATAAAATATCCTCTTGGATCGGCGGCTTCAAGTTTCATTTTATTTCCATATTTTTCTACAATACCCTCAGCTGTCTGCCATTCATTATCATAAATGTGAGCACAATTTGAAAAAATTGTTAAAGTTCCAAGTTTCTTTGAAAGTTTTTCAGCTATATATTTTTGAACTTTTCTCAGTCCGAAGGCATTCAATGCCCAACCAGAAAAAATTGCATGAGAACGAAAATATGCTGTCATATTCACTTTATCTTCCAAAGTAGTCACTTGAACTTGAGTCATACAAGGAGCCCTTTCTGCTTTATGATCGTTTGTTAGATCAAACATCATTGCCAGCGCAGCCCGATCCGTTGGGTATTGTTTCAAGTATGGGATTATAACATCTTCTACTTGATTTATTCCCTTGTAATCCCAAAGTCTTTCTCCATATGTATAAACCTCATCCCCCTTTTCGCCAGTCATTATATGTGAACAATAATTTTCGATATCAACCTCATTTATTTGCATATGCGAAAACATTTTTGGCTCGTCTGAATTTTCATCTGTAACAACAGCTGCGATATTAAAAAGCTCCTTTACATTTCCACCGTACCAAGTCGGATTTAATCTTCCAAATTTCAAGATATTTTCCAAGATCTCAAGCCAGACCTCACCAACATATTTTCCTCGAATTTTGAAAACTGACTGATCTGTCGGAAAATATTTGACTTCATCTTCTTTCTTTTCGGCAAAAACTTTTGGCTCTGCAAAAGATTTTTCTTGGAATTTATAATCTGTGATAATTTTTTTTATTTTATCAACATCTTGAATTCCAATCATTTTTTCAATTTTTACATTTTT
>JAGLJF010000050.1 GCA_023142595.1 Minisyncoccota bacterium | reverse complement strand
AGCTTGCTGCGGGGTAATTCATTCTATACTTATAATCATTGTTTGTCAAGAGCAATAATTAATGGTGAGATAAAGCTCTAATTGGTGGCTGTAATAATAAAACCGCCAACATAAGCTGTTAAATTGAGCTGGGTGGCGTAGTGGAGGACATTAGAACTAAATTTGTGAACTTGGCTTTGAATGAGAGATTTTGTATTGTTAAATTGTGATAAAAAAATTTCCTTGAGCAATAATATACCTCAAGGAATTTTAAATTTATATTAGACCTTCATCTTTCGCTATTTGAACCAAATAACAAACTGTTGCCACAATTGCTATTACTGTAGCAACATGCATTAGTGTTGAATCAAGTAATGGGAAATGCCATATTCCCATCAATGCCATAATATAGACAATTGGTTCTACTGCATAATTTCTTAATGTGTTATTTTTAATAATTGCAGTACTGTCGTCTTTTTGGATTAAGAATAATAGAAATAATCCAATTAGAGTTCCAATCCAGTTTGTCCATACCAAGGCTATTAAGCCTAAAAATCTAATAAATACTATTATATCGAACATAAATACCCTCCTAATTTATTGTAAATTCGAGTAAAATATATCTCAAATTTAACTTACAATAGTATCATATTGTAAGTTAAACGTCAAGCCCCACTTGAAAAACTGTCATAGGGGGTACAATACATAATGTGATTTTGTATAATAAAACCGCTAACATTAGCGGTTAAATTGAGTTGGGTGACTATCGGGAATCGAACCCGAGACGAGAGGACCACAACCTCTAGTGTTACCATTACACCATAGCCACCATATATGTTTTAATATTTAAACATATTAGTATTTTAACAAATCGAGACAAAAAACGATTAGATTCTTGTTATGTTAAAATATTATTATGTTGAAATAACTTCTTGTGGGCCGTAGAGGACTTGAACCTCTAACCAATTGCTTAAGAGGCAACTGCTCTACCAATTGAGCTAACGGCCCTAATGTATTTGTGCGCTCGGCAGGAATCGAACCCACAACCCCTTGGTCCGAAGCCAAGTGCTCTATCCAATTGAGCTACGAGCGCCTTTCCAATACTTTTAGAGTATATATTAAATCTCAAAAAATATCAAGAGTCTGTCTTGCAATATGGTTCTTCGAGAATATTTACTCCTAATTTTATAAGATGTTTGTATAATTTATTTACAGGAAGACCCAAAACATTTGTATAATTTCCGTCGATTTTATCAATGAGAATGCAACCAAGCTTTTGAATCGCATAGCTACCCGCCTTGTTAAGCGGTTCTCCCGTCCTCACGTAGTCTTCAATTTCTTTGTCGGTTAATTTATTTATCCAAACCCCAGTTGTTTCATAATCTGTGACAACTTTTTCATTTTTTGTGTCGATTATCGCAATGCCTGCTATAGACTCATGTTTTTTACCACTCATTTTTTTGAGCATCACCCTTGCTTCTTGGGGAGTGTGTGGTTTACCTAAAAATTCATCATCTAAAATTACAAAGGAATCTATACCAATGATTATGGCATTAGGATGTTTTTGGGCAACATCTTGCGCTTTTCCGAGTGCGAGTTTTTGCGCAAGCTTTCGTGCTGACAGTTTTTCTGTCATATCTTTTTTATATTCACTTTTTTCAAATAGAAAATTAAAGCCAATCGATTTAACTAGTTTTTTTCTGCTTTCAGATCCAGATGCAATAATTATTTTTCTTTTCATAATTGTTACTCTAGCGGATTTTTATGTGGATATAGATTTGGAGATTTATAAATGCTATAGAACTTTTTTTCAAATAGAAGTTCTTTATCTTTATCATAAACTTGTTGAGTCCAAACAGATTTCATTGAGCCGTCTGGTTTTTTGTCATAAATTACAGGACCTTTGGTTTTAATTTCTCTACCGTCGTCAGAGCCATAAAAATCAAAATAAAGTTTGTTTCCTATAATTTTTGTTTGAATCAGGATATAAGCTGGAGTATTATTTTTAAACTGAAGATCTGGATGTGGAGGATAAATCGTAGCATCTGTACCTTGAGGAGCGTAATATTGTACAGGATAAGCGTGATTTTTTCGTTCTGTAATTTCAAGTCCTGCTAGGACCGCACCTCGAAATGTAGTTGTGGAAACTTGGCACAAACCTCCTCCATATTCTGGAATTGTTTCTCCTTTTTTAATTACTAATTCTGGCAGATATCCTTCCTTCGGACCAACATTTCCAAGAGCTGTATTAAATGAAAATGTGTCATCAGGTCCAATCAGAACTCCTTGAAATTTTGCCGCGCCAACTGTAATGTTGTGTCTTCGATTACTTGGAGAACCAGCAAAGTTTGATTCTCCTGTTGCAAGGAGGGAAGTTATTCCCATATTATCAATGCTTTCCGTTGTAATTTTTGGTTGAACTTTTTTAGTTATCATTTGAACTTCAATTTTTGTTTCAGAACTGTTTTTATAATTATTCGGAATAAAAATTGCTTTTTCAATCTCTTCTAAACTTTTTTCGACTTGAATGGCAATCCCTTCTTGACTTAGAGCAAACATTTCAATTTTGCCATTTTTAAATTCAAGTAAGGCATCTATCGGTTCGCGGTTGATTTGTGGAACGAGTGTTAAAAGATAATCTTTCACTTTTTCTTTGTTAATTTTTATGCCAAGCGATTCAATATTTTCCGAATTTCTTATCGCAGTAAATTCAATCCACAATGCAAAATCTTCTTTTTGAACTTCCCACAAAGATTCATTATATTTTAGTTTTATTTCTTTTTGCAAAAGATTATTTGCAGACAAAAGAGCAAGACCGTCTTTGTCCTCTCTAATTTCTGGATCTTGAGCAGTGAGTTCAATTTCAATTACCTCATTGTCGAAAGAGGAAATATTTTCGAAAATTATTCTTTTCAAGGTTTCTCTATTTAATACTATTCCTGGTTTTGATAAAACAGGGATAAATTCTTCATTTTCGTATATGTAATGAAAATTAGTTGGCCTTTCTTCAATTCTTTTGAAATTATCTGACATATATTTTTCAAAAGTCGTTGAATCTATCTCGATATCTATCGCAACGCTAACACTTTTGTATTTTGTATTTATATGATCTTTGATGTTTTCAATTATATTTTCTCTATGTCCATATTCAAAAGCAGTTGAGATTGTTTTTTGAGTATTTATGTAAATTCCTAAATCAGAAAGAGTGGCTTTATGGATTTTTTCTTGATAGGTAAATTCAAGACCATTTTCTTGAAAGTTTTTGAACTTGTTTTCAATTTTGTTTTCAATTTCACTTTGAGTAAAATTTGAATAATTTTCGCCGTTGATATAAATGTTAGGTAATAGTTTGTTCTGATATAAATTGTTAAGATAGAAAAAATATCCCGCGATTGAAAAGACAGCGACTAGAATTATTGCAATAAAAATTAATTTATTCTTTTTTATTTTTGGTTTTTTTAGAATTTTTTTTGTCATAAATTTTGGATATTAATTTTTTTGAAATATAAAATATTGCCTTAATTATCATTCTGAATTTGATTCAGAATCTTCTGCTATATTATGATAAACATTTTTATTTTTTACTGCTTGGTTAATAACATCAAAGGAGAATCCTTTTGATTGCAAATATGCTTTGACTTTTTGAATCGCCTTGTTTTTTTCGATTTTTTCACTGATGGTTTTTGACTTTTGCGTTGCTAATTTTTTTGCTGATTTGATTTCTTGCTCAATGCTAATCAATTCTTCGATTTTTCTTTCAATTATATTTTCCGAAATGCCTCGTTCTTTCAATTCTTTTTTGATAATGAATCTGCCACAGGGTCTGAAATTCATTCTGTCATTGATATAACTTTCAGCAAAAGCTTCATCATCGAGATATTTATAACTGTTTAAGTCCTCGATAACTTGCTTGATAATGTCTGATTCGTATCCCTTTTTTTGTAATCTAGTTTTAATTTCAAAAACAGACCTTCTTCGAAGGGTGAGGAGTTTGATTGCAAATTTGAGAGCAAGATTTTTTATTTCCATTAATTATATTCTAGCAAAGAATGTTGTTTTTTGCTAGTTTTTGTTCGTGAATTGTTTTGAATTACAAAATTACTTTTTTGTCATAGTGATCTTGTCGAACTATATTAAACAAAATGATAACTTTAATCCTTCGACAAGCTCAGGATGACAATTTTAATATATTTCGAAATTTAAAATAGTTTGTAAATTTTTTAGATATTTTCCAGCATTAATTCAGACAAAAAAAGAGGAGGTGATTATTCTTTTTCACCTACCCCATGAAATTTGTTACTATGCTTATAGCTGTCGACTTGATTGTAGTTTCAGCTTTTTCCTCTTCGATATTTCCAAGAATGCATACCTGTAAACCTTCTTGGTCTGGGGACCACAAACTTAAGCCTTTAACCTCTTCTAGCTGATTTAATTGATCAGCTATCTTTTTTGCAATTAGTGGACTTGGATCGGATAGTAAAATAATCGTTTTAATGGGTAAATTTACAATCAAACCATCATGCCCTTCTGGTATTTTTGTAGAAGGTGTTGTTATAACTTCTATTTTTACTTCTACAGTTTCTTCTTCGGTGTCATCTACGGTAGTTTTTTTATCAAGACTGGTTATTTCTTCTTTTTTTTCATCCAGACTAGATTTAGCTGGCGATTTTTTTTTGATTATATAAACCAGATGTGCTTTACTCCGTGCATTAATAGTTATTTTGTACACCGTCTCTTTAGTTCCTTTATCTTTGTCGCTCAATTAATATCCCTCAATATTTTTTGTTCTATAATTAATAATTTATTAAAGCGTTGAAGTCTAAAACTACAACTGTTTATTCTACACATAAAATAGAAATTTGTCAATAGCATCGCATTAAAACATAATATTTATTGACATTGTTTAGTGGTTGTTTTACTATAATTGTATAAAGCATTTGGAGGTTTTGTGCGATGATAAATACTTTAACAAAAGAGACTTTAAAAGAACGTTTATTTGGTTTATTAAAAGAAGAACCAAGTGACGAAATAGTGTCGGGAGAAATCAGAGAGCTTATTGAAAAGATCTTTGATGAAGATGGCAATACTATAAATTGGGAGAGGTTTTTTAGAGAATATGAATTGTTGATGTTAAATGAAGGACCATTTGATTCAGCCGTAAGAGCAACAATAATCTCTGTTTTGAGGAAAGGAGAGATTTTTTCTCTTGAAAAACCTAAAGAAGATGGAAATTATAGAGTATATATTCCTTTAAATAGTGGGTTGGGAGAAGAAAATGTGTTGTATACTGCTTTTGGTCAAGAAATTTATTTTGTAAATAAAGATGATGCCTTTGATTTTGCGGATGCATTTAATAAAATCGAAGGAGAAAAAGATGGAGACAAAGTAGCAGAAGTTTATTTTATCCAAAAAGTTACGAGGTGATTACATCACCTTTGTTTTTTTATTCTTTTCAAGTGTGCAAATTTATGCTATACTAAGTTCATAAATAGTTTAAAATATTAACAAAACAAAATGAAAAACAGAAAAGAGAAAAATATTTTATGGTACAACGAAGTGACTAATACAGATGTTGATCTTGTTGGTGGAAAGAATGCGTCGCTTGGTGAAATGTATCAAAAATTAACCAAGAAAAAAGTTAGTATTCCAAATGGTTTTGCTTTGACAGCTCATGCTTATCGGCACTTTATGAAAGACTCTGGTTTGATGGTGCAAATTAAGGAAATTCTTAGTGATCTTGATACTCATAATATGAGAAATCTTTCTGATCGTGGAGAAAAGGTTCGTCAGGCAATTATGTCGGCCGAGCTTCCAGAAGATTTGAATGAAGAAATTGCGACAGCTTATGCAGAAATGGAAAGACAGTATGGGAAAAATGTTGATACGGCAGTTCGAAGTAGCGCTACAGCAGAAGATTTGCCAGATGCATCTTTCGCAGGACAGCAAGATACATATCTAAATATCAAAGGAATTCATAATATTTTATATGCTACAAGACAATGTATCGCATCTCTTTTCACGAATCGTGCGATTTCATATCGAGAAGACAAAGGCTTTGATCATTTCACAATTGCGCTTTCAGTTGGTGTTCAAAGAATGGTTCGCTCTGACAAGGCAATTAGTGGAGTTATGTTTTCAATCGACACTGAATCTGGATTTCGTGATGCAGTCCTCATCAATGCAGCTTATGGGCTTGGTGAAAACATTGTTCAAGGAAAAGTTACCCCTGATGAATTTTATGTTTTTCAACCAACGCTCAAAAAAGGATTTAAACCAATTATTGAAAAAACTCTCGGTTCAAAAGCACTTCGATTAATTTATAGTACAGAAGGAAAATCACCTGTCAAAAATGTTCCGGTTTCAATTGAGGATCGAAAGAAATTTTGCATTACGGATGCAGAAATTATCAAGCTGGCTGAGTGGGCGACGATTATTGAAGATCATTACAAAAGACCAATGGATATGGAATGGGCGAAAGATGGAATAACTGGAAAATTATTCATCGTTCAGGCCAGACCTGAAACTGCTCAAAGTGTTCGAGATGTAAATGTTTTGGAAGAATATATAATGGGTAAGAAAAGCAGGATTCTTTGTTCAGGTGCAAGCGTTGGATATAAGATTGGAAAAGGAAAAGTTCACGCAATTAAAGATGTGAGCGGAATTGAAAGTTTCAAAAAAGGAGAAGTTTTGGTAACTGAAATGACTGATCCTGATTGGGAGCCGATTATGAAAATTGCTTCTGCAATCGTGACGAACTCTGGCGGAAGAACTTGTCATGCTGCAATTGTTTCTCGTGAACTTGGAATTCCTTGTGTAGTTGGGACAAGAACTGCAACGCAAGCAATCAAGAATGGGAAAGATGTGACAGTAAGTTGTGCAGAAGGTGAAGAAGGTTATGTTTATGAGGGATTACTTAATTTTGAAGTTAAGAAAACAAATATTGGAAAACTCAAAAAGCCAAAAGTGAAAATTATGATGAACTTGGCAGAACCTGATCAAGCTTTCACTCAATCATTCATTCCAAACGATGGAGTAGGTCTTGCTCGTGAAGAATTTATAATTAACAACACAATCAAGGTTCATCCTTTGGCTCTAATGGCAATGGATAAGAAAACTAAAGAGGTGAAAATTGATCGACAAACGATGAATAAAATCAACAAGATTACTGCAGGATATAAAACGAAAACTGAATTTTTTGTAGACAAATTGGCTCAAGGAATTGGAAAGTTGGGAGCAGCATTTTATCCAAATGATGTTATTGTCAGATTCTCTGATTTCAAAACTAATGAATATGCCAACTTGATTGGCGGAACATATTTTGAACCAAAAGAAGAAAATCCAATGATTGGTTGGAGAGGGTCATCAAGATACTATGATGAGAAATATCGTGAGGCCTTCAAGCTTGAATGCAAGGCAATTAAGAAAGTTCGGGAAGAATTTGGTCTGACTAATGTAATCGTGATGGTTCCATTTTGTCGAACTGTTGAAGAGGGAAAGAAGGTTTTGGAAGTAATGAAAGAAGCAGGACTTGAGAGAGGAAAAAACAAATTAAGAGTTTATGTGATGGCAGAAATTCCAGCCAATATAATTTTGGTTGATGAATTTGCTAAAATCTTTGATGGCTTTTCAATCGGAAGCAATGACTTAACTCAACTTACAATGGGGATTGATAGGGATAATGGAAATCTTTCTCACATTGCTAATGAGAAAAATGAAGCCGTAAAAATTCTCATCAGACAGCTCATCAAGGGAGCGCATAAAAGAAAAAGAAAAGTTGGAATTTGTGGTCAGGCTCCGTCAGACTTTCCAGATTTTGCTGAATTTGTGGTCAAAGAGGGGATTGATAGTATTTCTCTTACCCCAGACACAGTTCTGAAAACGATGATATATTTGGGAGGAAAAGAGAAAAAGTCTGTCAAAAAGAAAAAATAAATTGAATTTGATAACGGACCGAAAGGCCCGTTATTGTCTAATTATTAATTAATAACATTAAAAACATGAAATTATTTGAAAAATTATTTGGTGGAAAAGAAGAGATTGGAACCGATCCTGAAATAATTAAAAAACTAGAAGAGGAAACCACAGAAATAGACGAAAGAGCAGAAGAACAACGAAAGGAAGAAAAAGATGAAGAAGCTCAAAAAATAGAAGAGTTAAGAGAAAAAATAGCAGGAATAGAAGAAAATATTGAAGGATCAGGAAATAAAAATCCAGCTTTAACAGAAGAAAATTGGCAAGATGGGGTCAATAAAATTAGAGCTGATCGTGACAATATTCAAGAACAAATTGATAATGAAAATAATTCAGATGAAGCTGAGAAAAGAGAACAAAAAATAAATTAGGATAATGAAAAAGATTCTCACATTATGTATCATTCATCAACATCCAAAAATTTTGCTTGGAATGAAAAAGCGTGGGCATGGAGAGGGGAAGTGGAATGGGTTTGGAGGGAAAGTTGAAAAAGAAGAAACGATTGAGCAAGGAGCGATAAGAGAGATGAAAGAAGAATCGGGGATTGAAATTAGCAAGATGAATAAACTCGGAATTATTGATTTTGAATATCAAGACGGTTCGGGAAATATGGAAGTTCATATATTTGATGTAAAAGAATTCAGAGGAAGTCCAGCTGAAAGTGAAGAAATGAAACCGAAATGGTTTCGCGTTGATGAAATTCCATACAATCAAATGTGGCCCGATGATAAATATTGGTTGCCGATGTTTTTGGATGGGAAAAAATTTAAAGGAAAATTTATTTTTGATGAAAATAATAAAATTGTTGATTATTGTATTGATGAAATAGTTCAAGAAGGTTATTTGTCATAGGAAGTTCAGGATGATAGAATTTAAGTAGATTTTGTCAATAAACAAACATTCATAAGGATGAAAATTTTGCATTTTCAGAAGTTTCTAAAACAGAAATGCGCTCAAAATTTTGATAGTTTTTTAAATTATATGATATATAAACATCAGCATTTTAGTCTTAGCAAAGAGAGAGGGATTGTTTGTGATGAAAACAATAAGGAATTACGATTAACAGGGAATGCCTTTCGGGTCCTTGTTTTTTTGTGTGAGAAATTGAATGCAAACATTACAGAGATTGGCGACCATCTTGATTGGGCAAAAAATTATGATGAAAATCACATCAGACAATATAGATATAAAATAAACACAGTCATTGGTTATGATGTTATTAAATATAAAAATGCGATATATTCCCTGATTGGTGATATTGAAAAATGTGAGAGAATAAACGAAAATAACCGTATTACGGATTTATTACACAGTGATAGTATAGAATTAGAAAAGAACAGTCAGAAAAACTCTATGAGTAAAGTTGAAAAAATAAAATTTAATAAGACACCAGCGATAATCGTCTCAATCCTATTATTGCTCACATTTTTTTCTTTGCCTTATGGATATTATAACTTTTTGAGAATAGCAGTTACGGGTGTCTCGGTTTTTTACGCTTATTATCTTCATCAACAAAACTTAGTTGAAAAGATGAATTTTTGGTTTTGGGGTTTGATTGCGATTGCCATACTTTTCAATCCTCTTTTTCCGATATATTTAGACAAAGCAACTTGGGGAGTTTTGGATATTATAGCAGCGGTGTTTTTTGTGGGGTTTGTTTATGATAAGAAGTTAAATAAATAATTTGAAAAATATGGCAAAAAAAAATACGATAAAAGATGAATTAACAGAATTTTTGTTATATACTTCACCAAACGAAGAAATAAAAGTGGAGGCATTTTTGCACGACGAAAATATTTGGCTTTCGCAAAAAAGAATTGCCGAGCTTTTTAGTAAAGGAAGAAGCACGATAACAGAGCATTTACAAAATATTTTTGAAAGCGGAGAACTCGATGAAAAAGTGGTGTGTCGGGATTTCCGACATACCACACAACATGGCGCTATTGAAGAAAAAACTCAAACGGGTAGTGTTAAATTTTATAATTTAGACGCGATTCTGTCTGTCGGTTATCGTGTAAATTCCAGCCAAGCAACACAATTTCGTATTTGGGCAAGCAAGATTTTGAAAGAATATATAATCAAAGGTTTCGCAATGGATGATAATAGATTAAAAAATGGCCGATATTTTGGCAAAGATTATTTTCAAGAATTATTGGAGAGAGTCCATTCTATTCGTACAAGTGAAAGGAGAATTTATTTACAAATTACCGATATCTTTTCAGAATGTAGCATTGATTATGATAAAAACACAGAAGTTGCTAAAGATTTTTTTGCAACAGTACAAAACAAATTTCATTTTGCTATTACTGGCAATACTGCGGCAGAAATAATTTACAAGAAAACTAATGCAAAAAAAGAAAAGATGGGACTTTTGTCTTGGAAAAACTCACCAAAAGGAAGAATTTTAAGATCAGATATCATTATCGCAAAAAATTATTTAGAAGAAACAGAAATTAAAAAATTAGAAAGAACAGTTTCAAGCTATTTTGATTATATCGAAAGAATGATTGAGGTTCGCACAACTTTTACAATGGAAAAATTGGCAAAATCTATCAATGAGTTTTTACAGTTTAATAAATATGAGATACTGGAAGGAAAAGGTAAAATTTCTCACAGAAAAGCTGAACAGAAAGCTTTTGTCGAATATGATGAATTTAATAAAACTCAAAAAATTGATTCTGATTTTGAAAAACAGATTAAAAAACTTAAATCTAAAAAATAATTATGTTAGACTAGCAAGTAAAATGAAAACTTGATTTTTCGTTTATGATTTAATAAAATAGAAATATGGCAAAAAAATCTTCAAATAATAACTTTAAAAAAGCAAGGGCTTCAGAGAAAGATGAATTTTTGGTTTTGGGGTTTGATTGCGATTGCCATACTTTTCAATCCTCTTTTCCCGATATATTTAGATAAAGCAACTTGGGGAATTTTTGATGTTTTGACGGTGGTGTTTTTTGTGGGGTTTGTTTATGATAAGAAGTTAAATAATTAATTTTGGGATTTATGAAAAAACTATTATTAGTAATTGTGGGAATATTATTTGCCTTTAATGCAAATGCGACAATGATTCCAGAAGGTGCGGTTGTAAAGACTGCAAATAATCCAGATGTGTATATTGTGAAATATAAGAATGGAAAGCAATTTAAAAGGTTAGTTCTAAATCCACAAGTTTTTGAAAGTTACGGTCATTTGAGGTGGGCAGATATTTTGACAATAACTCAAAGCGAAGTGGATTCTTTTACAGAATCATCTCTTGTAAGATCAGACGGAGAAAGCAGCGTTTATACACTCGTTGCCAGTGGAGACTCAGGAGATAAAGCATTGGTTGATTCAAATTATACTTACGACCCAGATGCAGTTTATACAATTAACAAAACAGATCATGGAAATTATATTTTGAAAAATATAGAAATATTAGCTGAAAAATTCAGAGACATAAAACTTAAAGTAGCGACTCCAAAGATTGATTTTTGTAATAATATAGAAGGAGATCAAACTTCAATTCCGACTGGGATGTTTAGAGACAATGCAAGTTGCTTCAAAAAAGTGGAATCACCAGCACCAGATCCAAAAATAGCAAAAGCAACCATTGCAACAAAACAATTACTAGTAATATCAAATAATTCAAAATCTGAGCTTGCTGTATTATACCTCGGACTACAATCAATCAAAGATGAGATGCAGATAAAAAAAGATGAGACTAGAACTGATGCTGAAATAATTGCGCAAGTCAATGATAGTTTCGCTGGTACAGGTGCAACCACTGCAGGAATAGCCCCAATTATTGCTGGGGCACTAAGAGAGAATGCAATATTAGTTGCAGAATATAATGATATAGTTATAACATATAATGCTTTAGTTAATTCTTATAATGATAAACTTGAACATTATAAAAAAATGCTTAGTATGAAATATGTAATAGATGATTATAGTAATAATATTTATATCTCCGTAGCAGACAGAACATTCTTAGGGTCGTTAGGGATTAATCTTAATTAATTGTTTTTGAACATATGAATAAGCAAATTAATAACCTTGTTTTTATATCTGTATTATTTTTAGTGTTTTCGCTTTTCTCCTCTTCAACTAATGAAACGAAAGCTTATTCTTCTGGTTGCTCTCAATATGGAACATTTGCATATTCTGATGGGCTTGGATATTGTAAATGCATGAGCGGATATGTTATGGGTAAAAATTTTATGGGATCATCATATTGTATTTCTGGTTCATCATACTGTTATAATAAATATGGATATGGCTCTGAATATGATTATTTAAGTGGTTATTGTAAATGTTCTTCTGGTTATAAAATACAAACTGATAATTTTGGTAACGAAGAATGTATTTCTAAAAGTCAATATTGTCGAGACAAATTAGGTCTAAGCTCTAGATTTAATTCTCTCACGGATAAGTGTGAGTGTAACTCTGGTTATGAACTATCAGTTAAAACATATGGTAGCGGTCTTGAATGCAAATCTTGTTTTTCTAAATATGGCTTGCATTCTTCTTATAATTATCTAACTGATAAGTGTGAATGTGATGATGGTTATAAATTAGACGAAGATAATAAATGCGTAGAAAAGCAAAATAATGTTTATTTTCTTTTAAAAGAATTAGACACAAATAATAAACAAGCAATTATTAAAAGTGAATATGATTATAACAATTATTTAATTACTTATAGATATGGTTGTTATGATTTTTCAATTAAAAGGTATTTGAATAATAATATTGTAGTAAATTTAGGAACTGATTTTGATGTTGATATTGGCGACAAGATT
>JAGLJF010000005.1 GCA_023142595.1 Minisyncoccota bacterium | reverse complement strand
AGAAATAAAATTATTGTAGTTATTATCATAAAAATTAATATTAAACAATTAGTCAGTTGCTAAATCGTCATTATCTCTTTTTCCTTTCTTTCTGAATTTTCTTCAAGCTTTTCATTACCACTGTTTACAATTTTTTGAATTTCATCCTGTCTGGTAAATCTTTCATCTTCTCCTATTTCACCATTTTTTTCAAGATTTTTAACTTCTTTCATCGCATCTTCCCGCGCACCCCTAATTGTAACTTTTGCTTCTTCCAAGAGCTCGTGCAGGTGCTTTACAATTTCCTTTCTTCTTTCTTCTGTAGGCTGTGGTACTGTAATTCTGATTGTCTCACCATTGTTCACCGGATTAAACCCAAGCTGCGAAAGATTGATCGCCTTTTCAATTTCTTTCAACTGTTTTTTATCCCAAGGCTGAATCAAAATATTTCTTGCATCTGGAATATTAATTGTTGCGACTTGATTAATTGGAGTTGGAGTTCCAAAATAATCTACCAATAAATCCTCAACAAGAGAGGGAGTTGCCTTTCCAACACTCAACGACTCAATCTCGCTCTTGAAAAAGCTTTGACTCTTTTCAATTTTTTCTTTCAATGCGTTTATCATATTTTCCATATTGTTTTTATTTATTATAAATTTTTCGACAATAAGCTTATTATCTTTTCTTTTTTGGAGGATCGTAAAATGAGCCAACATAAATTATGCTAGAATTAGTATGATCACTCAAAGTATAACGAACATCTCCAATAATTGGTATTGCATAACTTGACCAAGTTTCACCTCTATTTAAACTTTTATAAATTGCATTTCCAGCGCCATAATATAAAATTTCCTTTTTCATACCCATTCTCTTCACTTTCGGAGCCTCTTTAATTACAGTAAGTTGAGGAGTAATCGTATTTAATTTCTCCCAAACATTTCCCCCATCTCTCGTGATAAATATTAAATGATTATATGTAAGATATATCATCAAAGGATCAATATCGCTCATTTTCGCAGAACTAATAAGACTATGATTGATTTTAATCTTCAATGAAGTTTTCATTTTCTTATTAAGAAGTTCCCAAGACTTGCCACCGTCTATTGATTTTTGCATTTCAGTTTTTGTTCTCACAATAATTCCTGCATTATTTTGAAAATCAACTAAAACATCTTCTACGCTAGCGCTAAACCAATTCATTGAAAGCCAAGACTCTCCACGATCTTCACTTTTCAATAATCCTCCCTGACTTGTTCCGAGATAAATGATATTATTGTGAATCGGATCAATTGTAATTGTGCTAACATATTCTCCAGATTTACTCATGATATGTTTTCTACTCCAACTTGTTCCGCCATCGTCTGATTTGAGAAATTCACCACTTCCACTATTTAAAGTTCCCAAATAAACCATAACTGAATTTCCTTTTTCTATAGCAATTTTGTATATAGTAGCCTGAATACTCAATATTTTATTTTCATCAATAACTTTTTTCCAAGAATCAGCGCCATCAATAGATTTATACAAACCATTTGCCTGTGTTCCGAGATATAAAATCTGATTATTTTCTGGGTCCATCTCCATACTTGATATTTTCACTTTATCTATTAACTCTCCTTCAGTATCAGCAAGATTAACTTTATGTTCCCAGGTTTGTCCACCATCAATAGACTTAAAAACTCCTTGATTATAATTTTTCTCATCTATTATATCTTCTACAGATGCTTCTTTTTCACCAGTTAAACCAAGACAACCCGTAAAAGATGTCGCCATAAAAACAACTAAAAAAAATAAAATAATCTTACTATATTTTTCTTTCATAATATTTGAAATTAAGATTGATTAAATTTGCAGAAATAAATTTTCCAAAGCTAATTTGATATTTATGTTTTTAGTTAAAATGTTTTTTTTAACACTATTTAATAAATCAATATTATTTTTAATTTTCAAAACTTTATTTTTATCAACCTCATCCTTGTTTTGAATCTCTTCAAGAATTTTTTTTCTAAAATAAAAGGAATAATGATTTAACAAATCAATAATCTCTCTCGGTTCTTTTTTGGAAATAGTTTCCACATAATCCAATTTTTCAGAATTATTTTTGAACAGAACATCAGAAAAACCATCGATAATATTTGAAATTTCTTTAATCTTATCACTATCACCTGCGAACTCAATAATCTTTCCGGGCTTATATCCCGACATCTCTATGATTTTATCTCTTTGCAATCTATCTTTAATTGTAACACTTAAAAAATCTTCAAGAATTTTTTTTTCAACTGGCAAAAATTTCATAATCTGACAACGAGACTTGATAGTATCGAGCAGATTACCAGAATTTGATGTCAATAAAATTAATATCGTAGTCTTGCTAGGCTCTTCTAATGTCTTCAAGATTGCATTTGCCGCTGCTTTCGTCATCATATCAGCTTTCTCGATTATAGATATTTTATGTTTTGAAGAATACGGAGAAAGACTTAGCTTTTTCTCAAGATTTCGAATTTGTTCAATTGCTATTTGCTTCTTATCTTCATCTGGGCGCAAGATCATTAAATCTGAATTTTTCTCAATATCATCGGTAATATCTTCTAAAACAAGTTTGCAAAACTCCAAAGCAAATGTCTTTTTCCCAATATGATCAGGCCCTTCAAACAAATAAGCATGAGATAATTTCCCAGTATTATAGCTCTTCTGAAGCATATTAATTATTTTCTTGTTCCCTAAAATATTTTTTTCAAAAGACATAATTTCATTCTCATTTATATGTTTAACTTAGCACGTTTTTACCCCAAAAGCAAACTAGCTTATCAAATCTTCTTCAATGAATTTCTTCATACTATCTTCAAAATTTTCCCTTGAAAATTTATTCGCCTGATTTTTAATCTTTACGCTGTCATACTTTTCATAATTATTTTTCAATCTTCGCACTCCGTCAGCCAAAATCTCTGGAATCGCATCATCAAAAAACTCCCCTGTTTCTCCTTCGATTACTGTCTCCTTCAATCCTCCTTTTCGAAATGCTAGGACTGGTTTTCCAAAAGACATTGCTTCGACAGCTGTAATTCCAAAATCATCCTCACCTGGAAAAATAAATGCTTGGCAATTTTGATAATATTCTGCAAGTTTTTTTTCGCTTTGAAATCCCAAAAATTTTATGTTTTTCTCTGCCATATTTTCCAATCTCTTACGGTCTTCGCCTTCCCCAATAATAATCAAAGGGAAATCCAGTTTATTAAATGCTTCAACTGCAATATCAATTTTTTTATACGGACTTAGCCTTGAAATAATCAAGAAATAATCCTCCGATTTTACAGAACTGTCATCATTTTGTATTCCTCTTTTAATGTCGCAAGGTGGATAAATAACTTCACTTTTCATTCCATAAAACTTTTCAATTCTTTTAGCTGTATTTTTCGAATTAGCTATAAAATAATCTACTCTTTCAGACGCAGCTTTATCCCACATTCGCATATAGTGCAAAATTGGCAAAATCAAAACTTTTTTAATTCCTTTGATTTTATTCTCCTTGAGATAATTCAAATGCCAATCCCAAAGAAATCGAGTTGGAGTGTGACAATAGCAAATATGAGTTGTTTTTGGTTTGGTAATTATCCCCTTCGCGAATGAACTTGAACTCGAAATGACAATATCAAAATCTCTCAAATCAAAAGTTTCCACAGCCGTTGGCATCAAAGGCAATAAATACTTTTTTCGTTTTCTCCAAAACTTTGGCAGTTTATTCAAAAAAGAAGTTCTAATTTTTGCTTCAGGAAAATATTGCTTCATCTTTTTCTTATTATAAAGCAAAGTATAAATCGGCGCTTCGGGATATAAATTATGCAAAGACTTCAAAACCTGCTCTGCCCCACCGAAATAAGTGAGGAAATCATGAACAATTGCAATTTTTGGTTTTTTAGTTTGTAGGGTTGACATTTTTATAAATTTAAATTAAGATAATAAAAGCCTATAATTATAAGGTAAATACACAAAAGGATGTAATACAAATGAGTGATCAAGACAAAAATATAGATACAGAAGATACAGAAAAAGAAAAAGTAAAGACTATATTATTTGGAATAAAGATAATCTCAGGTCCCGAAGATATACCTGAAGACCTAAAAGGTATTATTCCAGAAGAGATGAAAGAGATTATAAGCCAAGGCGGGTTAATGATAAGCCTTGCACTGCCAACAAGAAAAGTTGAATTAAGTGAAGCAGAAAAAATCTTAATTCTTGATATAATTCAAGAAATTCAACAATCTCCTTTCAACGCATCAGACGAAAGTGGAAAAACATTAAAGGAAATGCATTCTTTATTTAAACAAGAAGCGGAATTTACGGATGATAGTATCTATAGACTGCTCGATCTACTTGTTCGAATCGTTGCTGAAGAAGTCAACCTTCTCATTGGAGAAGCACTATTTAACGGAATGATTTCCGTAAGAGAAAAACTTGAAACTCTTGGGGAATTTGATCCTGAAAACGCAACGCCTAATGAAAATATTATAAACACAGCCTTAATTCTGATGGAAAAAATATTGGAACTTAAATCCAGTATTAAATCAAGAATTGATGACGATTATCCAGAGAATTCTGGATGTCCATGTCACAGATAAGAGAAACTCTCTCTTATCCGTTTTTTTTATTTTTTTTGTTCAAACTAAAACCTAAATTACAGCTTATAAATAATGAACGTATTAACAATTTAATAAAATATCCATCGTCTCTCTTGCACATTTTTCCCAACTGAAATTCTTCACATTTTTATAACCTTTTTCAATCATATCATTTTTCAGGTCTTGATTGCAAATTATTTTTTCAAATCCTTCTGCAATTTTTTCAACATCCTTTGGATTAACCAATAATCCTGCATCTCCCGCAATTTCTGGTACTGATGACACATCAGAACACATAACTGGCACGCCATGGCTCATGGCCTCAAGAATTGGCAATCCAAAGCCCTCATAAAAGGAGATTAAAACAAATAAACTTGCGTTTTGATATAATTCAGTTTTTTCCGCCTCAGAAACATATCCCTTAAGTATTATATCTTTTTTGTAAGACGATTTATTAATTACTGATTTAATTTCCTCAGAACCAAATCCTTCCTTACCTACTAAAATCAATTTACAATTCTTATTATTTATGCTCTTATTGTCTTTAAGTCTATTAAAAGCTTTGATTAAATTTGTCAGATTTTTTCTTTTTTCAAGTCTTCCGATAAATAAGATATTAAAATCATCTTTATCTTGATGCTTGATATTTAACACTGGATACTTAGTACTAGATACCCCATGATAAATCACTTTTACTCTTTCCGAACTAACTTTGTAAAATTT
>JAGLJF010000049.1 GCA_023142595.1 Minisyncoccota bacterium | reverse complement strand
TAATTATAGTTTAGAAATAGAAGATGAATTTTATATTTCTTATTTAACAACTCCAATTGTAAAAAGTGCAACTTCTTCAATATCAACTATTCCAGAAGGTGCTTTGATTAAAACAGCAAGTAATCCAGATATTTTTATAGTAAAATATGTTGGTAATAAGAAATTTAAGAGACTTGTTTTGAGTCCATCAGTGTTTAATAATTATGGTCATCTGAGGTGGGAGGATGTAATGGATGTGAGCCAATCAACACTTAATTCTTTCACGACATCCGAATTGGTCCGAGTTGTTGGCGATGATAAAATCTATAGATTATATCCTCAAGGCGATTCAGGTCAAAAAAGACTAATAAAAAATAATTCTGTCTTAACAAGACTAGGACTTGATCTAGATTCAATTTATGAAATAAACACTTTTGACAGAGAGTCTTATATTACTGGGGTTATATTAGAATAATTTATTAATTTCGTGCGGGAACTGGTTTGGAACCAGTTTCTTTTTGTTTTGAAAACGCAAAAAATTTTCTGCTTCTACAAAATAAAAAGAAACGGGTTGCAAACCCATTCTTGCAATAAAATCTTGTTGGCTTCATTGTGGCGGAGCTCTGTGGAGTTTTGATGTAAAATTGTCATAATTGACGGAAAGAATAGTCCTTAAGTTTACAAAATTAGTAAATAAACATAATCAAATAATATTTTTGAAATAAGGCAGTCAATCTCTGCTTTATATGCTTGCGCCTTTGGAATATGAATTATATTATATTGTTAAAGACTTTAATGTCTGGAAAAAAGAGAAAATAGAGGGAATATATAAATCTCATATTATTCCGAAAATAGGAATTATAGACGTGCTTCCAATAATTGCTGTGAATGATTATAATCTTCTTTTACTCGAAAAAGTTGGCGAGAGTTGGCAGGATAAATTAGCAGATCTCAACTCGGAATTTTCAGTTGATTTTGATTTTTCTTTTGATACAGATTCACAAGGATATGCACATATTATTTCAGTGAATTCTGATGCAGAAAAAAATTTGCAATGGATAACTGACTTTCCCAGAAGTGATTTTCGAGAAATTATAATTGATTCAACTCAGGGAAAATTTAGTGAAATTTATAATCCTAAAATAACAATCAGCAAGAACGATAAAGCCGGAATTATTTTTGAAGGAAAATCTTTAGATGACGATAAATATTATATTTATTATTTAGAGAAAGAATTGTATTAATAGGTTTTCTTTGGGCACTGCTAATTCGATATTTTTTACAAATAGCAGTTTTTGTTTTTGTAGGTGTTTTTTTAGTTTACCGACAGAATCTAATTGAGCTTTGTCATCCTGAACTTGATTCAGGATCTTTGTTAAATTAGGTTCTGACTTATATTATATACACAATACTATTGTATATAGAGTAAATACAATTATAGTTTCTGTAACGATATGGTTAGTGATTTATAGGTTTGTTTTAATATAGGAGAACGAAGATTCTGAACTAAATTCAGAATGACAATTTCGTTATCTACATGAGTAGAATAAAAGGACTCCTCACGAGAGTGAGGGAGAAATCTCACAAAATTGTATATCAAAAAAACCTTAATTTTCTCCGCGAACAACCTGACTTTCGTCAGAACTCCTATATTGTTTGTCTGAATCAAGTTCAGGATGACATAGTTTTTGTTAGTAAATTTGGGCAAAAAAATAAGGAGAGGTCGACAGAATATATTATCCTGTTCCTCTCCGTAAGTAATATTGAAGATCTTTTCCTCAACATTAATTATTGTTATATTATTCAATAATCAATTCGACAATTCTGCGTAAAGACAGAGCAGTTGGAGTTTGATCTGGAGTCGTAAGGCTACCGTTCAGTAACATTCCACCTTGTTCAAATAGATGCCAAATTGGAACTTCGTCGATTGTTCCATCTTCAAACAGTCTTTTCGGATCTCCGAAAAACTCTTTGCTATTCCTGACAAGATATTCATCAGCACGGATTTTAGCTGCGATTCTGGCAATATTCACTCGATGTTGTTTTTGAGTGAATATTTGTATTTGCCCCTTTTTGTTTTCTTTGATAATTATAGTCGCTCCTAAATGCAGAGCAGCCTTGTTAAATTCTAGGCTTTCTGTTTTGGAAGCTACTATAAATTTTTCTCCTTTCTTGTTTAGCCAATCAGCCTGCACAGAGCTTCTCTGACCGCGAAGAGCTTTCTTAATCTCCACACAGTCTTTTTGGAAGTTGATTTGTTTCTCAATTACTTCTTTCAGAGCTGCTCTGACAAAAGGTTTAGTAGCCTCACAAGTAATCCTCAAAATATCTGGAATATTTTGGGTTGTTCCTTTTTCTACTTATCTGAGATATCTTTTAAGAGGTTCCTTGCTATCGAGATCATCATAAAAGATATGTTTTTCAGCAAAAACTTCAAGCACAAGTTTTTCGAAAAGTTCGACATTCGGCTGCTTTCCGAAATTATCGAGGTAGAAATCAAGGGCGTCTTTGACCCTTTTGTATAACTTATTTTCAGTTATTTTTGTATTTAATTCTTTGACTAGATGGGCTAAATCAAAGAATTGTTGTCCGCCTCTTAAGTCCCTGTTTTCCACAAATTTGAGAATTTTCAGCAATGCTTCTTTCTTCGCTGGTTCCATAGAGTAGCCTGAAGAAAAGATTAGATCAAAAACAATCGTTGTTGAGCAACGAGTATTTTTAGCAGAGTGATCATGATCAAGGTGTATCAGGTTATCAATATTACATTTTTCACCTGCACCACCGACATCAAGCAAAATCCATCCTGCTTCCAAATGCTCTATTGGTTTTTTTCTATCGACAAGACCTCCTTCTCCGACAGAAACATATTTCACTCTACCGTAGTTGATTCCGAAAAGATCTAGAAGCCATCTTGCTGCTTCATTATCTATATCTTCGGCTACATGGCTTATTAATCCCTCAGCTGGTCTGAACTTTCCATTTTGCTCGATTCCAAGTACATCGCGATCTATTACTATTCTTGCAGTTCCTTTCATTTCATTTCACTCCTGAATTTTCTTTTTATTCTTTTTTGTATTTCCCAAAGGGCATCTGTAAGAATTTCAAAAATTTATACAAATGTCCCTAGGGAAATTTATTGTCAAAGTACAACCTAATACTGTACACCTAAATTGTGAATTTGTCAAGACTTGCGGGTATTGATTAAATGACTATAATACAGTATTGTATATAAAGAAGTAATAATAAAATAACAATAAGAAATGAATATTTTTCCGGAAAAAATTCAAAATAAATTTACAACTCATTTGAAAGAAGTTGTCAAAAGTGCGCAGAAGATTTCCAAGGAATTTGGCCACAACTCAATTGGAATTGAGCATATTATTTTGAGCATTATGTCTCAAAAGGGTAGTATTGGTTCAAATATGCTTGGAGAAGAAAAAATTGAATTGAAAAATTTGCATAAAATTATTGATAGCTTGCCGAAGACGAAAAAATATCAAGCAAAATTATCAGAAGAGCTGAAAGATGTTTTCAAAAAAGCTGTTTTAGTTGCTGGCAGATATAAGCATTCGTATATTGGTACTGAACATTTGCTTTATGCGATTTTGTTAAGTTCTGACAAAAAAGTGCTTGAAATTTTTGATTCAATTGGAATTAATTCCGACAATCTCAAGCAGCAACTTCGTGGAATTATGGAAAGTTCTTCTCGATTTTCTGATATTGTTGAGATTTTTGATTCGTCATTAAAATCTC
>JAGLJF010000048.1 GCA_023142595.1 Minisyncoccota bacterium | reverse complement strand
AAATTTCTCTAGTGGTGTGTTTTTTAAAATCATTTATAATTTGTGATAGTTTATTATCTTCTTTAGCTTTGGCGATTAAATGTATATGATTTGTCATTACAACAAACTCATATAAAAGTAATCCTTTGTTTTTTCTGCAATATTTTAAGCTTTCAGCAATTATTTGAAAATATTCTGGTTTTGTGAAAATATCAATCCATTCAATTATTGTAATAGTTAGAAAATGAACTTCGTTTTCATTTTCCTGATTGATGCGTTTTGGTGGCATAGTTTTTTCTTATTTACTATGAATGTTTTGCACATTGGGTTCCACAGCCCTATCGGGACTATGGAACCCTCGCAAGGATTAGAAATAAAATAATATTAAACTAATCTCTAATAATTATAATATCAGTTAAAGCAATTAACTTGTGGTAAACATTTTTCTCAATACGTACTTTGATAGGTGCTTTTACTATTTCTGTTTTATTTTTAATGGTTAGTTCTATCTTGCCTTGCACTAGATAAAGTGTTTCTGCTTCTTCGTGGGTGTGATTAGCGCTTATAGTTCCTTTATTTCGAAAAATATAACCTACTTTGTCGCAGTCATAAATAATACCCCTGTCATCTTCTTTTGTTATTTTTATCTTTTCAATTTTCATATAATACTTTCTTTATTATTTCTTATCTTTTTCATTTTCCTCAAACTCCTTCTTGACTCCATAAATCTCTGCAATTTTCATTAAATCTTTTTTATCCATTTTTCCTTTCATAATCTCTTGCAGTTTTTCTATACTTGTTCCTTCAAGTGGTCCTCGGCAGGCTTCGCAGATGAAACCATTTGAAGGGCAAACTGCACCGCAACCTCCCAATGTCACTGGTCCAAAACATGGTTTTCCTTCTTGCAGGAGACAATTGTTTTCCCTCAGCTGGCATTCATAGCAAACTGGTCTTTGGGCGATGTAGGGAGTTTTTCCTTCGGCATATTCCATCACAATTCTATAAAATTCATCTTTATCTATTGGACATCCTGGAATATAGGCATCAACTTTCACAACATCGCTGATTGGTGTGATATCTGGATTGTTGATTCCTTCAATATTTTTATAGACATACTGAAGTTGCTGTTTTTTATTTCCTTTGTAGTTTTTGATTTCTGCAACGCCTCCAAGATGAGCACATGCTCCAAGAGCAATTAAAACTTTTGATTGCTTTCTGATTTCTTTCAGGCGTTTGAAATTATCTTTTGTTATCGGACATCCCTCTACGATGGCAATATCATATGGACCAGGAAAACTTTTTGTTCCCGAGCCAAGTCTAAAATTTCTTAAATCTAATTTATCTGCAATGTCCAAGAGTCTTTCTCCTAAATCTAAAATTGAAAGTTGGCATCCTTCACAACAGGTGAGGCTGATAATTGCTGTTTTTGGTTTTGGCATAGTTATTTAGTTAGATTATTATATTTTGAATTTACAATATTTGTGACGATTCCATAGTCTCGAAGGGCTGTGGAACCGAGATTGCGAACTGTTATTATTCGTATAAACTATCCAATTCTATAACACTATTGTTGTTCGCAATTCTATTTTTAGCAGATGAGTATTTCCAATCTTTCTGATTCGCAACAAATTCTTTTTTCACAGGATTATTATAAATATAATTTATTTTTTCATTCAAAAATTTTTCATTGACAATTAATTCTGGATAATTTTCTCTTTGCCAGATTTGATTCTGGTAATCTTTTTTTTTGAAAAACTATTTCTGACAAGATTTAATATATATCTTCGGTTATCTTTTTCTAATTCTTTCAAGATTTCTCTTGTAGTGTGTTTTTTGAAATCACTTATAATTTGAGATAATTTGTAACCCTCTTTTGCTTTAGCAATCAAATGGATGTGATTTGTCATAATAACATATTCATATAGAAACAATCCTTTATTTTTTCTACAATATTTCAAGCTGTTGATTATTATTTGAAAATATTCAGGTTTTGTGAAAATATCAATCCACTCGATTATTGTAATGGTGAGGAAATGAACTTCGTTTTCATTTTCCTGATTGATGCGTTTTGGTGGCATAGTTTTTTCTTATTGACTATGAATGTTTTGCACATTGGGTTCCACAGCCCTTCGGGACTATGGAACCCTCGAACATTAATTTTTAACTTCTAATTATCTTAAATTCCCTCTGGTGTATTTTTGATTTCAGCATAGGAAAATAGGGGACCATCAGTGCAAACATATTTTCCGCCGACAAGGGCACAGTGTTGGCAAACTCCAATTCCACAGTGCATTCTTCTTTCGAGTGAGACATAAATATCATCGTCGCTTAAACCAAGTTCAACTAGTTTTTGAATAACAAACTTGTACATAACTGGAGGACCGACAAGAATTGCCACAGAATCGGATTTGATTTTTTCCGGTGTAAGTAAGTTGGTCACTACACCAACACTATCTTTCCAGTTTTTATCAGGCGTATCGACTGTCAAATTCATTTCAATATTTTTACTCCATTCTTTGTAGTCACTTTTAAATGCTAAGAGTTCTGAATTTCGGCATCCATAAAAAATCTGAATATTTTGAAAGTTTTTAGGATGAAGATTTGCATCTTGAATGATTGTTCGAAGAGGAGAAAGTCCACATCCGCCAGCAATTAAAACTAAGTTTCTATTTTTAATTTTTTTTCGGTCAAAACCATTTCCATAGGGGCCTCTAATTCCAACTTCAGTTCCTTTTTTCAATCCAAAGAGTTTTGAAGTTAGACTGCCTCTCTTGTCAACGGATACTTGAAAAGTTTCTTTAATTGTTGGACTTGAGCAGAATCCAAATGGCGCTTCGCCAAATCCTGGAACTGAAAGAATAAAAAACTGTCCATGTCTAAATTTGAATTTATTTCTAACTTCTTCATCTTTAATTTGAAGAGTGAAAAGTTTATTTATAGATGATAATGTTTCAATTTTTATAATTTCAGTTTGAATTGTCTCGTATTGATTTTTCATTTGATTGGTTGTTAGTAAAAGTTTTTTATTCTACGCTCTTTTGAGAACGGTTCAGCGGTCAAAAATTAGAGATTTCTAAAATACAGATTAAACTGTTTTTGTATTTTGAGACTAAACCTCTGTCAAGACAGAGTAGAAATTTTTTAAACTCAATTCTCTTCAATAATTCTTTTTAAGACTTTTCTGATATCAATTCCAGCTGGGCAAACTTCAGTACATCTTCCACAAGAAACGCATCCAGGCATTGTATATTCTTCTGGAATTCTGACAAATTTGTGATCATAATAGTTGTAAATTCTTTTTTCAGTCGTATCAAGAAATTTATGTCCTCCAGAAATTTCAGAAAATTCTTCATAAAAACAACTGTCCCA
>JAGLJF010000047.1 GCA_023142595.1 Minisyncoccota bacterium | reverse complement strand
TTTCCGCAGTTAGTACATTTTTCATTTAATTCTTTCCAAATTTTTGAATCGCGAGATTTTCTTATTTTTTCAATTAGCATTGAATTTATCGGTCCAAGTCCTTTTTTGGGAATTGGTCCAGCATATTCAATATTTTCATAATCTTTGTATCCGAAATCATCAAGAAGTCTTTGTCCGTCTTCTGAGCCTGTAAAAATCCTGAAAGATTCTTGCTCTCCATGAGATTTAGCTTCCAAAAAAATATCAAATTTTAAGTGTTCCAAAACTTCTTTTTCAAATTTTTGATAATCTTCAAGTTCTGCAGGAATTGGACTTTGTCCTATAACAATGGCATTTCTTAATTTTTTTTGAAAATGAGGATCTTTTTTGTAGACCTGATTAATCAAAGTTAGAGCTTTGAGATCATAAAAATGAAGTCCAAGTAAAACAATTTTTATATTTGGGCTTTTATTTAAAATTGTTTCATCGCCTTTAAATTCCATCATTTTTTGACATGGTGGAAGAAAAAATTTCTTGAAGGAATAAAGTGGTCTTTTTGGACAAAGAACAAAATTATTTCCAGTATCAATTTTTTTAATGGCAATTTCTCCATCATCGTCTGTATGACTATATACATTATGCTTGTTTTTTATAAGATAAGAGACGAAATCTTGTAGTTGTTTATCATTCATAGTTTTTGAAAAATGTTCTAGTGTATTATGTGTTAATTATAGCATAAATCTTATTTTAGCAAAATTGATTGGATTGGAAAAAAGTGATAGAATATATAAAGAATTCATAATTTAACAAAAAACATATGACAAAAATTGCAATTAATGGTTTTGGTCGAATTGGAAGACCGGCTCTAAAGGTGATTTTAGACAAACATCCAAATTTGGAACTTGTAGCAGTGAACGATTTGACTGATACAAAGACTTTGGCTCATCTTCTTCAATATGATTCAAATTATGGAAAGTATGAAAAAGAAGTGACTTATGACGAGGACCATCTTATCATTAATGGTAAGAAAATCAAAGTTTTTGCTCAAAAAGACCCAGAGCTTTTGCCGTGGAAAGAGTTGGGTGTGGAAGTTGTTTTAGAATGTACTGGTTTTTTTACAACCAAAGAAGGCGCTGGAAAACATTTAAAAGCAGGAGCGAAAAAAGTTGTAATGAGCGCTCCTTGTAAAGGTGGAAATATTAAGACTTTGATTTTGGGAGTAAATGAATTTGATTATGATTCTCAAAAAGACGATATTGTTTCAAATGGTTCTTGCACAACAAATTGTTTGGCACCTGTTGTGAAAGTGCTTGATGACAATTTGGGACTTGAAAAAGGTTTGATAACTACGGTGCATAGTTATACAAACGGTCAAAGAATTTTGGATTTACCTCACAAGGATTTACGCAGAGCAAGAGCAGCTGCAGTTTCGATCATTCCAACCACAACTGGTGCAGCAGTCGCAGTCGCAGAAGCGATCCCAGCGATGAAGGGAAAACTTGATGGGATGGCAATGAGAGTTCCAACTTCAACGGTTTCCATTGTTGATTTTACAGCAATCGTTAAAAAAGATACGACCGTTGAAGAAGTGAATGTACTCTTTCAAGAAGCGAGCGACGAAGACACTTTGGGAGTTATCAATGCGACGAACGAACCTTTGGTCTCTGTTGATTATAAAGGAAATCCATTTTCTTCAATTGTTGATTTACCTCTGACAAAAGTTGATGGAAATTTGGTGAAAGTTTTGGCTTGGTATGATAATGAATTTGGTTATACAAATAGACTGGTTGAAATGGCGGAGTTTGTGAGTAGGGATTTATAGAATAGTTTTGTCTAAATTATTTCTTCTATAATCTAATTATAATTGTCATTTCGAATCCCGATAGGGTGAGAAATCTATGAATGATGTTGTACGATGAGACTTAATTAATTTATAGATCTCTCAATCGCTAAAGCTCATTTCGAGATGACAAATTATTTTAATACAATTAACATAAAAATATGAAATTATTTTCTCCATTTGTTTTATTATTAGTTGGTATTCTTATTGGATATTTTATTTTTCATAGCGAAGATACGAATTCTAAGCTTATATATGGAAACACTGGATTACCAAAAAATTGTCGAGCAATTATAAAGGCTAATTATGAAGGTTGGTATTTAAAGGAGTTTTCCGCAGAAGATGCATTAGATTCTATTAATAGAAATTGTGGACAATTCGGAATTTCGTGGGATTTAAATTAATATAATATCTAAAATAACAAAGATTCTGAATCAAGTTCAGAATGACATTTCTATTTCACATTTACTTTTTTTGGCAGGTATTGACAAATCTAATGAATGTATTAATCTTAATGAGTTAAATAAAAATAAAAATTTGTATGTTTAAAAAAAAGAGGGGAATAAAATTATGACACACACATGTAAAAATCTTTTAATTCGCTGTATGGATTTTCGTTTGAATGCGGAAGTTAAGAGATGGACCAAAGAATCTGAACTTTTTGAAGGTGGATTTGATATTGTTTCAGTTGCTGGAGCTTGTAAAAATTTGGCTGATGGAAGCGAAGAAATCAAAGAAAGTTTTTTGGGAAATGTCGCTGTTTCAGTTGATTTACATAAAGCAGAAAAGATCATTATTTTTCATCACAGCGATTGTGGGGCTTATGCTCAAAGTTATGATTTTAGTTCGATAGAAGAAGAAAAAATAAAACAAATTGAGGATATGGAAAAAGCCAAAGAAATTATTCTTGAGAAATATCCAAATGTTGAGGTTGTTCTTGTTTTTGGTACAATGAAAGATGGCGAGGGTAGAGAAGTTGATTTTGATATTATTAAATATTAAAAAAGTTTCTACACGGCTTTAGCTGAGAGTTTATGAAGTTTAAACTCTAAAAACTGGTATTAGTCCCTTTAGAATAAGAAATTTTGTTGAATATCAACATACGCAGTATCCTCAAATGGATACTGTTTTTATATTTGATCTAGTTCTTTATCACATTTAATTATAGTGTTATAATATAAATAGTTTAAACAGGGATAAAGGAAAATAAATTTATGGCTATTCCAAAAGAAGGAAAATCAAAGAATGGTAAAGCAATGCACTATTCAGTTGGTGCTTTGATTGAAGAAGATGGGAAATATCTTCTTATCGACAGAGTAAAACCCCCTTTTGGTTTTGCTGGTGTGGCAGGACATATTGATGAAGGAGAGGAAGCAGAAGAGGCTCTTGTAAGAGAAGTTAAAGAAGAGAGTGGTTTGAAAGTTAAAGGGTTTAAGCTTCTTTTTGAAGAAGAAGCAAATTTTAATACATGTAGAAGAGGAATCGAAGTTCATTATTGGTATTTATTTAAGTGTATTGTTAAGGGAAGAGTTAAACAAAATATTGAAGAAACAAAATCAATTGATTGGTATACTATTGAGGAAATTAAAAAATTAGAATTAGAACCAGTGTGGAAATATTATTTTGAAAAAATGGGGATAATATAAATTAAAGAATATTTAATCATTATGAAATCAATAAAGGAAGCTCAAAATTTGAAAGGGAAAAAGGTTCTTGTACGGGTTGATTTTAATGTGCCTGTTGGAGATGATGGCGTGGTGGACGAGAAGGAAGATTGGAGAATTAAGGCAACGCTTCCTACAATTAAATACTTACTTGAAAAAGAAGCAAAAATTATTCTTATG
>JAGLJF010000046.1 GCA_023142595.1 Minisyncoccota bacterium | reverse complement strand
GACTGCCTGTTTCCCATAAGATTTCACTGGTCCTATGGTACTCAAGATTAACAACAAGAAGTTTGCGTAAGTTTTCGTCTAAGGGACTATCACCCTCTATGGTTAAACTTTCCAGTTTATTTGACTAACAAACACAATTTATAAACTCCCTTGACCGAAGTCAACATTGTTATCTTACAACCCCCAATATCCGAAGATATGGGTTTGGGCTCCTCCCCGTTCGCTCGCCACTACTTAGGGAATAGAGGCATTCTAATATCTCGCTAATAACAAAAGCTAATAACGAAATAATTAAAATACACTTATTTCTTTCTTTTCCTCAGGCTACTGAGATGTTTCACTTCGCCTGGTCTTCCTCACATGTCCTATGTATTCAGACATGGATGCATTGAGATGAATCAATGCGGGTTACCCCATTCGGACATCCCCGGATCAAACCTTATTTGGCAGGTCCCCGAGGCTTTTCGCAGCCATACCACGTCCTTCATCGTCTTTTTATGTCTAGGCATCCACCATATGCTCTTATGTATTTATTTAATGTAAGATTAACTAGCAATTAATAATCGCTAATTTATATATATAATTTTATTTGATTTCATTTGCTATATTCAGTTGTCAATGAACATCTATATTTTATCAATATAGAATTATTCTCTAAATCAATTTAAAAAATAATTCTATAGTGCTAAAATTTGAAAATAAAAATGCCTCCTAATCAAGACAGTAAAAATTATTTTAGTTTAGAAAACTAATCTCTTTTTGTCTTTATGTAAATTTATTCTTTGTAGTCTGATATGAATTTTGAATTTCAAGAAGCTCAATATCAATCAAGTACTTAATCAGAATAACACAATAAATAATACTGTCAAGGGCTTACAAATAATGTCTATTAAAAAGTTATTTTATGATTTAAACAAAAGACAATATCCTTTTATTTTACTCCTATAGATAATAAAAATGTATAGAAATTGTCATCCTGAACTTGGTTCAGGATCTTCGTTTTCCTATGCTTAAACGAATCTATAAATTACCGACTGTTTTATATTTCACAGTACCTCCTATATTTTTTTAAGAATAATTATTATAAGTCGCACCAGACTTGTTTGTCATTCCCGCGAAGGCGGGAATCTAAAATTAGTTTCTTTCAATTGTGTTAATCTTAAATTATAATTTATTTCAATCTATCCTAAATCTTCAGTCAAGCTGAGAATGACAATTACCACCAAAAACAGACACAAAAAAATTATGTCTGTCTTATTAAGATTGTAAATAATATTACTTTTTCATATTATTTTTAAAATCTTCTAACAATTCTCTAGCATAATATTGACCTCCCAGACCAAATGCCAAGCCACCAGCCAAAGCAATCATCAATGAAATGCCACCTGCAAATATACGAAGTATTTCAGTTTTAATTCCAACTTGTTCAAAGACTACCAAAAGAGTAACAACGATCAACAAATACTTAACGCCTATTGCTGCCAAATGATATATCTTGATGCCAGTTGCTCTTGCTGTAGCTTCAAGTGCTTCAAAAATCATTTGAGAAATTATCAACCCAATAGTCAAAATAACTAAAGCTACAATCAAATTTGGGACAAAAAACAACATTTCATTAAGGAAATCAGAAGTCTGTTTTAAGTTTAACAAATCAACTGCCGTCATTAATGCGAAGAAGATAAAGAACCACTTAACAATCCATCCTGCAAGATTCTCAACCGAAAATTTCATACCACCTTTTTTGAGAAATTTTTTCATTCCCATTTTTTCAAGAACCTTATTGATCCCAGTATTCCTTACAAGAGAAGTCGTTAATTTTCCAAATTCATGTCCAAAAATCAAACCTATAATCATAATAATTAACGCGCTTATAAGTCCTTGAGAAATTAGCGAATCATAAAAATAAACCATTCTATCAAGCATCATCCAGTAGTAATCCGTCATTAAATAATATTGCATTTTATTCACCTCCTTTCAAACTATTTTTTAAAAATTATATTTTTTTATTTTTAACCATCAAACTTTTTTATATTATAACATATTTTTTTAAATACTACAAAGTTATAAGTTTCTAACGATTAACGCCATACGAAATTTATCCCGTTAAAAATTTTACTCCCTCTCGAGGGAGGTTTTTGTAAAAAACCTCTGTTGAAACAGGGTAGAATTTTCATCTTTAATTTCCATTAACTATTTTTTATAAAACCCTAAAGGGTAAATTCCAAATAGGACTTTCATAAAATACATAAGAATGTATACAAATTTCATAAATTTCCCAATAAGATTATCACACAACAAAAAACTCAAGGATAATTCCCCAAGTTTTTTATATTTCAATTCTATTATGTGGACCCGACAGGAGCCGAACCTGCAATTTATTTATTCAATAAATCCCTCATCAATTTATCAACAATACCATCTGGAACAAGACTGTGGAATTTTTTGAAAATATTAACAGAGTTTTGAGTAATTGGTCCAAACCAACCAGTAGATGAAACATTATATGGAAAGAAATTTTGATCTCTTAATCTGGTTTGCAACTGTTCAACCTCTTCGTTTTTGTCATTGTGTTTGAGATCTTGGGTAAATTGATGATCTTTGTTAGTGATAAATTCTTCGCTATTTAAAGCCTTTCTAGTTCGAGGTCCAAAAATACCATTTGGATAAATATCTTTTGTTTTTTGATATTCTTGAACAGCCTTTTTTGTTGTCGGTCCAAAATTTCCATTAGAAACAACATCTTCGGGGAAAAAGTTTAATTCTTTAAGTCTGTTCTGAAGTTGAATTGTTTGACTACTCTTAGAACCAACTTGAAGGTTTTGAGTAAAAGCAACCGGAGATGGTTGAAAAGCTTCCTTTGTGTCTAATTTAATGTCAGGTGTTGATTCTACTTCTATGTCACTTGTCTTATCTGCTTCTTTATTTTCTTGTTGTTGTTCTTTATCTTCTTCGTCTATTGAAACTGTTTTAAGAAGAATACTGTCTGAAACAGTTTCAGAAGACACTCCATATTGAGTATAAAATTTTACATAAACTGTTTTAATTCCATCCCCCTCTAAAAGAGTATATTGCTTTGTCAAAACAAATTCTTCTTGGGATGCATTTTTGAAAGTCGAGTCTTCGGAAATAGCCATTCTTTTGGTGTCACTAGAAGCAAAAGATTTAATAGTGATTTCTTGAGAATTAGTAGACTCTGCTTCATTGTTAATTGAGATTTTAAAACCTCCTTGAGGGTTTTCTTCGGTAATTTCTGGTTCAACTGGTGAGTTGTGCGCTGAAACAGGTAAACCACGACCACAATTTAAAGATAAATTAAGTGTAGATGAATCAGTATAATTTCCAGCATTATCAGTAGCCCTCACAAACCAAGTATGAACGCCACAAGATAAAGGATTGGTTGGTGCAATAGATGTTACACCACTGCCAATGTCATCAGTGTCTAAACTGCTATCTATATATAGTTGATATTTTGCTAGGCCTGATTCATCATCAGAAGAGGCGCTCCAAGACAATGTTGGAAGAGGATTTGAGATTGTCTGATTATCACTATGAGAAGAAATAGAAAATGCAGTAGGATTTGCGTTTGTTTTAAAATTGATTGTTATGTCTGACAAAGTCGGAGTGCTTATACCGTCTGTATTACTAAGTGTTGTACGATATTGTATTGTTTGCCCTTTACCAATGTAGCTTTGACCATTCGTTACTGCTGTCCAAGTTACACCAGAATCAACCGATACTTCAACAGTTAATGAAGTGTTATCAGGAACATCTTCTGTCCAAGTGATAGGTCCAAACTCTTGTACTGTGCCAGCATCGTACGCTGAAGAAATAAAAGTTGTTGTAACTGGAGTAAGGTTGTGTATAAGAGCACGATTGTTACCCCAGTCACTTGTTATTAAGTAATCACTATTACCACTTGAAGCAATTGGTGTATTAATAGAATATGCTGTTGCACTTTCTCCCTGATTAGCAACAGCTTGAATAAAATCAGGCTGACCAATCACTGCATCCGCAGAGACTCCATTTGTTGTTGGGATAGAATTATATACTAAAAAACGATTATTAGACCATTCTGCAACAACCAATCTACTGCCATCGAAATGCAAAATTTGAGGACCCGATGAAGTATTAGCAGCTGGATCACCTCCACGATCCTCGCTATTTGAGACAAAATCAGCTTGTCCGATTACTACATCAGCAGAAGCATCATTTGATGTTGGGATTGTGTTATAAATTAAGACACGATGATTTTGATTATCAGCAACAAAAAGCTTAGTTCCATCTCCATAGACACCATCAACATAATTAATTGTATTCGCTGCAACGCTTCCTCCCTGATTAGCAGTGTTACTTGCAAAATCTAATTGTCCAATTACAACATCCGCTGAAGCATCATTTGATGTTGGGATTGTGTTATAAATTAAGACACGATGATTACGCCTATCCGCGACAACAAACTTAGTTCCATCACTATACATTGCAAATGGATAATCTAATGTATTTGCTGCTACACTACCTCCTTGATTAATAGCACCACCCGTAAAATCAGCTTGTCCAATTACTACATCAGCAGAAGCATCATTTGATGTTGGGATTGTGTTATAAATAAGAATACGATTATTATTTCCATCAGCAATAAAAAGTTTTCCTCCAATAGTATATACTGCAAAAGGTAAATTCAATGTATTTGCTGCTACACTACCTCCTTGATTAATAGCACCACCCGTAAAATCAGCTTGTCCGATTACTACATCAGCAGAAGCATTATTTGATGTTGGGATTGTGTTATAAATTAAGACACGATGATTATTAACATCTGCAACAAAAAGCTTTGTTCCATCTGTATATGCTGCTGGACTTTTTAACGTATTAGCACCAATACCCCCTCCTTGATTAGCAGCGCTACTTGTAAAATCTGATTGACCAACAACTACATCAGCATTGATTTTCATTCTTAAAGAAGTACTGTCATAAATTCCTTCTCCTGTGACTGAATTATACATAGTTGCGTCACTCCAACTGCTTTGACCTGAACCACCAGCCCAACTAGTTTGAGTCCAGCTTCCTGAAACTGCCTGTGCTTTTTGAGGTATTGTAATGTACGGAACAAACATTCCAAAAACAATTTGAAATATTAGTAAAAATGAAATAATTTTTTCTAAATACATATTCGAAAATTTTTTATTCTCCATTTTTAATAAAACTTGTTCTTTTGTAATTCTTTTTTGTAGTTTTTTTTCTGGAGGAATAATATCCTGAATAATCATAATTTTAATATTAAATATATTAACCTTTTAATATAAATATTATACTATAAATTTTAAAAAAAAGGAAGATAACAAAAAACTCAAGGATAATTCCCCAAGTTTTTTATATTTCAATTCTATTATGTGGACCCGACAGGAGTCGAACCTGCGACCCCCTGCTTGCAAAGCAGGTGCTCTAGCCAACTGAGCTACGGGCCCAAAATATTTTATCGTTTTAACATGTTTTAATATACTAAAATTATTTATATATTAATACGATTTTATGTGGGCGTACCTGGACTCGAACCAGGGACCTTTACATTATCAGTGTAACGCTCTAGCCAGCTGAGCTATACGCCCTAAGTTATACTAATATTCTAATATACAAATATTTATACCTAAATTTTTTTATTAAAATATTAAATGACATAATCCATTATAACAAAAATCGCATCTTATGCAATACTACTGTATAGATGCGACATTTGTTTTTTTCACTTTCACTTTCTTATAAACTTTGTGCAGCTGTCCTGATGACAATTTTGTTTTTGACTATCTTGCGATAGGCAAACCTGTATTGTCAACAGCCATCATAATCCCCGACGAATCGGGGGTCGATCTTGGTGAGTGTGTTTCTATAGACTATAAAAACATATTTCTCCCTAGAAAGGAGGTGATCCATCCACAGCTTCCGCTACGGATACCTTGTTACGACTTCACCCTTATTACCGATCCTACCGTGGGCCCCCTTAAAAAGAGGGACTTCGGGTATTACCGACTCTATTGGTGTGACGGGCGGTGAGTACAAGACCTGAGAACGTATTCACCGTAATATAGCTGATTTACGATTACTAGCGATTCCAACTTCATGAGGGCGAGTTGCAGCCCTCAATCCGAACTGAGAAAAGTTTTGTCGGGATTAGCTCCACCTTTCGGTTTGGCAACCCTTTGTTACTTTCCATTGTAGCATGTGTGTAGCCCAAGGCGTCAAGGGCCATGCTGATTTGACGTCGTCCCCGCCTTCCTCCCGGTTAACCCGGGCAGTCTCAAATGAAAAATACAACATTTGAAAGGGGTTGCGCTCGTTACTGG
>JAGLJF010000045.1 GCA_023142595.1 Minisyncoccota bacterium | reverse complement strand
CCAACAGTTGGACTTCATTTTGAAGACACGAATAAACTACTCAAAGTTCTCAATAAGCTTGTTGATCGTGGAAATTCCGTTTTGGTTATTGAACATAATATGGAAGTAATTAAATCTTCTGATTGGATTATCGACCTCGGTCCCGAAGGAGGGGACAAAGGAGGACAGATTGTCGCCGAAGGCACGCCAAAGCAGGTTATGAAGTGTAAAGAAAGTTGGACAGGGAGATATTTAGGTGAGGTGTTATAGGCTTGGAGAACAGGTTTTAATCTGTAATAAATAGCTTATTGTAATTGACTTACGCTTTAAAAAGTGAATTCCAGCGAATTAATTTGATTTTCAAGGAGGGTTCCATAGTCCCGTTAGGGCTGTGGAATCCAGATTGCAAGATTTTGCACCAGCGGTTCCACAGCCTTTCAGGACTATGGAACCGTCGAGTATCTGTCATTCTGGAGTACTGAAATAAATTCAGCATAAACTTTGTGATAGAATCTCGTAACCACTTTGCATAAAATATAATATTATAAAACAATGAAGTAATTTTGTGTTTGGTTTTTGATGAATACTTTGGCAATAAAAAAATCCCTCCTGCCTAAAATTAAATTATTATAAGCAGAAGGATTATTTGTCTATAGGTAGTACGAAGATGTTATGGCAATCGCTATTAGTGATAGAGATAATAGCGATAGACATAAATTATAATTTCTATATCTTTTACTGTTTGCTCCTTCTGGAATGTCATACACTGCCATTTTTATTGTTCCTATAAAAGTAACAATACAGATTGTAATAATTGAAAAAGAATGATATTCTCCATGTATATAGAGCAGTGTTGTCCCAAAAATAATAGACATAATTACTTCTAGGAACCAATATTTCGGATGAAATTCATCTTCTGGTTCATTGTTACTATTTTCTGGGACATGTTTTATAAACATTAAGACAATCATTCCTAATATAATCAAAAAATAACCCCAACCTGTAAGTATATTCTTCATTATTGTTTCCTCCTTTATTAGTTCAGCTTGAAAGCTTTCAAATGCTTTTTTAAGCAATTTATTCTGTAATGTTTTACAAAGAACTAATAATGTATGATATTACATAACTATAATTTGTTAACCCCATGTCAACTCTAACTCAACTCGAAAAACAAATCATTGCGACGGTTGTTTATTATGATATTTTGAATTATCCTCTCACTAGTTTTGAGATTTTTTTGTATTTGATAAAGGATTGTCATTGCGAGGAGCGAAAGCGAGGTGGCAATCTCGCAGAAAACGAAAAAGTGAATTTAGTCACGGGATTGCCACGGCTCTCTGAGCCTCGCAATGACAATATATTATTAATAAATGTCACAGAAGCATTAGACAATAGTGAATTTTTGAAAGAAAATTTAGATCAAAAATTGGGATTTTATTTTTTGAAAGAACGAGAAGTTTCCCAAAAAAATTCCCCTCTAGAGAGGGGTGAGACGCGGAGCGGACGGGGTGTGTTTTCGTGTGATTCTGCAGATGCAAAAATCAATACACCCCAACCCCTCTCAAGAGGGGAATTAAAAATCATGGAACCATTGTTGGATATCGTTCAAGAAAGATTAGATCGAAAAAAAATTTGGGATGAAAAATGGAAAAAATCAAAAAAAATATTTTGGATTATGCAAATTATTCCTTTTACAAAATTAGTAATGGGAAGTGGGTCATTTTCTCTTGGGAACACCAGAAAAGATTCCGATGTGGATTTGATGATTGTTGCAAAGTGGGGGAGAATTTGGACTGTACGAACATTTTTCACTCTTTTGACATCCATTCTAAGAGTTAGAAGATATAAAGATAGGACGGAAGACATGATTTGCTTGAATCATTATATCACTGACAAGTCTCTTCGAATTCCATTTGAAAGCTTATACACTGCACAACTTTATTATCACATTTTGAGTATCTATGATTCCGAAGAAGACAGAAAAATGTTCAGAAAATTTCAAGAGGAAAATCAGTGGATGAAAAAATATCTTGAAAATTATGAATTTTCTCAATTAGAAGGTTTGCGGAGCATGAAAAGAAATAGGATACTTTCGTTTATTTCAAAATCATTTGAATTTATTTTGTCTGGAAAAATAGGGGATTATTTCGAAAAGATAATGTCAAAAATTCAATCAAACCGAATCAAAAAAGATCCTCTCAATTTGAAAAAAGGAGGACGAATTACAATCAGTGATGATCAGCTTGAATTTCATCCCGACTCTCACGAATCGCATATTATTCCGAGATTTAATCAAAAAATGAAAGAGTTGGGAATTGATGAATTTGCAAGTCAGAAAGATTCAGGGTTAAATATATGATGTGTAACGTGTAACGCAAAACGTATAACTTAATTACGTAAAATCTGTGACATATTTGTCATTCCCGCGGAGGCGGGAATCCAGGAATTAATTCGAATTATATATTTAAGGGGTTAAATTATTATTTAAAATTTTTTATAAATGAAAAATACATTTGTAAATGTCGTTTTAAATACTATTTATTACCCTATGAATTTATCAAAATTATACCTTAAAAATTTATATTACGAATTAAATACTGGATTCCCTTTTTCAAGGGAATGACAAAATTTTATTGTAGGCATTTGTGTTATGTGAAGAATCTCTTGACACTTTTTTACAAATGAATATAATAATATTAGCACTCATTAAGTAAGAGTGCTAAAAATTAATTTTAATAAATTTAACAGAAAGGAAAAATTTTATGAATTTGAAACCCTTGGGAAACAAAATTATTTTAGAGGCTGCTTCAAAAGAAGAAGTGACTAAAAGTGGGATTATCATTCCTGACACAGTGGATAAAGAAAAACCAGAACAAGCCACAGTTTTAGCTGTTGGTCCTGGAAGAGTTGGAAAAGATGGAAACAGGGTATTAATGGATGTTAAAGTTGGTGACACTGTTTTATTTTCAAAATATTCTCCCACAGAAATCAAATTAGATGGCAAAGAATATCTTGTCGTTTCAGATGAAGATATCATGGCGATTGTTGAGGATGAATCCTCAAAGTCTGTAAATCAATTGAATAAACCGAAGGAATCATGGCGATAAATAATACTGAAGAGATTCCTCAATCTTCGCTAATTGGCGAATCATTTGGAATGACAAGAAAGTATTATGCAAATTAAGATAAATTAAATATAATAATGTTTAGGAGAGATTCAGAAAATTTATAGATCTCTCAATCGCTTCGCTCATTTCGAGATGACAAAAAGAATTCTGAATCAATACTAAAATAAACTCAGCATGACATTGTTCAAGTATGACAAAATAATAATAAATTAATCAAAAAACAATATGGCAAAAGATATAAAATTTAATGAGGATTCAAGACAGGCGATTAAAGCTGGTATCGACAAAGTTGCTGATGCTGTGAAGATTACTCTTGGACCAAAAGGAAGAAATGCAATTTTGGATAAAGGTTATGGTGCTCCGACAATTACAAATGATGGAGTTTCAATAGCAAAAGAAATCGAATTGGAAGATAAGTTTGAAAACATTGGAGCAGAGCTTGTCAAAGAAGTTGCTTCAAAAACAAATGACATTGCGGGAGACGGAACAACAACTTCAACGGTTTTGACTCAAGCAATTATTCGAGAAGGATTGAAGTTTGTTGCAATGGGAGTTAATCCAGTTGGAATCAGACATGGAATTGAAAAAGCTGGAGAAGAAGTTGTCAAAGAGCTAAAAGCCAGTGCAAAAACAATTTCAACAAAAGAGGAAATTGCGCAAGTTGCCACAATTTCAGCTGAAGATGGTGAAATTGGAAATATCATTGCTGAGGTAATGGAAAAAGTTGGCAAAGATGGAGTAATCACGGTTGAAGAATCTCAAACATTTGGAATGAGCAGTGATGTTGTAGAAGGTATGCAGTTTGATAAAGGATATATTTCTCCTTATATGATTACTGATACTGACAAAATGCAAGCTGAATTTAACGATCCTTACATTTTGATTACTGATAAAAAGATTTCATCACTTGCTGAGATTTTACCAATTTTGGAAGAAATTGGTAAACAAGGGAAAAAAGATATTGTTATTATTGCTGAAGAAGTTGATGGTGAAGCGTTGGCAACTTTAGTTATTAATAAAATTCGAGGAACATTTAATGCACTTGCAATCAAGGCTCCTGGATTTGGTGATCGTCGAAAAGAAATGCTTTCTGATATCGCAACTGTAACTGGTGGAAAATTGATTACTGAAGACCTTGGAATTAAACTTGAAAATACTACAATAGATATGCTTGGAAGAGCAAAGAAAGTTATTGCCACAAAAGACAATACTATTGTTGTTGACGGTAAGGGAGAAAAAACTGATATTGATGCGCGAGTTGCTCAAATCAGAAAAGCAATTAATGCTAGTGATTCTGATTTTGACAAAGAAAAACTTCAAGAGAGATTGGCAAAACTTGTTGGCGGAGTTGCAGTTTTGAAAGTTGGCGCTGCCACTGAATCAGAACTTAGCTATAAAAAACATAAAGTTGAAGATGCGCTTGCTGCTACAAAAGCTGCTGTTGAAGAAGGAATTGTTGCAGGTGGTGGAACTGCTCTTGTGAAAGCGGGCGTCTCTGTGAGAAAAGCTTATGAAGCAGGAGAAATTAAAACTGTTGGAAATGATTTGCAAACAGAAGTTGATGCAGGGTTTAAAGTTCTTCTTCGAGCTCTTGAAGAACCACTCAGACAAATTGTTCAAAATGCTGGACAAGAAGAAGGTCCAGTTGTTGCAAATCTCGTTCGAAAATCTGAATCAAAGACAAATGGTTATAACGCTGTAGTTGGAGTTATGGTAGATGATATGATCAAAGAAGGGATTATTGATCCTGTAAAAGTGACAAGATCTGCAATTGAAAATGCAATCTCAGTTTCTGCAATGCTTCTTACGACAGAAGTTGCAGTGACAGATTTACCAGAAAAAGATTCATCAGCTGGCGCTCCTGCAATGCCTCCAATGGGTGGTATGGGAGGAATGGGTGGTGGAATGATGGGAATGTAATCTCGTCTCGCAAAATTAGTGTATAGTATGTAACATGTAAGTTATAGTTCGTTGGCTCCAGTCTTCTGACTGGAGCCTTTTGTGATTTCTCTCTCTTTCTTTTTGGAGTCGAGTTTTAGAAAGAATGATTTTTTATTGAAAGATATAATATTGTTACATTTTTAGCTGAGGACATTGACTTATTTTATTTTATTTTATATACTTTGATTAAGGAGATGATAATAATGTGCGCAGGAGTAAAAATAAAGAACTATATAGGGAGGAGTCCTGAAATAGTATTTTCAGAAGAGAGTGATCCAGATCAAGAGACAATAAGAATTAGGAACTTATTGTCTAAGAAAATTTAGTAAACATATTAAGCGAGGTTGAATGGTAAATTTTACAGCTTCGTTTTTTTTATTGTATTAATCATAGATCTTATATTTCAAACTCTTGACTAATAAGAAAATTTGTTTGATAGAATAATAAATTTATGCTATTATTTTATCAAATGGCTATTGTCAAAATTGCCGTATATTATTTAAATTAATTAAAAAAGAAAGGAACAAAAATATGGATACAAATGTAATTTTAATTGTGTTATTGGTTATTGTTGTGGCAGTAACACTATGGTTTGTGATGATTTATAACGCTCTTGTAAAATTGAAAGTTCGAACAAACGAAGCTTGGAGTGACATCGATGTGCAACTCAAAAGAAGATATGATTTAATCCCAAATTTAATCAACACTGTCAAAGGTTATGCAACTCACGAGAAAGAACTTTTTGAGAAAGTGACTCAAGCCAGAGCAAATGCAATGAACGCTCAAAATCCTGAAGAACAAGCAGGAGCAGAAAATATGCTGACAGGAGCATTGAAAAGTTTGTTCGCAGTTTCAGAGGCTTATCCAGATTTGAAAGCAAATACAAACTTTCTTGAACTTCAAAGAGAACTTTCTGATACAGAAAACAAAATTCAAGCATCAAGAAGATTCTATAATGGAAATGTCCGAGATCTTAACACAAAAATTCAAATTTTCCCAGACAGTATCGTGGCTGGAATTTTGAATATCAAGAAAAGAGAATTTTTTGAAATTGATGAACCAAAAGAAAAAGAAACTCCAAAGGTTGAGTTTTAGAAATTAATAAAATAATTGTTGTCATTCTGGAGCCGAAGGCGATAGAATCTCGTGATTATACATACAAAATCATCAATAAAATTTATAAAACAAAATGACTTCAAAAGACATTGTAAAAAAAATAACAAGAATTTTCTTTTCATTTCTTTTCATTTTTTTGGTGTCTTTTTTTGTTTTGCCAGCTGATAATGCTTCTGCAACAATTGTCAATTATTCTGCTAGCTGTACAGGCGCACCTTTTTCCGAACCTTGCACTTCCTTTATTCCTAATCCTTCTCTCTTAATAGACACGAGTACAATCTCTAAAATTGAAGTAGTCGATAGCGGGTTTGATGATTGTGGAGAAGTTATAATTACTCCACCTTCTGGAGCTTCATTCACTTGGCGCTCTGGGAATGTAAATAGTGCAGTCAATCCAATTTTTGATTGTGTCTCTAATACTCCGTCATCTATAGCAAATGGAGATAAGACTGCTTTTTTTAGCGAAATTGGAATATATAATATTTCAGTTAATAGTATGAATTGGGGTGGAAGTATAAGTGGATTTGTTGATTTTGAGGTTACTACAAACGAGCTTTTCATTTCTGCCTTTCCATTACTTGTAACATCTAATGTAATTACTTCTGTTGAATTTAAGGTTACCGCAGATGGAGTAGCGGTTCCGAACTCCGTTGTTGATTTAACTGGAGGTTATGTTGATAGCTGTACTACCAATGCAGCTGGAGTTTGTTCTATTACTGTTACTGCTACAACTAATATTACAGCAACTGCATCTTCAGCTGGGTATACAGATGGGATAGTAATGGTTTTAATAACTGCTCCAGTACCATCTTGTACGCCTGATGATTTTTATACAGAAGGATTAGTTCCATGCGGAAGAATTGTTGATAATTTAGATACCAGTTGGAATGAATCAGAATCGTGCAAAATTTGTCATGTTGTTCCACTCACTAAAAATATAATAGATTATTTAGTTGGTATAGTAGGATTGATATCTGTTTTATTTATTATTATAGCAGGTATAATTTCATCTACTTCAATGGGAAGCGCTAATACTCTGAATTTAGCAAAAATGGCTGTCTCAAAATCTTTATATGGTTTCATTTTTGTCCTAATCGCTTGGGTTATTGTTAATATTGGTATGGTAATTTTTGGATTCAATGATCCATTAGGAGATGGAAGTTGGGAAAAAGTTTCTTGTGATCTTAACACGGTTCCTACTTTTTGTGGTGATGGAATAGTAAATGGATTGGAAAAATGTGAGCCTGGCGTAACCCCTCCGTTGGCTTGTTCTACCACATTTTCCTCAGGTGCTTGTGCTAATATTCCAGTTTCAGGAACACAAACATGTAATAGTTGTTGTGACTGGGATCCTTGTACTGCCGATCCACCAGTTGCCGTAGGAGGTTCTTCGTCGGCCTGTTCTTCGACAAGTCCGGCTATGAATGATTATGCTTGTTGTGAGCTAACTGGTTGTGGTAGAGATGGATGTAATTGTTGTGGAAGATCATCCGGAGCTTCAGTTCCAGGTGGTTATATTAATATTTTTACTTCTCCTAATTGCAGCGGTAGTTGTAAATTAAATCAAAGTATTTTAAACCCGAGAAATTGGATAATCACTACAAATCACACAACAGCTACTTTTCAATGTTATCAATAGTAGAAAGTAGAATTTATTTTGTATATTTTTTTCAATTGATTTGTTATTTTTTACTGTTATAAAAAATGTTTGAAATAATTAAAGAAAAATTTGGGAATCGTCATATAAACATTCTTTTTTTATTTATTCTTTTTTTATTTATTCTTATTATTTTAACAATAGGGTTTATATCTCTTAAAAAACCTAAAGACAGCGGAGTTTCGAATATTGTGTTTAATGAAGATGTTTTCGAAAAAGATTGTAATGAGAAAGATCAGGAAAAAGAAAAAAATGAATGTTTTGATAAAATAAAAATGGAACTTATAGTTCGTGAACAAAATATTAAAAAGTGTCTAGAATTAAAATCTTTTGAAATTAGAAATGATTGCTTAATGACTTTTGCGTTTTATGACAATTTTGAAAATGAAAAAATATGTTTTGCTATATCTGATTTCGCTAAAGTAGAGTCTTGTTTATTGAGAGTTATTGCCACAAAAAAAGATCTTGGATTATGTGAAAAGTATTTTAAAGATAATCTTGTGAAAGAATCAGAATGCAAAGAGGCGGTTTTGTCATTAGAATCGGGAAGAAATTGGTATTCATTTGAAAATATTAATCAAAATTGCAGAAGCATTCCTGATGAATTTCAGTCGAAGTGTAAATCTTTTCATGCTATAAAAAATGCTAATATTGAATCAGAATGTAACAATATATTAATTGATGATTATAAAAATTTTTGTTTAATAAAAATTAAGGAGGGAGGATTAGAAAAGGTTAATAGTTTGGATTCAGATAGAGATGGATTATCGGATTGGAGAGAACTATCTCTTGGAATTGAGCCAAATAATAAGGATACTGATGGCGATGGAATAATTGACGGAGAAGAGGTAGATTTATATAATACAAATCCGAGAGAAAAAGATATGGATGGTGATGGTTTATTAAATCATGATGAAATAAATATTTATAAGACTGATCCTAGCAACATTGATACTGACGGCGATGGAATTTTAGATGGCGATGAGATAAAAACAGGTACTAATCCTCATACAGGAGACACTGACAAAGACGTACTTTTAGATATTGATGAAGAAAAATTTAAAACGGATAAAAATAATTCAGATACAGATGGTGATGGGATGAGTGATTTTGAAGAAACGAGAAGTGGATTTGATCCGCTTAAACAAGGACAAGGTCTTTCTGATACAGACGGTGATGGGCTGTTTGATATAGATGAAATATTTTATGGCACAGACAGATTTAATCCTGATACTGATGGCGATGGAATAAATGATAGACAGGAGGTTGATAATTTAACAAATCCTTTGGGAGAAGGAGATATGGATTTTGACGGTGATGGACTGAGTGACAAGGAAGAAGAAAAGCTAGGAACAAATCCAAGCATGGCTGATCAAGATTGGGATGACTTGAGTGATTATGAGGAGGTTAAAAAATATAAAACAAATCCACACAAGAGAGACACAGACGGTGATGGATATTCAGATGGAGAAGAAGTAAGAAAGGGATATAATCCATTGAGCAAGGATTAAAACAGAATTTATTAGTATGGCTTTTTTCAGTTTTTTATTGTATAATTAACAATAATAAAGCTGTTTTTTTATTAAATAAAATTAAACTTATGGCGACTTTATATACACAATCAGACAAAAATACTCGCAATACATACATTTTAATGTCAGTGTTTTTAGTGTTTGTAATTGCGGTTGGATGGGTTTTTTCAGAAGCAATGGGGTCAAGTGCAATTTTGTGGTTAGCGGTTATAATTAGTATTTTAATGAGTGTGGGAAGCTATTGGTATTCAGATAAAATTGTTCTTAGAATGAGTAAAGCGCATCTTGTCGAATTTAATGACAATAAAGAATTATATAGATTAGTTGAAAATCTTTGTATTACTGCAGGGCTTCCTTTGCCGAAAATATATCTGATAGATGATACCGCTCCGAACGCGTTTGCTACCGGGCGTGATCCAGAGCATGCTGTTGTAGCAGTGACAAGCGGGCTTTTACAAAAGTTGAATAGAAGTGAACTTGAGGGAGTAATTGCTCATGAACTTTCTCATATTGGCAATAGAGATATTTTATTGGCAACTGTTGTTGTTGTTTTGG
>JAGLJF010000044.1 GCA_023142595.1 Minisyncoccota bacterium | reverse complement strand
TGAGTGTGGGAAGCTATTGGTATTCTGATAAGTTGGTTCTTAAAATGAGTAAAGCAAAGCTCGTAGAATTTGAAAGTAATAAAGAATTATATCGACTTGTTGAGAATCTTTGTATCACCGCAGGGCTTCCACTTCCAAAAATTTATATTATTGACGACACTGCTCCGAATGCTTTTGCAACTGGTAGAGATCCTGAGCATGCTGTGGTGGCGGTGACAAGTGGACTACTTCAAAAGCTTGATCAAAGTGAGCTTGAAGGTGTGATTGCACACGAGCTTTCTCACATCGGCAATCGCGATATTCTTTTGGCAACTGTTGTTGTTGTTTTAGTTGGAATGGTGGCGCTCTTAGCTGATTTTTTCAGATATTCTTTGTGGTTTGGAGGAGGAAATCGAGATAATAAAGGAGGAGGATGGATTATGATCGTGGCAATTTTGCTTTCCATTCTCGCGCCTCTTTTTGCGTTACTTATTCAACTTGCAATTTCTAGAAAAAGAGAGTTTTTAGCAGATGCTGATGCCGCGCTTTTGACTCGTTATCCAGAGGGTCTTGCCAGTGCGCTTCGAAAAATTTCTGGAGATTCTGAAAAACTTGAAGTTGCAAATCGTGCTACTGCTCACCTTTATATTGCAAATCCGTTTAAAGGAAAAAAAGTGAGCAAAATGTTTATGACTCATCCTCCGATCGAAGAAAGAATTGCAAATTTAATGGGAACAAAAATATAGAGTAAATAATAATTTAATATTTATTATAAACATTTTTTATGATAGGTGATTTAGTTTTAATTTTTATTTTTGTTATAATCTGGCAAAGAATTCTCAAACTCAGGAAAGAGAATTTTAGGGAGTTTATTTTTGAGCTTTCTATTTATTTTTTCGTGTTTGCAATTACCATAATATTTTATAAATTTTTTTTGCTAGCCCTTTCTTATATTTTTGATTTCGGACTGTTTCCAAGTATCGTTGGCGTTTTTGCCTTAAATTTCATGATTATTTATTTACCGATTAGATTTTTTGTTTATTATCTTACTAAGAAAAATAAGTTAACATCAGAGAAAAGAGAAAAAATAATCAGAAGTGAGATGAAATTAATCGATTTTGTTTTACATAGTCTTGAAGATTTTCAAAAAGCATTTATGATATTTTTTGTCATAAATCTTATTATAATATTCACTTTATTAAATAGTTTTGTTGATGTTTTTACACATCAGAAAATTTTAAATTATGAAAGTAATAAAAATATTGATATTAGAGCTGAAAAATTAATTTCAAACACCAAAGGATCTGTTCAAGGTAGAAAGAATCTTGCTGAAACTATTTACTTTTTGAAGATTGTTGATCCAAAGGTATATGAGAAGATTGTTGAAAATACGAATAGTTTTGTTTTCTCATCAAAAAGCATGATGCCAGTTTTGGCTATGGCGCATATGCCAGACGATTACATTGAGATTGATCCAATATTTACCAAACCTTTCAATTCCCTTGAAGACAAAATATATTTTGCATCAATTCTCGTTCATGAATCAGAGCATCTGAAAAATTTTAGACATGATGGAGGTTTTGCGGGTAATGCCCTAAATTATGCTCTATTAAGCATTAAGTGTAATCCTTTAACAAACTATCAATATTTTTCTGATATCAGAAGATCAATTTTTATTTTTGGAGACGAGTGGTGTGCACAGGTCAGTGAAGTGAAATTTTTCAAACAGTTTAATATTGATTACAAGGGGGATTGGATAAAAAATTTTAAGGATAACTAGATTTTTAAATAAAAAATAAATTTTAAATTAAATTCAAATGAAAAACAGAAAAAAATTTGTGATGATATTATTTGTAGTTTTGACTTCATCGTCATTCTCTGGTTGCTCAATTCGAAGTGTTGAAAATGGAGATGTAGAAAATAAGACAGAAGAGGGTATAAAAGAAGAAATAAAACAAGAGGGAATAAAGACTATTGATACAGATAATGACGGATTAACGAACAGGGAAGAAAGGGACTTGGGAACTGATATTAATAAAATTGATACAGATAGTGATGGACTGACTGATTTTGAAGAGGCTATGAAATATAAGACAAATCCTCTTAAAAATGACTCTGACAATGATGGCTATTCTGATGGTCAGGAAATTGAAGGCGGTTATAATCCTTTGGGAGATGGGCAGCTTGATATAGATAATGACGGAATAGGCGATGCTGACGAAAAAAAATATGGAACTGATCCTGAAAAAAGAGACACAGATGGTGATGGTTTGTATGACAAAGAAGAAATTGATTTAGGAAGAGACCCTTTGAAAATAGAAATTAAAAACAGTTGACATGTCCAAAAAATATGTCATACTGCTGATACTTAAAAAAATACATGAACAATTTTTCTCTAAAATCAAATGATTATTATGCAAGTCGAATTTTTGGCTGTGTTGTAATATTTGAGGAAAAGCCTACTAATTAGGTGGATTGTTTTTTGTTGCACTTATTTTACGATGTAATGCGTAAAAATTTGTGGATTAGACAATAAAACAATGTGCAGTTTAGTAGGTTTTTTGTTTGGGAAAAGTGGTGTTATTCTGAAGTGAGTGACATAGTCCTGAGCTTAAAATTATAAAAAGTAATATTTTGCAATTTAAAAGGTAATAACAGAATTTAAGAAAAATCAAAATAAATTAAATATATGTTTAATAATGATATTGTAATTAAAAGTAAACCAGTCGAGGGCTCTCTTGTAATTTTGAGTAAAGTTTCAAAAAAATTTGGAACAGAATTACTTTTTTCTGGAATAGACTTAGTTGTGAACGGTAATGACAGAATTGCTATTGTTGGTGCGAATGGAATGGGAAAAAGTACTTTGGTAAAAATTATCATGAAACAAGAAGAGATTGAAAGTGGAGATGTTCAAAATCATAAAGATCTTAGCATTGGATATTTGCCTCAAGAAACTCATTGGAATTCTCTTGATAATTCAATTTTTGAAGAAATGATTTCTGCGGATGAAAGAATCTATAAATTAATCGTTGGAAAAAGAAAATTAGAAGAATTGATGTCGGACACAAAGCGAGCTGACATTGATGAAAAAATGAAGGAATATGGAGAAATCGTGCATGATTTTGAAAATAGAAGGGGTTATGAATATGAGGAATATGCAGAAGAGGTTTTAGAGAAGTTTAATTTTCCCGAAAGCGATTGGGAACGAAAAGTAAGCTCTCTTTCTGGTGGAGAAAAAACCAGATTGGCACTTGCAAAAATAATTTTACAAAATCCAAATATATTAATCCTTGATGAACCGACTAATCATTTGGATCTTGACACAATTGACTGGTTGGAAAAATTTCTTGGAAGTTGGAACGGTGCAATTCTGGCGATTTCTCACGATAAGAGATTTCTTGATTCGGTTTGCGATAAAACCTTTGAATTACAACGAGGTGGGCTTGAAAAATACTTCTGTAATTATTCCGGATATCTTGAAGAGAGGAATGAGCGCGAACAAAGAAAGGCGGCGGAGTATAAAATTCAGCAAAAATATCTAAAAGAGCAAAA
>JAGLJF010000043.1 GCA_023142595.1 Minisyncoccota bacterium | reverse complement strand
TGAGGTTGAATTTTGAAAATTAGGCAAAAAAAAGAAACAGCTTGGTTAAAGTGCTGTCAGACTTTATTAATCTTGTGGAATTGTTATTTTAACTTCAGATTTTATTGGAACAATTGAAAGAAGTATAATATTATCTGTTCCAGATTCCTTAATACTTTTCTGAAGTCTATCTAGGGCCTGTTGTTCAGTATATTCCTGAACGCATCCATTATCGCCAGCTTGATCTATCACAAATATTCCTTTTTCATTTTTTCTAGCTATAGCATACATACTTATATAATATCCTCCACATATGATATTTACACAAACTTCTTTGAGTTTGGTATTTATTACAAAATAATCTATTTTTATTAAAATGTCAATACTACCAATTAAAACTCTAAAACTCGCTATTGTGGGATTGAAGGCGAATATGACTCGGACGGCACTTTCAGTGCTGGGTATTGTGATTGGGGTGGCGGCGGTGATTGTAATTGTTTCGGTGGGGCAGGGATTGAAGGTTTTGATTGTTGATCAGATCAGTGTTTTTGGAGACAATATGATGAGTGTGGCTGTTAAGGTACCAGGTAGTGATTTAGGATCTTCGATGCAATCAATGGTAGAAGGGACAGTTATTACTACTTTGAAATATGATGATGTTGAGGCGGTAAGAGACAAAGAGAGATTTCCGTACATCAAATCAGTTTCTGGGTATAAAGCAGGAATGGATTGGGCGACTTATCAAGAAAAAGAAAAGCAAGTAATGATTATTGCAAGTGATGCTTATTATCCAGACATTGACGGACAATTAAAAGTTGCTCAAGGGCGATATTTTACGAATGATGAAGAAAGAGGTATGGCTCGAGTTGTTGTTATTGGTAGTAAAATCGCTAAGGATTTTTTTCAAGGACAAGACCCGATTGGAAAGCAAATTAAAATCAAACAAATTAATTTCAAAGTGATTGGAGTGATGCAAGAAAGGGGACTGGTCATGACGATGGATTGGGATACGATGGTCTATATTCCTCTGAAAACTTCTCAGAAATTAATTACTGGAGAAGATTACCTTGTTGAGTTTGCAATGATTATGGAAGACGATCAACATTTTGCTCAGGCGGAAGCAGAAATTGCACAATTGCTCCGTCAAAGACATAATATTGATGATCCGACCAAGGATGATTTTGAAATAATGTCGATGGATCAAATAATTGAAATTGTTAATACTGTGACGAGTGTCATTTCTTTGTTATTGGGATTACTCGCGGCAATTTCTTTGATTGTTGGCGGGGTTGGGATTATGAATATTATGCTTGTGATTGTAGCAGAAAGGACGCGAGAAATTGGTCTTCGAAAGTCGTTGGGAGCCAAGCGAAAAGATATTTTGAATCAATTTGTGACCGAAGCGATTCTTATTTCGGTTATAGGAGGAATTTTTGGAATTATTTTTGGAATTATTTTTTCTTTGGTAATAACTGTTGCTGTTAGAGCATATGGATTCGATTGGCCTTTTGTGGTGTCGGTTGAAGCAGTTATTATTTCTTTTATGGTAGCAGCATTTTTTGGAATTGTTTTTGGATGGTATCCAGCAAAAAAGGCCGCAAAATTAAATCCGATTGAAGCAATGAGGTATGAGTAAAATTCATCTTGTTTTGACAGAGGCGGTAATTTATCCTTTAGGATTTCAAAAGACTAACTCAATTATATGAGACTTCATAAAATCCTAAAGGATAAATTCCGTGTATTAGGGTTTTTATATTTGCATAAGTATTTAATTTATTGTAAAATATATTTAAGATTGATTTATATATAAAAAATTAAAAATAAAAAAATATGGAGAACAATAAAAAAGATAAATTGATAGATCTTCGTAAAAGAGAAAATATTGAAAAAAATGATGGTGAGCCAGTTTTTGTTAGAAAGATGGATGCGAGTTTTTTAAAAAAACAAAAAAAAGATCAAGCTGAAAATTCTTTGGAATCAGTTCCTAGTTTTGAAGAGAAAATAATGGATAAAGTAAAGAAGGTTGGAAAATTTTCTAATTCCGTTTCTACGGATATAGATTCAAGCAATGAAAATGAAAAAGAAAAGAAAATCAGTAATCTTTTGGATGGTGGTATAAAATGGCTTCTATATATACTTGTTTTCTTGTTGCCAATTTTTGCCCTTCCTTTTACGGTTGAAGTTTTTGAATTTAATAAGACAGTTTTATTATTTGTAATTTCCAGTTTGGCGTTTTTTCTTTTGGCAGTAAAAATGATTTTAGTGCAAAAACGAATCTCTATATTAAAAACTCCGCTAGATATTCCAATTGTTATTTTTATGTTTGTGGTAATAATTTCAACAATATATAGCGTTGACAAAACTTCTAGTCTTTTGGGATTTTACGGAAGATTCTCAGATAGCTTGATGGTATATTTAAGTTTGGGTATGTTGTATTTTACGATGATAAATTTGATATTGCCTCGATCAGGCAAACCCAATCATTTCGCAAGAAATATATTTAGATTATTTTTATTCTCGTCATTAATCATTGTACTTGGAAATGTATTTTATTCTTTGAGCTTGTTACTAGCTCCTTCTGTTGAATTTAAATCTTCACTATTTAATTTCGTCGGAGGGTCTTTGAATGTTCTTGTGATATATCTTGTTCCTGTAATTATTATCGCTCTCTCTTTTTTGAAGAGTTCCAAGGCTGTAACAAAATATATTCTTAGTTTACTTATTCTTTTGTCTCTTATTATTTTTGTTTTGGCTGATTTTATGTTGGGCTGGATAGCTTTATTAATCTCATTATTTATAATTGTTTTCTTTTCTTATTTTCAGAAAGAAAAGCAAGATGGTCAAAAAAGTTCATCTAATGCAGGAGCGGTTATGATAATGATTATTTCTGTCTTATTTGTAGTCAGTAGTTTGTCAGTTTTTAACAGTGATGAAAAAAAATCAGAGCCTAATTTTACAAGTTCTGTTATTTCTGATTTTTTTAGGGGAAAAATACTTGGTGATGAAAATAGTGAAATAAGAAAAGGATTTAATAAGGAGCTTATTGCAGAAAAGAAAACAGTGATGTCAGTTGCTACAGAAAGCTTGAAGACTCGACCAATATTAGGTTCTGGTCCTGGAACATATCTGTATAATTTTTCTAAATTCAGACCAGCAGAATTTAATGATAACATTTTTTGGAACATAAGATTTGATAAAGCGGGAAATGAAATTTTGGAAAAATTTTCAACGATAGGACTCGCTGGAGTGTTTAGTTATTTGTTGATAATCTTTTTGACAGTCTTGATATTTCTGAAATCTTTTTCTAGAAAAAATGGCGCTGAACCTGTGAATTTATATACATTTGCTGCTTGGTTTGCTCTTCTGTTTATTCAATTTATGTATCTTGAATCAACTGCAACTAAATTTGTTTTTTGGCTACTCACTATTTTGATAGTGGTAAATTATTTTTCATCTCAACGAGAGCAAAATGAATATAGGGTTTTAGACTTGAAAGTGAAAAAAGAAGAAACTGCTTATTTTATGCTTGCTACGATTCTTTTAATATTTGCCATTTCTTTGATTGTGTCATATTTTTATCAATCTAGATTTTATAAAGCTGATATGGCATATAAAAATGCTCTTATGGGACAAAATCAAAGTGTGGATAATCTTGAAAATATTGTGAAGTTAAATCCATACAGAGGAGAATATGAAATATATTTATCTAATGTTGCTTTGGGAAAATTAGTTTCTCATGTTCAAGATCAAAATAGCGGTATTGAGTCTGAAGATGGTATGCAAAAAATTGCGCTGGAGGCAAAAAATACAATTGATCATGTAAAAAAGGCTGTTGAGCTTGGTCCGAATAGCGCTTCATTTTACCAAAGATTTGCATCTTTGTATGCAATATTGAATAAAGATTTAAACATTGAAAAAGCAGACGAATGGGCGATTACAGGATATCAAAAGGCGATTGAATTAGAGCCAACTAACCCGGTTCTTTATACTGAGCTTGGAAAAATTTATATGTTACAATCTTATAGATTGGAACAAAGTGATAAAACTGATCAGGCTATAAGAGAATTTGAAAAAGCCGTAGAATTAAAAAATAATTATGCAGATGCGATTTTTGAACTTGCTTTGGCATATGAAACGCAGGAAGAATTTGAAAAAGCAATTAATGCAATAAGCTTACTTGGGAATATCGGAAATATAAGTGTTGACACTGCATTTCAATTCGGAAGAATTTATTATAATTCTGGAGACATTGAAGAGGCTAAAAAAATATTTTTAGAAATAATAAAAGTTGAGCCAAATAATTCAAATACTCATTATAGTCTTGGCTTGATTTATGAAAGAGAAAATGATATTCAAAATGCTCTTAACGAATTTGAAATTGTTTTATCTTTGAATCCTGAGAATAAAGATGTTGCAAATAAAATTGACGCCTTGAAAAAATTTATTAAAAGTGAAGTTTCAAAATCAGAGCCAGAATTAGAAGGTGCTGAATCTGATGGCGTTGCAGAAGATGAGGAAATTCAAGAGTAGAAAGTATTGATAGAAATATTAGCAAACTATAAAAATTAATTGGCATATATTGAAGATTCCGAATCTCTGAAGGATTCGGAATTTTTGGTTTGTGTATATTAAGGAATTTCTAAAAATATCGCAGTTTTTTGTAACTTTCGTTTTGGAATTTAGTTCGGTAATAAATTTTATATAGTGACGGAATTCACCCTTCAGGGTTTCATATCGTTGCAAATAAAAAAATGAAATCCTAAAGGATAAATTCCGATTTATAAAACAAAATGAAATTCTGAAGAGTTTGTGCTAAATTTAGTTCAGTTTAAATAATAAATCGCAGAGATAAGCGAAAATATGTAATTATTATAACAATTAAAATATTTTTAAATTTATCTCTAATACATGCGATTTAAAAGTTATCCACATGTTGCATATATATTCATTTTGTTGTAAAATAAGAGTATATTCAGATATTTTGACTACTTAATATTTGCATTAAAAAACTTAATTTTTTTAAGCTTATTATCTAAGTGTTTACGTTCTAAATCGGTTTATGAATAACTTAGACGAGAACCATATTTTATCAAGTCAGACAAAAAAATCGACTAATTCTTCTCGGAATTATATTGGTCTGTTTCGTCGACAGAAAAAGCTTAAAGGGGCTAAAATTAAGGATGAATCAATAAGAGCAAATCAAAGAATTAAAGATTATTCTAATAAAACAAAAGGTGATAATGAAAATATTGTTTCTGCTAAAAAAGAAAATAACGATCCAAATACTTCAAACTTTATAACCATCTCTCCATTTATGAACAAGGTGATTTCATTTGCTGTCATTCTTGTTTTTTTTGTTGGTAGTTTTGTTTTCGTTCAATTGGAATTTCAAAAGAAAAAAATTAAATTAGATTCGCCACAAATTGTAAAAGGAATAAGTATTAATGCTCAAGAAAAAATAATTTCTTTTTCAAATTCTTTAGGCACAATCAAAAACGAATCACAAAAATTTGTTAATCATAAAATAGTAGCTACAAACAATATTCTTAATAATTCTAGCACACAAATTAAGAATAATATTATTGGTTTAAATAATTCTTTAGACACAATTTCAAATTACGGAAAAAATTCCGTGGTAGCAGTTTCAAGTTATGGCAAAAATTCTATAATTCCATTTTCAAATTTATTAGACACGATTGAAATATGGAAATATGAAACTCTCCGACAAGCTCAGAATAACATCGTTGGATTATCAAATTCTCTAGACATAATTTCAAATTACGGTAAAGATTCTACAATATCTTTGAGCAATTCTCTAGACACAATTAAAAATGAATCGACTCAATGTGTTCAAAAGGAAATTATATCTCTTTTAAATTCTTTAGATACAATTTCAAATTACGGCAAGACTTCTGTAGTTTCTTTAAGCGATTCTTTGAGAACAATTGAAGTATGGAAAGATGGAACCCTTCGACAAGCTCAGGATGACATTATTGGTTTGTCGAATTCTTTAGATACAATTAAAAACAAATCGACAAAGTTTGCTTCGTCTGTCATTTTGAGGAGGCATGACAAAGAATCCCGTGACCGTACAAATGAAACCGTAGTTCAGAGTGATGCGAAATTAAACTCAGGATCCTTCGCTTCACTCCGTTCTGTTCAGGATAGCATTGTTAATCTAGATAATTCATTAAATATAGTTAAAAATGAATCAGCTAGATTTATTGATTATAAAATAGTAGCTACAAATAATTTCATAAATAATTCTAGCAGACATATTCAAGATGACATTATTGGTCTAAGTGATTCTTTGAATATCATTAAAAATCAATCAACTAAATTTATTGATTATAAAATAGTGGCAACCAACGATGCCCTTGACGATGTAAAAACTGAAGTTACTTCTTCTTTGAAAAATTTAAATAACAAAAAACCAAATCCAAGAGTTGCAGGAGTATCCACAAGTGTAGAGTCAGAACAAAAATCAGGCGTTATAGATTCAATTAAATCTTTTTTTGGAGGAGTAAAAAATTATGTTTCAGGATTATTTAATCCTCAAACAGAAACTACGACGAAAATAGTAAGTCAAGATAATCAAAATGAAACTACAAAATCAGTAGAAACAGAAAAGAGTTCTGATGAAAGTCTGGAAACTAGCGATTCGCAAACAGGCTCCACACAGGAGAATGGAGCCAACGAAAATTCTTACTCTCGTAAGGATTCTATTTCAACAATCACTCCCAAAACTGTATATATCACTCAAACCGTCGATACCAAAGATTTACAAAACAGGATTGAAAAACTAGAACAAGAAATTAAAAAGCAAAGAGAGACAATCATTGTCGGACCACAAGGAGACATAGGAGAGCAAGGTGAAAAAGGAGACACAGGTTCTCAAGGACCATCTGGTGTAGGTAGTATCATAACTGTTCCAAGTTCTCCAACAAACACTAATACTTGGAATAACGGAGCAAATGTTTTTTCGGGTTATGGTTCTTTTGAATCTCTTGGAGTCGCATATGATCTTTCAGCAGGAAGGTCATTCGGTGTTGGAGGAGACACATTTTTGGGTTCGGATTCTGCAGACATTCTTACTGTCGATGCTACTTCAACTTTCAATAACCCTATCACTCTTTCTGACATTGCAACCTTGACCACAGGTACGGGACAAGTGACATTTGGTGGAGATGTTGATGTGACGGGAGATTTAACTGTCACGGGAGCTCAAACTTATACTGGCGCAGCATCTTTTACAGATAGTTCTGCTTCAGCGGCTCTTCTTGTTAATCAACAAGGAACTGGAAATATAGTTCAGTTTCAAGATGATGGTGTTGATAGTTTTGTTCTTGCTGATGGAGGACAAGCGACAATAAGTGGTTCCACTGTTCTGGGAGACGATGCAAATACTGATACAGTAATTTTTAATTCTCAAATTGCTAGCAATATAGTTCCATCAGCTACCAATACTTATGACTTAGGTTCAGTAACTAATTATTGGAATAATGCTTATATTTCTAATATGGTAGTTGGGTCAACTAATGTAGGAGGAACTACTTCTGCAAGTTTTATTCTTAATAATGACAATGCCACTGCCGACACAGAAGATTCTTGGTTGGAATTTGAAAGAGGATCGACAACCCCTAATCCTAAAATCACTTGGTCATCTGCCAATGATTATTTTGACTTTGATTATCCAATTCATCTTTCTGGAACGGGAGAATTCACGGGTCCAGGTGCAACTGGGCTGACAATCAACAATGACAGTGGCGACTTGACTTTTTCCACAACAACTTCTGGTGATTTGGCTTTGACATCGGCGGGTGACATCAACATTACTTCTGCAGGAGCGGTTAATCTTTCTTCTGGAGGGACGAACGCTTTGAGCGTAGATTCTGATTCTGGAATTTTGACTTTGGGCGCTGGTACAAATCAAATTGCCAACACTGACGCTGACACTGCAATTTTGATAAACCCCAACGGCACAGGCGCAGTGCAATTTCATTCTACTTCTTTTTATGTGAACTCAACTGGAGATCTTGTTTTTGGAGGAAGATTGACTTTCGAAAACGCAGAATATGCTTCGAATGAAACAGATGATTATATTCTTTTTCAAGGTTCAGGTGGAGCTGATGACACAGATTTCACTTTTGATCTAGATGGATCTCAACCGATTATCTATTCAGCAACGGACACTTCAGTTGGAGTTGATGATGATTTGCAATTCATCGGCGCGCAAACAATTTCCACTTCGGCGGGAGATTTGACGATTGACTCTTTTGCCAACTTGGTCATTGCTGACACGACTGTTCAATATTCTTCTGGCTCTTCCACTTTTGATATTTATTCTAATGCTGGTGCTACTACTTTGACTATTAGTAATTCCGATGGAACGCAAGTCGCTCATCTGGACTTGGCTGATGGCTCTTTATACACAGGCGGAACAGAACGATTAACTGTCGCTGGCGCGCTTGCGAACATCACTGGTTATTCTCAAACTTCAGGTGATTTCACAATTGCAGGCACGGGTAATATTCTCTTTTCTACTTCTGGCACTATTACTCAATCTGGAACAGGTCAGGTCAGTCTAGCAGGAAATCTTGATACTACAAACGGTCTTGATGTGACAGGCATAACCAACCTCGGCGATGGTGGTTCAACAAATTATGCTCAGTTTTCTGCCACTGGAGATTTAACTTTTCTTGGTAGCGCGAACACAATTCAAAAATCAGACGGAGCTTTAACTTTGAATACTACCGCTCAGGATCTCACAATTTCCACAACAACTTCTGGCGATTTGGCTTTGACATCGGCGGGAGCTGTGACAACCACTTATTCTGGCGGGCAAATTGTCGGTACTGGAACTGACGCAATCACTCTTGGAAACAGTGGAGACACTCTTGCTCTTGATTCTTCTGATTGGGATATATCTGCCACTGGTGTCGTCACTGGACTTTCGGGAATCACAAACACAGGAGCACTTACAAACACAGGAGGAGCAGTAAACCTTAACGCTTCATCAAACTATGCTACAAACATAGGAACAGGAACATCAACTGGAACAATCACAGTTGGAAACGCTACTGTTTCAGACCTCGCACTCAATGATGCTCAGTGGTCAATCACAGGAGCAGGAGTTGCAAGTTTCGCTTCAATTTCAGCAAGCTCAGGAGCAGGATCATTTGACTCACTTACTGTTGGAGGAGGATATGGAGACACAGGAATCACAATGTCAAATGCAGGAAACATCCAAGCTAATGGAACTTTGACCGTGGACGGAATCTCAACTCTCACCGGAGCCACAACTCTCGGAGCGGATATGAATGCCGGCGGAAACTATCTTACCAATTCTCAATCTATCAACGATATAAACGCTAAAGGTAGTGCGTATAGGTTTGATGGGGTGGATGATTATGTTACATTATCAAAATTAGCTTTATCTGACAGTGATAGTTTTACGGTTAAAGCTAATATTAGAATAAAAAAACGCGGTGCTTCACAGACAATTATTTCAGAAGGCCTTGCAACAGCTACTGCAACAGATGGATTTCATCTAAATATAGAAAATACTAATGCTGTGGTTTTTACTGTTGGTAATGGTTCTTCAGGAGTAATAGCTACGTATGACCTTGATGATTCAGGTATTACAACAAATGATATTGTTAGCATAATTAGTATTTATAATAATAATACGACATTAGCATATTTATATATTAATGGGGTATTGGTTGATACCAGTAATGCATTATCTGGTGGGTATTCTACATATACTGCAAACCCACCACAAATCGGTAGATTGGCTTATACTCCTGCGTATTATAATGGGAATGACATTGACGATGTCAGAATCTTCAACCGTGCTCTCTCTGCCACAGAAGTAAAATCCCTCTACTCTGGTGCACCTGTGGATTATGCTGATATAGGAGCGGATGGTGTGGATATTTTATCAGGATGGGACTTCACAAGTGGTTGGGATATTCTTAGTAGTGGTGTTGTTGATGATTTTAATACATTTCATCCAACATCACCAAATGATGGGATACGAAAAAGTGGTATTTTAGAAGTTGGGAAACGGTATAGATTAAATATAGCAGGCACATATGCCTATGGTATTGATGTAATGATTTATGCGGGTGAATATGATGATTATTCATACGGGACAATATCAGGTGGCACATTTGATAGCTCAATTGAATTTATTGCAATTGGTACAGGGTTGGCATTTCGTTTGTTAGGTTCAGTCGGTACAGTAGATATTACAGAACTAAACTTAACCCAAATCGGTGCTGTTCTTAACCTTGAAAAAGATGGGATGACGGAAGATACTTGGTTTGACAAGTCAGGTAATGGTAATGATGGAACAGTGACAGGAGCAACTCTCATTAATCGCCAAATCTCTCCAAAACTTGTTGGAGGAGATGGAACTACAGACGACATAACTTTCCAAACAACAACAGGAGTCGGAGCCACTGGTGCTGATATGCATTTCCTAACTGGCAACAACGGAGCAACTGAAGCTATGACGATATTGAATGATGGAAGTGTGGGGATTGGAGTCATTGATCCAGACACAAAACTTGAAATTTTTGGCACCACAACTCAACTCAAACTCTCATACGATTCCACAAACTATCTCACCCTCACCACTCAAGATGATGGGGATTTGGTTGTGGATAGCAATAAGACAAGTTATGACTTTGATCTTGGAGATGGAAATATAATCACAACTGGAACTCTAGGCGCTGGTGTTGCTACTCTCTCCACAGGTTCTACTATAGGAAACCTCACTCTTGCTGATGGAAGTATCACTGATAGCTCTGGAGCAATATCATTTGGAGATGAAAACCTTTCAA